>KL569413.1:43156-45165 GCA_000715685.1 Streptomyces lilacinus
AAGTGGTCCCGGGCCTCGGTCAGCGGCAGCCCGGTCGTCCGGGACACCTCGGCGATGACGGCCCCGGAGAAGCCGGGCGGGGTGTTGATGCCCGTGCCCACGGCCGTGCCGCCGAGGGGCAGTTCGGCGAGCCGGGGCAGCGAGGCGCGCAGCCGCTCGGCGCCGTAGCGGACCTGGGCCGCGTAGCCGCCGAACTCCTGGCCCAGCGTCACCGGCGTCGCGTCCATCAGGTGCGTGCGCCCGGACTTCACGACGTCCGCGAACTCCTCGGCCTTGCGCTCCAGCGCCGCCTCGAGGTGCTCGAGCGCGGGGATCAGGTCGCGGGTCACGGCGGCGGTGGCCGCGATGTGGATGGACGACGGGAAGACGTCGTTGGACGACTGGCTGGCGTTGACGTGGTCGTTGGGGTGCACGGGCCGGCCCAGCCGCTCGCCGGCGAGGGTCGCGATGACCTCGTTGGCGTTCATGTTCGAGGACGTGCCGGAGCCGGTCTGGAAGACGTCCACCGGGAAGTGGTCGTCCCAGCGGCCCTCGACGACCTCGGCGGCGGCCTCGGCGATCGCGGCCGCGACGTCCTCGTCGACGACGCCCAGCTCGGCGTTGACCTTGGCCGCGGCGGCCTTGATCCGGCCCAGCGCCTCGATGTGCGCGCGCTCCAGCCGCTGCCCGCTGACGGGGAAGTTCTCCACGGCGCGCTGGGTCTGCGCCCGCCACTTGGCGTGGGCGGGGACCCGCACCTCGCCCATTGAATCGTGCTCGATCCGGTACTGGCCACTGTCGGTCATCGTCACTACCTCCTGACAAACAAACAGCGTTTGTCTGGTTCACCGTGTTCCCAAAAGGCCCTCGTGACTACTAAATACCGCGAGTAACAACAGAACTCGGGGAGGCTCCATGACCCGGACACGCAGACCCACCCTGCGATGTTCCCTCGCCGCGCTCGCGGCGCTCGCCGCCGCGCTCGGCGGACTGACCGTCAGCGGCACCGCCGCTGCCGCTGCGACACCGTCCCTTTCCACGGCCTCGACCCCCCTGTCCCCGGAACTGGAGAAGGTCCGCGCCGCCGAGGCCGTCAAGCTCTACGGCGACGCCGCCGAGCGACCGCTCCAGGCGCGCAAGACCTCCCTCCTCTCCCTCGGCGACAGCGAGATATCCGGCGAGGGCGTCGGCACGTACGAGCCCGGCACCAACGGCCCGACCAACTGGTGCCACCGCTCGCCCGACGCCGCCATCCACCGCACCGGCATCCCCGCCGACGTCACGTACAACGTCGCCTGCTCGGGCGCCGCCACCGCGAACATCCGCATCGGCGGGAGCAAGCAGTACGCCGACGAACTCGTCCAGAGCGACAACCTCGCCGTCAAGGCCCGCAACACGCGCGTGAAGATGGTGCTGCTCGTAGCGGGGGCCAACGACGACCTGCAGTTCGGCCCCGTCATGACCGACTGCGTCCAGCGCTACCTGCTGCTGCAGGGCACCTGCGAGCCGAAGTACGCGCCCGGGTGGCAGGCCCGCGTGGACGGGCTGGTGCCCAAGGTCGAGCAGACCGTGCGGGACCTGCGGAAGGTGATGACCGACGCCGGGTACGCCGACGGCGACTACAAGCTCGTCGTCATGGGCTACCCGAGCCCCATCGGCCCGGACTTCGAGGACAACCCCAAGTTCCCCGGCAAGCTGCCCGGCGGCTGCGTCGGCCACACGTCCGACGCGGCGTGGGGGCGCAACTACGCCGTGCCGGCCTTCGAGCGGGGCATGCGGAAGGTCGCGCGCGACACGGGCGCGCTGTACCTCGACAACTCGCGGCTCTTCCACGGGCACGAGGTGTGCATGGAGGACACGTGGGCGCGCGGCCTGTGGGTCGACCTGTCGAACCCCTTCCCGCCGGACGCCAACTCCGTCCGCCAGTCCTTCCACCCCAACTACCGCGGGCACGGCGCCTTCGCCTCCTGCCTGACGCAGCTCTACCGGTCCGGCTACCGCGAGGGACTGTCTCTTATACACATCTCTGA
>KL569413.1:45373-45912 GCA_000715685.1 Streptomyces lilacinus
CCGACCCGGCGAGCACGGGCAAGCCGGTGCTGCGCGAGGGCGGCTGGGACGACGCGTACGGGCCGCTGCGCGGGGCGGCGACGGGGGCGTGCGTGGACGCGTACGGGGCGGCGTCGCGGAACGGGACGCAGGTGGGCGGCTGGGACTGCAGCGGGAGTCGCAACCAGCAGTGGTGGTACGACGCGGGGCAGAAGGTCCTGCGGACCGGGCTGTCGCACGATCGGTGTGTGGATGTGCCGGGTGGCGCGTATCGCGCCGGGGCGGGTGTGGTGCTGTGGAACTGCCACGGGGGTGGCAATCAGCAGTTCGTGCGCAGTGGCGGGACGTTGCGTCCTGCTGCGGCGCAGGACCTTTGTCTGACGCTCGCGTCAGCGAAGGACGCAGTGCGGCTGCAGCGGTGTGACGGCTCGAGGTCACAGAGCTTCGCGTAGCCCCTGACCCTCCCCCAGCTACCGCTGGGAGGTGCCCCCATTTCACCGTTTCTTCTGGTGGCTCCGCCCCCAGGCCCCCGGGAGCGCGCTTCGCGCGGTGTCCTCAAT
>KL569413.1:46224-49281 GCA_000715685.1 Streptomyces lilacinus
GGTGGGGAAAGCCCCGCAGGGTTACTTCTGCCGCACCGGGATGGACGTGAAGGTCGGGGCCGGGGCGGGGTCGACGAAGAAGTCGTTGCCCTTGTCGTCGACGACGATGAACGCCGGGAAGTCCTCGACCTCGATCTTCCAGACCGCCTCCATGCCCAGCTCCTCGTACTCGAGGACCTCGACCTTCTTGATGCAGTCCTGGGCCAGGCGCGCCGCCGGGCCGCCGATCGAGCCGAGGTAGAAGCCGCCGTGGGTGCCGCACGCGTCGGTGACCTGCTTGCTGCGGTTGCCCTTGGCGAGCATGACCTTGGAGCCGCCGGCGGCCTGGAACTGCTCGACGTAGGAGTCCATGCGGCCGGCCGTGGTCGGGCCGAAGGAGCCGGAGGCGTAGCCCTCGGGGGTCTTGGCGGGGCCGGCGTAGTAGACCGGGTGGTCCTTGAGGTACTGCGGCATCTCCTCGCCCGCGTCCAGCCGCTCCTTGATCTTCGCGTGCGCGATGTCGCGCGCGACGACCAGCGGGCCGGTCAGCGACAGGCGGGTCTTGACCGGGTACTTGGTCAGCTCGGCGAGGATCTCGTCCATCGGACGGTTGAGGTCGATCTTCACGACGTCGCCGTCCGCGTCGAGGTGCTCGTCCGTCGTCTCCGGCAGGAAGCGCGCCGGGTCGGTCTCGAGCTGCTCGAGGAAGACGCCCTCGGCGGTGATCTTGGCGACGGCCTGGCGGTCGGCGGAGCAGGAGACCGCGATGGCGACCGGGCAGGACGCGCCGTGGCGCGGCAGGCGGACGACGCGGACGTCGTGGCAGAAGTACTTGCCGCCGAACTGCGCGCCGATGCCGATCTTCTGCGTGAGCTCGAAGACCTTCTCCTCCAGCTCCTTGTCGCGGAAGCCGTGGCCGAGCGGGGAGCCCTCCTCCGGCAGCTCGTCGAGGTAGTGCGCGGAGGCGTACTTCGCGGTCTTCAGCGCGTACTCGGCGGAGGTGCCGCCCACCACGATCGCCAGGTGGTACGGCGGGCACGCGGCGGTGCCCAGGGAGCGGATCTTCTCCTCCAGGAACTTCATCATGCTCGCCTCGTTGAGCACGGCCTTCGTCTCCTGGAAGAGGAAGGACTTGTTGGCGGAGCCGCCGCCCTTGGCCATGAAGAGGAACTTGTAGGCGCCGCCGTCGGTGGCGTACAGCTCGATCTGCGCGGGCAGGTTGGAGCCGGTGTTCTTCTCGTCCCACATGGTCAGCGGGGCCATCTGCGAGTAGCGCAGGTTGAGCTGGGTGTACGCGTCGAAGATGCCCTTCGACAGGGCCTTCTCGTCCTCGCCCTCGGTCAGCACGTTCTGGCCGCGCTTGCCCATGACGATCGCCGTGCCGGTGTCCTGGCACATCGGCAGCACGCCGGCGGCGGCGATGTTGGCGTTCTTCAGCAGGTCGAGGGCGACGAAGCGGTCGTTGGGCGAGGCCTCGGGGTCGTCGAGGATCTTGCGCAGCTGGGCGAGGTGGGCCGGGCGCAGGTAGTGCGAGATGTCGTGCATGGCCTCGGCGGCGAGCTTGCGCAGGGCCTCCGGCTCGACCTTGAGGAAGGTGCGGCCGTCCGCCTCGAAGGTGGACACGCCCTCCGCCGTCACCAGGCGGTACGGAGTGTTGTCCTCACCCAGGGGCAGGAGGTCGGTGTAGGCGAACTCGGGGCGGGCAGACATCGCGGGGATTCCTCACTCACTCTGCGTGATAACGGTGGCTGGCGTCGTCGACAGCGCCCCAACAGAGTAGGCGGCTCGGCGGCCGGTGGGTTTGTGAGGTAAGGCTCAGTTCGTCATCGGCCGGTCATCGCCGGGGGTGCGTCGAGGTTTCGTCGGGGGTCCGTCGGGTCGACTGTGTTCCGTCCCACGTCTGTCGCGATCTATCGCGTCCGGCCTACCCTGCTGCCGTGGACGAGTCTTCCGAGCCCTCCCCGCCCGCCCCCGCGCCCCGGGTGTCGCTGACCAAGAGCGCCGGCCCGGCGGCCCGGCCCGCGCTGCGGGCCTCCGACGCCGACCGGGACCGGATCGCCGAGATCCTGCGCGAGGCGCTGGCGGAGGGGCGGCTCACCGCCGAGGAGCACACCGAGCGGGTCGGCGCCGTGTACGCGGCGCGCACGCACGAGGAGCTCGAGCCGCTGGTCGGCGACCTGCCGGCCGGCCGCCCCGCGGCCGCCGGTCCCGCCTCCGCGCGCCCGTACGATGCTGTCTTGTATAAGAGACAGGTCTTCGGCGGTGCCGCCCGCAAGGGCCGCTGGCGGGTGCCGCCGCGGACGAACGCGTTCGCGCTGTTCGGCGGGGTGGAGATCGACCTCACCGAGGCGCTGTTCGAGCACCCGCAGGTCGTCATCAACGCCTGCGCCCTCTTCGGCGGCGTCGAGATCAGGGTCCCGGAGAACGTCTCCGTGCGGTGCGCCGGCACCGGTGTCTTCGGCGGTTTCGACGTGAAGAGCGCCGAGGCGGCGGACCCGGACGCGCCGGTCGTCGTGGTCACCGGCTTCGCGGTGTTCGGCGGCGTGGAGGCCAAGCCGCGGCGCGGCAAGCGGCTGAAGAACCTCCGCCCCTTCAACTGACGCAAAGGCGACGACATTCCGCTCATGGCAACGGTGTGAATAAGCTCGCGCACAGCGGGTAAAGCTTGGTGCATCGTCTCTCGTACGGCTGCGGGTGCGAATGGCCGTGCGCGTCGAGACGGGCAAAGGTGACTCAATCGGCAAGTGAAGCCGTCGTCAGGAGTAGACCGTGCTGCTACCGCATCAGCCCCTGCAGGAAGCCGCCGTACCGTCCCAGCGGATTTCCGCTCGGGAACAGGCCGGCCCCTGGCATTCGGAGGCGGTCTGCCGCCGGGACGAAGCGGGCTTGTTCTTCGCACCATCAAAGGAGCCGACGGCCGCGCGCCTTTCCCGTGAAGAGGCGGCCAAGCGCGTCTGCGCCCGTTGCCCGGTCATGGTCGAGTGCCGCGAGCACGCGCTGCTGCAGCCGGAGCCGTACGGCGTGTGGGGCGGGCTGACCGCCGCCGAGCGCCGGGTCGTCCTCGCCCTGTCTCTTATA
>KL569413.1:49634-53939 GCA_000715685.1 Streptomyces lilacinus
GATGTGTATAAGAGACAGCCCGGCCCGTTCGGTACGCGTATCAGCGCGTATCAGCCCTTCAGCTGGGGCGCTCGAAGTCGACCGAGCTGTAGGCGCGCAGCTTCGACAGCCGGTGCTCGGAGTCGATCAGGCGGATCGTGCCCGACTTGGAGCGCATGACGAGCGACTGCGTCGTCGCCGTCTCGGAGCGGTAGCGCACGCCGCGCAGCAGCTCGCCGTCGGTGATGCCGGTGGCGACGAAGAAGACGTTCTCGCCGCTGACCAGGTCCTCGGTGTGCAGGACGCGGTCCAGGTCGTGACCGGCGGCGAGGGCGCGCTCGCGCTCCTCGTCGTCCTTCGGCCACAGCTTGGCCTGGATGGTGCCGCCCAGGCACTTCATCGCGCAGGCCGCGATGATGCCCTCCGGCGTACCGCCGACGCCCAGCAGCAGGTCGACGCCCGTGCCCTCGCGGGCCGCCATGATCGCGCCGGCCACGTCGCCGTCGGAGATGAACTTGATGCGGGCGCCCGCCTCGCGGATCTCCTTGACCAGACCGTCGTGGCGCGGGCGGTCCAGGACGACGACCGTGACGTCCTCGACGGAGGAACGCTTCGCCTTGGCGATCCGGCGGATGTTGACCGCCACCGGAGCGTCGATGTCGACGAAGTCGGCGGCCTCGGGGCCGGTCACCAGCTTGTCCATGTAGAAGACCGCGGACGGGTCGAACATGGTGCCGCGCTCGGCGACGGCCAGCACGGAGACGGCGTTGGCCATGCCCTTGGCGGTCAGCGTGGTGCCGTCCACCGGGTCCACGGCGACGTCGCACTCGGCGCCGGTGCCGTCGCCCACCCGCTCGCCGTTGTAGAGCATCGGGGCGTTGTCCTTCTCGCCCTCGCCGATGACGACGACACCGTTCATCGAGACGGTGTGGATCAGCGAGCGCATGGCTCGTACGGCCGCGCCGTCCGCGCCGTTCTTGTCGCCGCGGCCCACCCAGCGGCCCGACGCCATGGCGCCGGCCTCGGTGACCCGGACGAGCTCCAGCGCGAGGTTGCGGTCGGGGGCCTCGGGGCTGACCTCGAGCTGGGACGGCAGATGGTGATCGGACATCTCGGCGCACCTTTCTGTACGGCGACGGCCGTGGGGCCCCTCCTGCGCCATGTGGGCCGGGAGGGTGAGGGTGCTCATGACTTTATCGGTTGATTGCCTAACTGAGCAGGGCGCCCCACGTTTGAGCACGTATGAGCCGCGTAACGACCGCGTACGGGCCGCGACAAGGTCGGCGCAAGGTCGGCCGCAAGGTCGGTGTCAAGATCCGTCGGGGCATGGGGGACGATGGGCGGGTGGCAGGTAGGAACGGCAAGACGCAGACCATCCGGAACATGCTGCTGTCGATGGCAGTGGTCGTCCCGGTGGCGGTACTGAGTTACCTCTTCATCCCGAACGACGAGAGCAAGGACCTGGTCAAGGCGGTCGACTACCGGGTCGAGCTGGACACGGCCCGACGCGCCGCGCCCTACGGCGTCGCCGCCCCGGAGGGGCTCGGCGACGACTGGCAGGCGACCTCGGTCTCGTACCGCGCGGGCGGCGAGGAGAAGGGCTCGGTGTGGCACCTGGGCTTCCGCGACCCGCAGCGCCGGTACGTGGCGGTCGAGCAGAGCGACGGCCCGGCCCGCGTCTTCGTCGACGACGTCACCCAGCGCGCCGAGAAGACGGCGGCCACGGAGAAGGTCGGCGACGTCGTCTGGCAGCGCTGGGAGGGCCCGAAGTACAACGCGCTGGTGCGCGAGGAGCAGGGCGTGACCACGGTGATCACCGGCACCGCGCCCGCGGAGCGGCTGAAGGAAATGGCCGCCGCGCTCAGGACCGGGAAGCCGAAGGGCTGATCCCGGGCCGGGCGCGACGGCCATCGGGCTGCCGCAGATGTCCTGACGTGCGTCAGACGGTGGTGACGGCCTGCTCGAAGGACAGGCGCGGCGAGCGCGGGTAGAAGGCGTCCGGGCCCGGCTTGCCGATGTTGACGACCATCAGCGGGGTGTGGTCGTCGTCCAGGAACTCCTTCTGGACGCCCGCGAAGTCGAAGCCGGTCATCGGGCCGGCGGCCAGGCCGGCGGCGCGGATGCCGAGGATGAAGTAGGCGGCCTGCAGGGCGCCGTTGAGCGCGGCGGACTGCTCGCGGACCGGGCGCTCGCTGAAGAAGAGCTCCTTGGCCTGCGGGAAGTGCGGGAGCAGCGCCGGCAGCTCCTCGTGGAACTCGTTGTCCGCGGCGAGGATCGCGACCAGCGGGGCGGCGGCGGTCTTGGCCTGGTTGCCCTCGGCCATGTGGGAGACCAGGCGCTCGCGGGCCTCGGCGGAGCGGACCAGGACGATGCGCAGCGGCGACTGGTTGAAGGCGGTCGGCGCGAGCTTGATCAGGTCGTAGACGGCCTGCATCTGCTCCTCGGACACGGGCTCGTCGCTGAAGGTGTTGGCCGTGTGGGCCTCGCGGAAGAGCAGGTCCTGGGCGGCGGTGTCGAGGGCGAGAGTCATGGGATGCACCTTCTCGTGGTGAGCGGAAGAACGCGGGGTTCGCGCCCGGTTAAGTTCAATATTCAACTTACTTTGAGATAGGTGAAACTTCAACTAAACCGCTCGAGTGAGATCCGGTTCACATCCCCGGGTGGGACGGGTCGGGTGGACGGGGGCGGGATGGGCTCAGTCCTCGTCGTCCCCCGCCGTGGCGGCCTCGGCGGCCTCCTCCTCGGCCAGTGCCGCGTCCAGCCGCGCCCGCGCGCCGTCCAGCCAGCGGCGGCACACCTTCGCCAGCGCCTCGCCCCGCTCCCACAGGGCCAGCGACTCCTCCAGCGTCGTACCGCCCGCCTCCAGGCGGCGCACCACGTCGATCAGCTCGTCCCGCGCCTGCTCGTAGCCCAGCGCGTCGAGATCCTCCACGGACACGGACTCCACTGCCTCACCTGTCGTCGCCATGCGCTCCAGCCTATTCGGGCTCTGTGACATCTCCGCCGGCCGCGACGTCCGCCCGCACCGCGAAGTCGCCCTCGGCGACCCGGGCCCGCAGTCGCTCCTCCGGCGCGACCTCCGCCGCCGCCCGCACGACCGAACCGTCGGCGTGCTGCAGCACCGCGTACCCCCGGCGCAGGGTCGCGGCCGGGGACAGCGCCACCACGCGGGCCCGGGTGTGGGTCAGCTCGGACTCCGCCCGGTCCAGCAGGTGCCCCAGCGTGCGGCGGCCGCGCGCGGCGAGCGCGGCGACCTGCTCCTCGCGCTCCTCCACCATCCGGTGCGGCCGCTCCATGCACGGCCGCGCCCGCGCCGCCGCCAGCCCGCGCTCCTCGCGGTCCAGGTGCGCGGTCACGCAGCGCAGGGCCCGCTCGCGCAGGTGCCGTACGCGGGTGAGCTCCTCGCCCACGTCCGGCACGACCCGCTTCGCCGCGTCCGTGGGCGTGGACGCGCGCAGGTCGGCCACCAGGTCCAGCAGCGGCGTGTCCGGCTCGTGCCCGATCGCCGAGACCACGGGCGTACGACACGCGGCCACCGCCCGCACGAGCTGCTCGTCGGAGAACGGCAGCAGGTCCTCCACGCTGCCGCCGCCGCGCGCCACGATGATGACGTCGACCTCCGGCAGCGCGTCCAGCTCCTTGACCGCCTCCACGACGGCGGGCACCGCGTACACCCCCTGGACGGGGACGTTGCGCACCTCGAAGCGGACGGCCGGCCAGCGGTGGCGCGCGTTCTCCAGCACGTCGCGCTCGGCGGCCGAGGCCCGGCCGCAGACCAGGCCGATGAGCTGCGGCAGGAACGGCAGCGCCCGCTTGCGCTCGGCGGCGAAGAGCCCCTCCGCCGCGAGGGACTTCTTGAGCTGCTCCAGCCGCGCCAGCAGCTCGCCGACGCCGACGGGACGGATCTCCGCCGCGCGCAGCGACAGCTGACCGCGCGGGGCGTACCACTCGGGCTTGGCGTGCACGACGACGCGGGCGCCCTCGGAGACGACGTCGGCGACGCGGTCGAAGACGGCGCGGTAGCAGGTGACGGAGAGCGAGATGTCGTGCGACGGGTCGCGCAGCGTCAGGAACACGACACCGGCGCCGGGGCGCCGGGAGAGCTGCGTGATCTGCCCCTCGACCCAGATCGCGCCGAGGCGGTCGATCCATCCGCCGATGAGGCGGGAGACCTGGCCGACGGGGAGCGGGGTGTCGGGGGAGGTGTTGACAGCCATGCGGTTGAGCCTATCGGCGCGGGGTGACAGGGGTGCGGCCTGTTCGGCACCGCCGGGCACGCAGCCGGGGCCCAGCCCCCGCCCGGGGTCCGGGGCGGAGCCCCGGGAA
>KL569414.1:0-6150 GCA_000715685.1 Streptomyces lilacinus
GCGGCTGTACGGGCCCGGCGGGCGCGGCGCCCGCCGGATGCCCGTACGGCCGTACGGACGTCGGCCGGGCGGCTCAGGGTTCCGTGCGCTCGCCGCGCTGCTCGCCCTGGGCCTGGATGGCGGTGATCGCGACGGTGTTGACGATGTCCTGCACCAGCGCGCCGCGCGACAGGTCGTTCACCGGCTTGCGCAGGCCCTGCAGGACCGGGCCGACGGCGACGGCGCCGGCCGAGCGCTGCACGGCCTTGTAGGTGTTGTTGCCGGTGTTCAGGTCGGGGAAGACCAGCACGGTCGCCTTGCCGGCGACCTCGGAGCCGGGCAGCTTCGTCTTCGCCACGGCGGCGTCCACGGCGGCGTCGTACTGGATCGGGCCCTCGACCAGCAGGTCCGGACGGCGCTCCCGCACGAGCTCGGTGGCCTTGCGGACCTTGTCGACGTCCGCGCCGGAGCCGGAGGTGCCGGTGGAGTACGACAGCATCGCGATCCGCGGCTCCACGCCGAACTGGGTCGCGGTCGCCGCGGACTGGATGGCGATGTCCGCGAGCTGCTCGGCGTTCGGGTCGGGGTTGACCGCGCAGTCGCCGTAGACCAGCACCCGGTCGGCCAGGCACATGAAGAAGACCGAGGAGACGATCTGCGCGCCCGGCGCGGTCTTGATGATCTCGAAGGCCGGGCGGATCGTGGCGGCGGTGGAGTGCACCGCGCCGGAGACCATGCCGTCGGCCAGGCCCTCCTGCACCATCAGCGTGCCGAAGTAGGAGACGTCGGCGACGACGTCGTGGGCCAGCTCCACGGTCATGCCCTTGTGGGCGCGCACCTTGGCGTAGATCTCGGCGAAGCGGTCGCGCAGCGGCGAGGTCTGCGGGTCGATGAGCTGCGCCTCGGCCAGGTCGATGCCCAGCTCGGCGGCGCGCTTGCGGATCGCCTCCTCCTCGCCCAGCAGGATCAGGTCGCACACGTCGCGGCGCAGCAGCACGTCCGCCGCGCGCAGCACGCGCTCCTCGGTGCCCTCCGGCAGCACGACGCGGCGACGCGCCGAGCGGGAGCGCTCGATCAGCTCGTGCTCGAACATCATCGGCGTGACGCGGGCCGAGCGGGCCAGGGAGATGCGGTCGGTGAGCTCCGCGGTGTCCACGTGCCGCTCGAAGAGGCCGAGGGCCGTCTCCGCCTTGCGCGGGGAGGACGTCTCCAGCTTGCCCTCGATCGCGAAGAGCTCGGCCGCGGTCGGGAAGGAGCCGCCGGGCACCGAGACGACGGGCGTGCCGGGGGCGAGCCGGCCGGCGAGGGCCAGGATGTCCGGGCCCGGGCGCTCGTCCAGGGTCAGCAGCACGCCGGCTATCGGCGGGGCGCCGGCGCTGTGCGCGGCCAGCGCGCCGACGATCAGGTCGACACGGTCGCCGGGGGTCACCACCAGGCAGCCCTCGGTCAGGGCCGGCAGGAAGACGGGCAGCATGGCGCCGCCGAAGACGAAGTCCTTCGCGTCGCGCGAGAGCCCGGAGTCGTCGCCCAGCAGCACCTCGGCGCCCAGCTTCTGCACGATCTGGCGCACGGTCGGAGCCGACAGAGAGCTGTCCTCCGGCAGCGCGTAGCAGGGCACCGGCAGGCTCGCGGACAGCCGCGCGCCGATGTCCTCGCGGTCGGCGGGGGCGACGCGGTTGACGACGAGGGCGACGACGTCGCAGCCCAGCGTCTCGTAGGCGCGGTAGGCGTTGCGGGCCTCGGCGCGGACGGACTCGGCCGACTGCTCCTGACCGCCGACCACGGTGATGACGGAGGCGGCGAACTCGTTGGCCAGACGCGCGTTGAGGGCCAGCTCGTCGGGGAGCGTGGTGCCGGCGAAGTCGGTGCCGAGCACGAGGACGTACTCGTAGTCGCGGGCCACCGCGTGGAAGCGGTCGACCAGGCGGGAGACCAGCTCGTCCGTGCCGCGCTCGGCCTGCAGGGCGGCCGCCTCGTTGTAGGTCAGGCCCACGACGCTCTCGGCGGACTGCGCGAGGCGGTAGCGCGAGCGCAGCAGGTCGAAGAGGCGGTCCGGCCCGTCGCCGTGGAAGAGCGGACGGAACACGCCCACCTTCTCCACATGGCGGGTGAGGAGCTCCATGACTCCCAGCTCGATGACCTGGCGCCCGTCGCCCCGGTCGGTCCCGGTCACGTACACGCTGCGCGTCACGCGTGCTCTCCTTGATCCTTCGCCGTGCTTCTGACTTCGCCCGCTGTTCACGGAGCGCTCCGACGGTGGTTCCGTCGAAGTTCTTCCGAAGAAAATAGACCCGTTAAGGTGGGCTTGACCTCTTGACAATACCTGTGCCTGTGGATAAGGCGCGCGTCAGGAGGGTGACGGCGGAGTGCGGCACTACCGCCCGGCCCGTGAAAGAATCGGTCCGGCTCACAGGTACCAGTAGCGAGCAGGAGACACAGCACGATGCGCATCGGAGTCCTCACCGCGGGCGGCGACTGCCCTGGTCTGAACGCCGTCATCCGCTCGGTGGTGCACCGCGCCGTCGTCGGCCACGGTGACGAGGTCATCGGCTTCGAGGACGGCTTCAAGGGTCTGCTCGACGGCCGCCACCGCAAGCTCGACCTGGAGGCCGTCAGCGGCATCCTGGCCCGCGGCGGCACCATCCTCGGCTCCTCGCGCCTGGAGCGCGCGCGGCTGCGCGAGGCCTGTGAGAGCTCGAAGGAGCTCGCCCGTGAATACGGCATCGACGTACTCATTCCCATCGGCGGCGAAGGCACGCTGACCGCCTCCCGCATGCTGTCGGACGCGGGCCTGCCCGTCGTCGGTGTGCCCAAGACCATCGACAACGACATCTCCGCCACGGACCGCACCTTCGGCTTCGACACCGCTGTCGGCGTCGCCACGGAGGCCATCGACCGCCTCAAGACCACCGCCGAGTCCCACCAGCGCGTGATGGTCGTCGAGGTCATGGGCCGCCACGCCGGCTGGATCGCCCTGGAGTCCGGCATGGCCGGCGGCGCCCACGGCATCTGCCTGCCCGAGCGCCCCTTCGACCCGGCCGACCTGGTCAAGATGGTCGAGGAGCGCTTCGCCCGCGGCAAGAAGTTCGCCGTCATCTGCGTCGCCGAGGGCGCGCACCCCGCCGAGGGGACGATGGACTACAAGAAGGGCGCCATAGACCAGTTCGGCCACGAGCGCTTCGCCGGCATCGGCACCAAGCTCGCCGCCGAGCTCGAGCGCCGCCTGGGCAAGGAGGCCCGCCCGGTCATCCTCGGCCACGTCCAGCGCGGCGGCACCCCCACCGCGTACGACCGCGTCCTCGCCACCCGCTTCGGCTGGCACGCGGTCGAGGCCGCGCACCGCGGGGAGTTCGGCATGATGACCTCGCTCAAGGGCACCGACATCCGCATGGTGCCGCTCGCCGAGGCGACGACCGAGCTGAAGCGGGTGCCGGAGAACCGGATGAACGAGGCCGAGTCGGTCTTCTAAGGGCTTCGCCCCGTTTGCGAGAACGACGAGAGGGCGGTGGGTCCACGGACCCACCGCCCCCTCGCGTACGTGCCTACTGCGCCCCGATCGACTCCAACATGTTGAGCTTCGCCGCCCGGCGCGCCGGCCAGACCGCGGCGAGGACGCCGACCGCGAGGGCCAGCAGCAGGAAGACCCCGATCCGCGCCCACGGCACGACCATCTCGTACTGCGGGAAGGACGAGCGCAGCAGGTGACCGCCGGACCAGGCGAGGAAGACGCCGACCCCGACCCCCAGCACCGCGCCGAACATCGCGATCATCACGGACTCCAGCCGCACCATCCGCTTCACCTCGCGCCGCGCCAGGCCGATCGCGCGCAGCATCCCGATCTCGCGGGTCCGCTCGAAGACGGACATGGCGAGGGTGTTGACGACGCCGACGACCGCGATGACGACGGCCATGCCGAGGAGGCCGTAGGCGAGGTTGAGGACGGGATCGATGTTGCCGGACGCGGCGCGGCGCAGGTCGTCCTGGGTCTCCACCTTGATGAGCGGGTTGCCGCCGAACGCGTCCTTGATCTTCTCGCGCAGGCCGTCGGCCGCGCCGGGGGCGGCCTTCACCAGCACCTTGTCGTCGCGCACCTTCTCCATGTGCGCGTCCACGAGGGCGGTCGCGGTGAGGACGTCACCGAGCACGTCGTTGTCGGCGTGGACGGCGACGACCTCGGCCTTGGCCCGCTTGCCGTCGTAGAACTCCATCGGCAGCGTGGAACCGACCTTCAGGCCCCGCTGCTTGGCGTACTCCTCCGACACGGCGACGGCGCCGGTGCCGCGCACGTTCGTGAGCGAGCCGCTGGTGACGCGCAGGTCGGTCACCTTGCCGATCGCCGACACGTCGGTGCCCACGACCAGGGCCGGGTGCCCCTCCGTCTGGAAGCCGAGGGAACGCAGCGGGACCGCGGCCGCGACGCCGGTCTGCCCGGCGAGCTTCCCGCCGATCTCGGGGGAGAGGCCGACGTAGCTGGAGGACTTGACCTGGTAGTCGGCGGTCAGGTCCTGCTTGCCCATCCGGCTCATGCCCGCGTCGGCCGAGATCGCGCCCACGGTCAGGCCCGTGATCAGCGTGAGGCCGATCATCAGCGCGGAGGCGGTGGCGGCCGTGCGGCGCGGGTTGCGCAGGGCGTTCTCCCGGGCGAGCTTGCCGCTGACGCCGGAGACGCGGACGGCGAGCCTGCCGAACAGCGCCACGAACGGGCGGGAGAGCAGCGGGGCCAGCACGATCACGCCCGTGAGGGTGAGCGCCGAGCCGGCCATGGCGGGGGTCAGACCGTCGCGGTCGCGGAACGTGGTCGTGTACAGCATCAGGCCGACGCCCAGCGCGGTGAGCACGGCCCCGATGGAGTTGCGCACCACCAGGCCGCGCGGCGCCGGCGCCTGGTCCACGGAGGCCAGCGCCTCGACGGGGGCGATCTTCGCGGCCTTGCGGGAGGGCAGCCAGGCGGCCAGTACGGTGATCACCACGCCCACCGCGAGGGTGCTCAGCACGGCCGTCGGCGCGATCACGAGCGGTCCGTCCGGCAGGTTCGCTCCGGTGGAGTTGAGCAGCTCGGGCAGGAGGACGGCGACGCCGACGCCCAGTCCGAGGCCCAGGGCGGAGGCGATCAGGCCCAGCAGCCCGGCCTCGATCATCACCGAGCGCACCACCTGGCGGCGGGACGCGCCCACGGCCCGCAGCAGCGCGATCTCCCGGGTGCGCTGGGCGATGAGCATGGTGAAGGTGTTGGCGATGATGAAGACGCCGACGAAGAGGGCGATGCCGGCGAAGACCAGGAAGGTGGTGCGGATCGACCTGGTCTGCTCGTCGATCATCCTGGACTGGTCCGCCGCCAGCTTCGTGCCGCTCTGCGCGTCGAAGCTCTCGGGCAGCGCCTTGCGGACCTCGGCGGTCAGCCGGTCCGGTGCGGTGCCGGGCGTCGCGGACACGACGAGCTCGCTGAACTCGCCCGGCTTGCCGAAGAGCTTCTGCGCGGTCGCGGTGTCGAGGACGGCGAGGCTGCCGCCCGCGCTCACGCGGGGGTTGTCGGTCCTGACGACGCCGACGAGCTTCTTGGTCATGACGGGACCGTCGACGGCCATCCGGACGGTGCCGCCGATCTTGGTGCCGGTCTTCTCGGCCGTCTTCTCGTCCAGGGCGATCTCGCCCTCGGCGGCGGGCGCCCGTCCCTTGACGAGCGGGTAGCGGCTGTCCTTGCCGTCCTTGCCGGGTACGTAGTTGGCGCCGGCGCTGCCCCACTCGCCGCCGGTGGGGTTGTTGTGCTTGTCGGCGATCATCGCGACGCCTTCGACGGACGGGCGCACGGAGGCCACGCCGGGCAGGGCGCGGATCTTCTCCACCACACGGCTGTCGAGCACGTCCCGGGGGCCGGCGTCGGTGCTGGGCCGGCCGCCGCCCTCGGTCACGGAGACGGCCACGTCGTCGAGGCTCCTGGCCATCTTGTTGCGGAAGGCGCTGCCGACGGAGTCGCTGAAGATCAGGGTGCCGGAGACGAAGGCCGTGCCGAGGAGGACCGCGAGGGCGGTCATCATCAGCCGGGTCTTGTGCGCGAGGAGGTTGCGCAGAGCGGTACGGAACATGGTGGGTGGGGTCAGTCCTGACGTTTCGAGTCCGGCGGGGATCAGCTCGTACGGCCCTTGGCGTCGAACGCCTTCATGCGGTCGAGGA
>KL569414.1:6460-17253 GCA_000715685.1 Streptomyces lilacinus
GTCGTGGGTGACCATGACGATCGTCTGCTCCAGCGCCCGTACGGACTCGTGGAGGAAGCCCAGCAGTTCGGCGCCCGAGCGGGAGTCGAGGTTGCCGGTCGGCTCGTCGGCGAAGATGATCTCAGGCTTGGCGGTGAGCGCGCGGGCGACGGCCACGCGCTGCTGCTGACCGCCCGAGAGCTGGCCGGGCCGGTGCGCGAGGCGCCCGGAGAGGCCGAGCGTGACGACGATCTGCCGCAGCCACTCCGGGTCCGGCTTGCGGCCCGCGATGTCCATGGGGAGCGTGATGTTCTCCAGCGCGGTCAGGGTCGGCAGCAGATTGAAGGCCTGGAAGATGAAGCCGACCTTGTCCCGGCGCAGCCGGGTCAGCTGCCGGTCGCCGAGCGAGCCGAGCTCGACGTCGCCGATGCGCGTGGAGCCGGAGGAGATCGTGTCCAGGCCGGCCATGCAGTGCATGAGCGTCGACTTGCCGGAGCCCGATGGCCCCATGATCGCGGTGAACTCGGCGCGGCGGAACTCCACGGACACCGCGTCGAGGGCGGCCACGCGGGTCTCGCCCTGCCCGTAGACCTTGCTCAGCCCGGTGGCACGGGCGGCGACGGGGCCGTGACCGGTGCCGTGGCCGGTGCCGGCGGGCGGGTGGGGGACGGCGTGGGGGGCCGAATGGGACACGGGGTCTCCTCCGGAGGGGACGGTCTGGGACAGCTGGACGCTGGACGCTGGAACAAGCGATTCCAATTCTTCGGGCGCCGCGTGGGCGGAACGTCAGCCGTCAGGCCGGACTTCGGCGTCGCACTTTGAGGCTGTGGTGCCGGTGGCGCGTAGTCCTGGAGATGGACGGCGTCATCCTTGAGACGCACGGCTGCCGCCGCCGGGGCGAGGGGGCATCGGCCGGCCGCCGGGCCGGCGGGCCCTCGCTCCTTCAGCCCGTCATCGTCGGATTGCACTGTCACCCTTGCGGGTGACCGGGTCCGTCTGGGCGCTGTGATGGTCTACGGTCCCGCTGTGACGGCAACGACGACGATCAGGGTCTCGCGGAAGACACGCGATCATCTCGCCGAGCTCGCCAAGGAGCGCGGCATGAGCATCGGCCGGATGGTCGAGGCCCTGGCCGCCGAGGTGCCGACCGCCGCGCAGCGTGCCGAGCGACTCGCCGCCGATCGCGAGTACGTACGCACCGTGATCGGCGTCGACATCAGTGACGCGGAGTTCGACCAGGCCCCCGACATCCTCGCCAACATCCGCAGGATCGCGGCGAGCAAGGTCTTGGCCACACGGCGTGGCGTGGGCTGAGCAGCGGCTCACCCCTTCACGGCGCCGCCGAGTGCGAAGCCCCCGCCGAGGCGGCGGGCGATGAGCGCGTAGAGGAGGATCACGGGGGTCGAGTAGAGGATCGAGAAGGCCGCCAACTGGCCGTAGGCCACCTGCCCGTAGTTCCCGAAGAAGGTGAAGATGCTGACGGACGCGGGCAGTTGGTCGGGTGACAGCAGCAGCATGAAGGGCACGAAGAAGTTGCCCCACATCATGATGAAGCAGTAGATCGTCACCACGGCCAGCCCCGGCCCCATCAGCGGCAGGATCACCCGCACCAGCGTCTGCAGCCGGCCCGCGCCGTCCGTCCAGGCCGCCTCCTCGAGGACGACCGGCACGCCGTCCATGAAGTTCTTCATCAGCCAGATCGCGAAGGGGAGTTGCGCGGTGGCGAGGAAGAGCGCGGTGCCGTGGAGGGTGTCGATGAGGTCGATGCGGACGAACAGCCCGTACACCGGCACCATGATCGCGGTGATCGGCAGGCACGTCGCGAACAGCACCCCGAGCAGGTACGGCCTCGCGAAGCGCGAGCGGTAGCGCGAGAGGGGGTACGCGGCGAGCGCGGCGCACACGATCGTCAGCAGGGTGGCCCCTCCGCACAGCAGGACGCTGTTGAGCATGGGCGTGAACGTGATCTCGTCGGTGAGGACGGCCGAGAAGTTCTCGAGCGTCGGCCCACTGGGCGTCCGCACCCGCAGCCCCGCCTCCGCGTCGACGGAGGCCAGCAGCAACCACACCAGCGGCGCCGCGAAGGAGGCGACGACGCAGAGGAGGGCCAGGTCGGCGGCCAGGCGCCGACGGGTGCGGGCGGGGATGCGACTACGGCGACGGGCGGCGGGCAGCGGGGGCATGGCACCTCCGTACGCTCCGGTCGGCGCGGACACGCCGATCGGAGCGTAGCGCGCGGCGGAGGCGAGGAGGAGGGCGCCGACCATGCCCTCATCGGGTGGGTTTGCGCCGCTCCCGCGCATAAAAGGACGCTCCGTTCGCCCCGGATCAGGGCGGCGCCGGGGAGTAGATGTGACCGGCGAACTCGGCGACCCGGTCGTTGGGCAGGTGCCGGGCGACGTCGGCTTCGCTGATCATGCCGACCAGCTGCTTGTTCTCGATCACCGGCAGCCGGCGGATCCGGTGGCTCTCCATTTCGTGCAGCACGTCGTCGACGTCGGCGTTCGCGTCGATCCACCGAGGCGTTCCCTCGCACAGATCGCCCGCCGTGACCTTCGACGGGTCACGGCCCTGGGCGAGGCACTTCACGACGATGTCGCGGTCGGTGATGATGCCGCACATCCGCCCGTTCTCGTCGCTCACGGGCAGCGCGCCCACGTTGATCATGCCCATCACCTGGGCGGCGCGGGTCAGCGTCTCGTCACGCGTGATCCACTGCGCGCCCTTGTGCATGATGTCCTTGGCCTTGGTCATGATGTCGCCTCTCCGGGGCCGGCTCGGCCCCTCCTGGCCTCGCCCATTCGCTCCCATTCGCTCCCGGTCGCTCTCGCGGGCCGGAGCGCGCGTGCGTCAGCGGCCGCGGGCGTAGACCATCTCCGCGAACTCGGCGATCTGGTCGTCCGTGAGGTGCTGGGCCAGGTCCGCCTCACTGATCATGCCGACCAGCTTCTTGTTCTCGATCACGGGCAGTCGCTTGATGCGGTGGCTCTCCATCTCGTGCAGGACGTCCTCGACGTCGGCGTTCGCGTCGATCCAGCGGGGCGTGCCCTCGCACAGGTCCGCTGCCGTGCAGTTGGCCGGGTCGTGGCCCTCGGCCAGGCACTTCACGACGATGTCGCGGTCGGTGACGATGCCGCACAGCCGCTCCTTCTCGTCGGCCACCGGCAGGGCGCCCACGTTGAGCTCCCGCATCAGCCGGGCGGCGTGCGTCAGCGAATCGCCCTTGGTTATCCACTGCGCGCCTTCGTGCATGATCTCCTTGGCCGTGGTCATGATCGACTCCTGCCTGTGGGTGGCTGCGGATGCGATTGAGGCTCCTGTTTCTCCTGACAGCACTCTCATCGTCTCCCTCACCACGGCCGCCGGCGATCGGAGAGCTACTCCGTTCGGGTGACGACCGGGAAGCCGTGCGCCGGGCGCGTGTCAGTGGCCGGTGCCAGACTGAGATCCGGTCGGGGAAACCCGGCGGAATCCGTCGAAGGAGCACACCACCATGCTCACTACCGATTTTGTCACCGGCGCCCCCAACTGGCTCGACCTCGGCAGCCCCGATACGAAGGCGGCCTCCGCCTTCTACCGGGAGGTCTTCGGCTGGGAGACCGAATCCGCGGGCCCCGAGTCCGGCGGCTACGGCTTCTTCAAGAAGGACGGCAAGACCGTCGGCGCGGTCGGCCCCCTGACGGAGGAGGGCGCCGATTCGGCCTGGACGGTCTACTTCCACACCCCCAACGCCGACTCCACGGTCAGTGCCGCGGAAAAGGGCGGAGCCACGGTGCGGGTCAAGCCGTTCGACGTCATGGACGCCGGCCGCATGGCCTGCCTCACCGACCCGGGCGGCGCCCAGTTCGCCGTCTGGCAGCCCGCCGCCTTCGACGGCCTCGAGCGCACCTCCGACACGGGCGCCCTGTGCTGGGCCGAGCTCCACATCGGCGACCCCACCGCGGCCAAGGCCTTCTATCGCGGCCTCTTCGGCTGGCGCTCCGAGGACCTCAGGGTCCCCGGCATGACCTACACCGTCCTGTCCACCGCGGAGGGTGACGACCAGCAGCAGGCCGCGTTCGGCGGCGTGGTGCCGTTGCGCGACGACTCGGAGACGCCGCGCTGGATCCCCTACTTCGACGTCGAGGACGTCGACACGGTCGTCCGCACCACCCAGGGCGCGGGCGGTTCCGTGCTGATGCCGGCGTCCGACGTGCCGGACGTGGGCCGGATGGCCTGGCTGGCCGACTCCTTCGGCGCGCCCTTCGCCGTCATCAAGCCGAACCCGCCGGTGCAGGCAGCGTGATCGCCGCGGGCGCCGCGGGCCCGGTGGCCGCCCCGGCGGCGGTGACGGCGAGCGTCAGGACGTCGCCGACCCGCACCGACCCGGGGGCCACCACGGTGGCCAGGGCGTCCAGCCGGGTGTCGTGAGCCTTCGCGATCGCGCGGAGGACGAGAGGGGAGTGCGGGAGGTCCTGCTGGGCCTCGTTGGTCATCACGCACCGCTCGCTGGAGCGGACGAAGGCGATACGACTGACGTGGCCGATACGGGCCTCGTGGCCGAACCACTCGTCCTCGACGAAGGGAGGCGTCCCCGGCGGCGTACGGACGAGCAGGTTCGGCCGGAACCGCCGCTCGTCGACGGGCACGCCGGGCACGGCCTGCCGCACCCAGTCGAGCGTCGCCGTCGTCAATACGCTGAGGGGGAGTTGGTCGAAGTGCGACACCTCCCCCTCGCGGGCCAGCGTCACGTCGTCACGGCCGAGGTAGCGACGCAGGTACGCGGTCGGGTCGGCGACGGGCCGGCCGTCGGGGTCGAGCAGCTGGGGCTCGTCCCCGGGATCGGCGGTGCAGCGGGACCGCAACTGCAAGAGCCCGGCCATTCGCCGGAAGCGCCGCGTGTTCTTCCCGGAGCCGAACTTGCCCTCGCCGTCCCGTACGGCGAAGAGCCGGTCGCCGACGATGCCGCGGTGGTCCACCTCGACCTGGGTGAGTAGCTCGCCGCCCGTCGACTTGATGGGGTAACGCCAGATCCGTTCAACCGTGCCGAGTGGTACGGGGGTTGCCTCTGTCATCGGCAGACGATATCGGACGGATTCGGGCTGTTGAGGGGTCCGCCCCGCTCCCGCGCCGGGCACCGCGCGGACCGGGCACGTTCACCCGTCCGGCCGGTAGTGTCCTCGCGTACGCCGACGAGGCCGCCGGTACGGGGGCGCACACCGCGCGCTGGGGGGCGTACGCGTGCCTCGGCGGCGTCCACGAACCCACCCGAACCAGGCTTCACCGTGGTGGATCCGAGATCTCGCCCGGGTAGCCACAAAGGCGGGCTGGAGCGACGAAAGCGATGCCGCCCGCGAGGTCACCCCGGGTCCGGGCGGTACCGACAGGGAGGCTCCCCGTGGCCGCACTGGACACGATCATCCAGCATGTCGCCGTTGTCACCGCCGTGTTCACGACCCTCTACAACATCCCGCTCCTCGCCGCCGGCATCCGCCTCGCCCGCCGCACCGACGGCGCGCTGCGCGCCCAGCTGAGACCGGCGCACGGGTCGCCCGTCGCGCTGCCCGCCGGCCGGAGCGTCTTCGTCCTGATTCCCTGCCTCAACGAGGAGCGCGTCATCGCCAACACGCTCCGCTGCCTGCTCGACGGGCAGCCGGGCGTGCGCGTCGTCGTGGTCGACGACGGCAGCGACGACGCCATGTGTATAAGAGACAGCGTCACCCTCGTCCGCAGAACACCACCCGCCGCCCGACAGGGCAAGGGCGCCGCCCTCAACGCCGGACTGCGCGCCGTACGCGAGCGCGCCGAAGCGGAGGGGCTGGACCCGGGACGCGTGCTGGTGTGCGTGCTGGACGCCGACGGCCGGATGACACCGGGCGCCGCGGCCACGGTGGCGGGCCTCTTCGACGAGCCGTCGGTGGGCGGCGCCCAGCTCGCGGTGCGCATCCGCGGCCGGCACCGCTGGGCGCTGCGGTTGCAGGACTTCGAGTTCTGGGCCATGAGCGCGCTCACCCAGTACGGCAGGGTGCTGACCGGCACCGTGAGCATGGGCGGCAACGGCCAGTTCAGCCGACTCTCCGCCCTCGACAGCGTCGGACCGCGCCCCTGGTCGCACTCCCTCACCGAGGACCTCGACCTGGGCATCAGCCTCGCGGCCCGCGGTTGGACGGTCACCTCCACCACCGCCGCCTTCGTCTCCCAGCAGGGCCTGACCAGCCCCCGCCGCCTGCTGCGCCAGCGCACCCGCTGGTTCCACGGCCACATGAGCGCCATCAGGCGCCTCCCGGAACTCTGGTCCCGCCGGGCCGTCACCGACGTTGCCGTCGCCGGCCGCATCGAACTCACCGGCTACCTGCTCGTCCCGTACCTCGTCACGCTGCCCACCTCGGTCGTCCAGCAGTACGTGGTCGGCCGCGTGCTGTTCGGGGACGGGGGCGGCCTGCCCGGCCTCGTAGCGGGCTCGCCGTGGCTGAACCTGCTGGCCTGGCAGGGACTTTCCCTTGCCGCCTGCCTGATCTCGGCACTGCTCTACTGGCGCCGCACGGACGACCTGCCGGCCTGGAAGGCGATCTGCTTCTCCCCGGCCGTCATGGTGAGCCTCAACCTCGCGTTTGCGGCGTGCTGGTGCGCGCTGTGGCAGATCGCCCTCCGGCGCAGGGGATGGACCAAGACCGAACGCGCGGTGGAGGTGTATAAGAGACAGGCCGCCGCCCGGGCCGCGGAGCGGGCTGCCCGGCGGGCCTGAGGCGTGCTGATCACGCTCGGACCGAGGCTGCTTCTTTCGGATCATCTGATCGCTGGTCCGGTGCGCCGTTGACAGATCGTAGAGCGTTGGACATTCATAGGCTGAACGGGTGAATCTGGGCATCCATGCGGGTGGTCCTGGGCAGCTCGTAGGCGCGTCGCGTTCGTCTCCCACAGTCGCTGCGACCTCGGAGGTCGAGATGAGATACCTACGTTGCCTGGCCATGGCCTGTCTATGTGTATAAGAGACAGGAAGACGCGGCACCCGTGCACCAGCGGGCGCACGTCATGGCCCAGCACACCGTCCACGTCGGCCCGACCGTCAACGTCCCAGCGGGACAGGCCGCCGTGGCGCCCCCGGCAGTCTGCCCCGCCGGCCAGGTGGCTTCCGGGGGCGGCGGGGAGATCACCGGCGGCTCGGTCTTCCTCACGTGGTCCCGCCCCCGGCCCGGCACCACGGGCACCTGGGAGGTGCGGGCCTCAACGCCGGCGGCCCGACCGCGCAGCTCCACGCCGAAGTGGTCTGCACCACGGCGCCGCACGGCAGGGGCATGGCCGACGTCTCCGTGCTCCCGGGCAACGGGGAAAGCGCGATCGCTCCCTGCCCGGCGGGCCAGGTGCCCAGCGGCGGCGGGTACGACGTCACCGGCGATTCGCTCCGCGTCACGCTCGTCGACGTTCAGCCCGCCGGCTGGCTCACCGCGGCCTCCAACACGGGGAGCGGCGAGCAGAAGCTGACCTCGTACGCGGTCTGTTCCCCGGCGGCGCACTCCCACCCCAGGAGCGGCAGCCTGTCGGTCCCCGCGGGGCAGACCGTGGAGGCCACTGCGCTGTGCCCATCCGGTCAGGTCGTGACCGGTGGCGGCGGCGCCGCCGGGTTCCCAACCTTCGTGCGAGCCTCGATTCCCTCGGGTAACGGCTGGAAGTTCCGGGTGGCGAACACCAGCCCCGACGGCGCCGACGTCATGAACGCCGAGGCCCACTGCACCGTCCCCTAGCCAGGCCGTTTCTTTTGGATCAGCGTGCTGACCAGAGGATGCCTGCGAGGTGGAGTCAGGTGAGGTAGACGGTTGCGGTCTTCTCGTAGCGGGTGGCGATGCCGCGCCATTGCTTGAGGCGGTTGATGCAGCGTTCGATGGTGTTGCGTTGCTTGTAGGCCTCGCGGTCGAAGGCGGGTGGCCGGGCGCCGTGGCTGCCACGTCGCCGGCGATGGGCCTGCTGGTCGGCGGGGATGGGGATCACGGCCTAGATCCCGTGCCGTCGCAGATGATCGCGGATCGCGCGCGACGAATAGGCCTTGTCGGCCAGGACCGCATCCGGTCTGGTGCGGGAGAACGAAGTACAGCGGGCGGCAGCGACCGTCAGCAGCCAGGTGGATTTTGGTCGTCAGCCCGCCGCGGGACCGCCCGAGGGCCTGATCGCCTGGCTCGCCGGCAGGGGCCCCTTTTTGCGGGCCCCTGCCGCGTGCTGATGCGTGCGCACGTTGGTCGAGTCGACCGCGACCACCCACTCCAGGTCCTCATCCGCGTCGGCCCGGGCGAGCAACGCGGTGAAGACACGTTCCCAGGTGCTGTCGATCGCCCAGTTCCAAACGGCCTAGCCGTTCCCGCCGGGCGGTGTCCCGCAGGACTGGCCGCCCGGGCCGTCGAACCGCACCGAGCTGAAGAAGTCCCTGTAGGCGGGGAAGAAGTTGCCCTTGCCGGTCGGGCCGGCGGAGGTGACGGTCGTGCAGCCGGTGTAGTTCGCGTCGGACCAGAGGTAAAGGGTCGAAGCGGTCCGGTTCCAGTCCGACTTGGCCCTGTCGTTCATGCCGAGCGCCGTGAGGTCCGGCGTGCTCCCTCGCAGCTTGATCATGTCGCCGGTGCCGTCGAGCCCCGAGAACATGCAGTAGTAGCCGTCAGGGCACCGGTCGTACCCTGTCTCTTAATGTGTATAAGAGACAGGGCACGAGCAGGGTGCGCAACGTGTCTCTCACGGCGAGGGCGCGGAGGGCGGCAGCGAGTCTCGTACGCATGCGGAATCCCTTTCCGTATGAGGGGATTGGTCCCGGCATGGCCTGTGCTGAGGGCTACGAGAATGACAGGCCGCGGTTGCCTCGCGCCAGGGGCCACTCACTTGGGTGAAGGCCCACCTAGACCCGCGCCTTGACGGTGGCGAGCAGGGCTCGCAGGCGGGCGGGGGTGGTGGCGATGACGGTGCGGGGGGTGTCGCTCTCGCGTAAGAGTACGGCGGCCTCGTATGCCGCGAGTTCGACGCAATCACCCTGCGAGTCCGTTGAGAAGGAAGACTTCTGCCATCCGATGAACGCTTCGATGCTGCGCTTGGAGGGTTCTAAGACCGTTCTGGGCGTATCACTCTCGCGCAGGGCTACCCGCTCGCCTCGGAAGGCTAATTCGAGGCAGTTTCCTTCCGAGTCGGTCGAGAAAGAGGATTTGAGCCATTGAATTCCCACTTTTCTCACGCCTTCATACCTGGGCTGCCACATCACGGATGAAGTCCCGCGAGCGTTCCGGATCGAGAGACCTCTCCTCGGTCCGGTCAAGCACGCTCCGGTAGTTGGTGAGACGCGACTCTGCGTCCAGGAACGCCGACCCTGCGGGTGTGTCCATCTGAACGGTGTCCAGCTGAGGGACAGGTCCGGACACGTAAAGGGTCGAGCTCCCCGCGTTGGGGAATCCTCCTACGGAGAAGGGGACCACCCGCACGGTGATGTTGTCGCGCTCGGACTCCTTCACGAGGTGATCGAGCTGGCTGCGAGCGATCGTCCTGTTGCCGAAGATCATGCGCAGCGCTGCCTCGTGAATCAGGAAGGTGCAGGACGGGGCATTCGGGCGGTCGAGGACATCGCGACGTTTCAAGCGGTGCGAGAGCCTGCGTCGAATTACCGCGGGACTGGGTGACGGAACGGCTTCCTGCAGGACTGCCCGGGCGTAGTCCTCGGTCTGCAGCAGGCCGGGCATGTGCATGATTTGAACCGCCCTCAGGGCGACGGCGTGATGCTCCAGCTCGGCGAGATCGAGTGCACCACTTGACAAGGTGTCCCGATACTCCTCCCACCAGCCTTTGCCGCGCTCTTCCGCCATGGCGGCGAGGGCTTCGACGTACGGGATGTCCGGGCAGCCGTAGTGGGTGGCCCAGGCTCTGACGCGCTCTCCGCTGACACCGTGGCGGCCTGCTTCGACGTTGCTGATGCTCGTGCGGTCGGTCCCCAGCAGCTCAGCGGCTTGGACGAGTGACATTCCCGCCTGCTCCCGCATCTTGCGGAGCTCTGTACCCAGCCGCCGCTGCCGGGCGGTTGGGGCCTTCCTCGGTGGCATCGCGTCCCCTCTTGTTGGCACTCAGTGTGGACCGTGACCCCATGGCGGTCCACTCGTTGCTGCAATTACAGCGTTCCGTACAACGGTTGAGACCGAGTGCTCTACCTTCGAGGAGCGCCGCACATCGCCGCCCTGAAGGCGGCAAGTGTGCACGCCTGCACGTCAGTTGGCCGACACGACAGAGAGGCAAGGCGATGGTGGTAGCGACGCTCAGCAGTCCCCGGGTGGTCGTCGGGAGCGAACCGGAAGAGTTCTACGAACTGGCCGCACCGGCCACCCGCACAACCGCCCGCGTCGCACGCGAGTTCGTGACGGTCGTACTCGTCGCGGCGGAGCGACAGTTGTTGATCGAGGACGCCCGGATCTGCGTCTCCGACGCCGTCACCAACGTCGTGCAGCACGCCCGCGTGCAGGAGCTCGCCGTCGAGGTGGCCGTGCACGCGGACCGGGTGATCGTGTCGGTCCGCGACGACGACCCGGCGCGGCGCCCGTACCGGCGCGAGCCGTGCGCCGACGAGGAGCGGGGAAGGGGGCTGGCCCTCGTGCGCGACCTCTCGTACAGGTCAGGGGTGACGTCGGTCTGGGACGGCCTCGAGGTGATCGGCAAGCGGGTGTGGTTCGAACTCCGCGAGGTGCGGGCTCCGCGTGATCTCTTCCGGCAGCGCATTCCCTCGCTCCGGGTTCCTTTTGTCCGGGCCGGGGTGGGGGATTGCGCTGGGGGAGCCCGGTGGGGCTGGCGGCCACTCGATAGGGCGATTTCGGCTCGAATCGCTC
>KL569414.1:17567-19378 GCA_000715685.1 Streptomyces lilacinus
CTCTGCCCTTAGCCTCCCGGCATGTTCGGCCGCAGTTGAGGGGCCTGTGTGGCTCGGGCGTTCTTGGGAGGATCCATTGTCCGTGGACGGCAACACCCCGGATCAAGCCGTTGGCCAGCCGGACCCCGAGGCCGATGACGCGCCCCGCCGGTCGTGGCTCGGCCGGCATGGGCCACAGACCCTTGTAGGGGCGTTGATCGTGGCCGTGGTGGGATCGGGGGTCGGCGGCTTAGTGACGTCGCTGACCAGCAGCGACGGCGATGACGCCAAGACCCACCCGCCGGCGGCGTCCGCGGCGCCCGCGTCGGCCGCCCTCCCGGCCTGCTTCAACGCCACCTGCACCGGCGTGGATCCGAAGGACTCCGGATGCGGGGACGGAGCCGTCACGATCGCGGACGACTGGGTGTCCACGATGCATGTCGAGATCCGGTACAGCAGCCGGTGCCAGGTCGTCTGGGGCAAACTCACCGGGGCGCAGGTCGGCGACACGATGGAGATCGCGACGTCACCCTCGCAACGGCAGCGTGCCACAGTGATCACGGGACACACCAAGTACACACCGATGCTGCCGGTCGGGCGGCAGTTCTCGACCCAGGTGTCGGCCGTATCGGTCAAGGGCGATCGGGAACACGACATCCCGGCCGGCTACGCCCTCCGCGTCGGCGCGAACCAGGACGACATCAACGCGTCTACTGGTCGGCGGCAGCCTTCGCAAGGAGCGAAGTGAGGATCGACTCGGCATGTGTCCACAGCAGCGCGCCGCCGATCCCCGGTGCGACACGGTGACGAGCACCGGGGATACGGGTGGCGAGCAGTGCTCCCTGGTCGGGGGAGTGGCTGGTGTCCTTCTCGCCGTACCAGATGTCGACCGGGACAGCGATCTCGTCGAGGGCGAACGGCCACCGCCCCATGGCCAGGACCGTGTCGCGGGCGTAACCGGCCCCACCTTGAACAAAGCCCTCGTCCAAAGCCCTGCGGTAGGCAGTCGCGAAGTCAGGATCCTGGTACACGGCAAGGTCGCAGGCCGGACTCCCGGCCATGACCATGCCCCACATCGCGTCCGCACTGAAGCCCGCGAAGAACTCCTCGGCGCCGGCCGGGTCGTACACGGTCCGCTCGACGAGCCCGCGCAGATCCTCCGCCAGCGCGGGAGCGAACTCCGGCGCGGCGACCTCGTCCGCGCCGGAGACGACAGCCAGGGCGGAGGCGATGCCCTCCGCAGCGCAGGCGAGGGCGAACGGCGCGCCTTGCGAGTTCGCGACCACGGCCGGGCGACCCAGCCCTCGTAGCACGCAGAGCTGACGAATATCGGCGGCGAAGTCGGAGAAGGTCCGGCCGGGCGCGGGTGTGGAGACACCGAGCCCCGGGCGGTCCACCGAGACGAGACGCACTCCAAGTGCCTCAACGACGCCTGCACCGAAGCCGAGCCACCGGCTCGTCGCCGCACCCGGACACAGCAGAACGGGCACCCCGTCCTTCGGCCCCCACTCGGCCCACCCGAGCAACCGTCCATCAGGCAGGCGGCTTTCACCGAGCCGGGCAGGATCGTTGACGTAGAGAGTCATGATCAGCATCGTGACGATGGGCAGGCTGCTTCGCATCGGATTTTCGGCAGCGCACCCCTTCGCCCCGGGTCCCTTTTGCCCGGGTCGGGGTGGGGGCTTGCGCTGGGGGAGCGTCGCGATGCCCCACTGTGCCGGCCTCCCTCGCTTCCGACAGCGCCACCCCGCGCAGCGAAGCGGAGCAAGCCGCCCACGGACGCGGGATACCGCTGCCTCGCCGGGCTCGCCCTTCCGGCGCGGAGCGTCGGA
>KL569414.1:19732-23116 GCA_000715685.1 Streptomyces lilacinus
CGCACATTCCGCATCGCTTTTCCGCGCAGCGAAGCGGAGCGGCCCCCCTAGGCGCAGCGAAGCGGAGCCGCACACGTACCCGCGGTAGCCCGCCCCACCCCCACCACAAAAAGGTTTCCGTGGTGAAATACCGCGTATAAGGTCTTCCTGGGACTCATCTGGAAAAAGTGGGGTAGTGCGTGAAGTTGGCCCGTGTTTCCGCTGTCGTCGTGGCTGCCGCGTTGGCGCCGGCTGTGTTGTTCTCTTCGCCGGCGTTCGCCGCCGACGGCGACAAGGCGCCGGTCGTGGCCACCGCTGACAAGCCGTCGGCGAAGGCGGACGAGGACAACAAGGTGGCGATCCTCAAGCTTCTGGCGAACAAGAACAGCGGCCGGGGCGTGCGGGAGGGGGCGCAGAAGGCGCTGGACGGCACGGCTGAGGACCGGGTGCAGTTTCTCAAGGTCGGCCTGGCCGAGCAGCAGTTGATGGACGACCGGGTCCGGGTGACGCAGATCTACGGCGCCGGTGGTCCCGCGGTGAAGGATGCCGCGAAGGCGGCGCTGCAGGGCAGCCCGGACGACATCCGGCGCTTCCTGGAGAAGGGGCAGTACGACGCCCGCCTGAACGACGACCGTCTTCGGACCACGCAGATCATGAGCGCCGGTGGTCCCGCGGTGAAGGAAGCGGCGAAGAAGGCGCTGAGAGGGACGCCCGGAGACGTCCGGCACTTCCTCGAGGTCGGCCAGCACGAGGCCCGCGCCAAGGACAAGGCAGCCGAGGAGGCCGCCAAGGGCAAGCCCACCGGGGACAAGGGAACCAAGCCGTCGGCCGAGCCCAGCGCCAAGCCGAGCACCGGTAGCGCGAAGCCGTCCACCGCCGGCAACGGCAGTGCGACTGCGGGTGCCACGCCGAAGCCGTCCGTCGGAACGGAAGCCGCCGGCTCCGGCACCGGCGGCCGGATGGCCGAGACCGGCACCGACTCCTCCGTGCCGTGGGTCGCCGGCGGTGCCGCCGTCGCCCTCGTCGCCGGTGGCGGCCTGGTCCTGGCGGCCCGTCGCCGACGCGCCTCCGCCGAGCGCTGATCGCCGGAACGCCGATCGTCGGCAAACGCAGATGTGTATAAGAGACAGGGCCTGGAGCAGGCGTGGGGAGGTGGCGAATCCGTGCCGGGCGTACGCCGGGACCGCCCGGTCGCTGGAATGCACGGTCACCCGCTCGAGCCCGAGATCGCGCGCCCGTGCGAGGACCGCTTCGATCAGTGCGCCTCCCAGACCGCGGTCGCGCTCGTCCGGCAGGACGTACACGCACTGCACGTCACCCGACGCCCGCTCGAACGCGCGCGGGTGCGGCACCCGCTGGGTGATCGCCAGCCATGCCATGCCGTCGACCGCGTCGACCGCGTCGCTGCGGACCACCACCATGCACTCGTGCGAGGACGCGTTCTCCCGTGCCCACGCCACGAACCGCGGCACGAACGCGTCCAACGCGACCACGGGCGTTCCGTGGATCTCCCGCACCCACCGCCAGCGCAGCTCGGCGACAGCAGCCAACTCCTCAGCCCGGGCGGGACGAATCACCACATCATCCATGGCTGCATCCTGCCGCTCGTGCGAAGATCCCTCCGCAGTGTGCGGTGCGCTGCTTCCGACTCCGACTCCGACCGACCGTGGAAGGTGATGACGATGTACGCGATATCCCTGGGCGACGACGGCGCGGAGCTGCGTCCTGTCTCTTATGTGTATAAGAGACAGGAGGAGTTCCTGGCCCACATCGACCGGGGACGGGAGTTCATCGGGCAGCACAACGCGCTGCCCGACGTCGTGACGGACCTGGAGTCGAGCCGGGCGTTCCTCCAGGCCTACGCGGAGAAGGCCGCGAGCGACACCGGGCGGATCCACGGCATCTGGACGGCGGACGGCCCGGCGGACGGCACGGAGAACGGCACGCTGGTGGGCGCGGTCATCTTCCGGCAGATGGATGTCGGGCAGGGCACCGCGGAGGCGGGCTGCTGGTTGGAGCCGGCGGGGGTGGGGAAGGGGCTGGTGACCCGGGCCGCGCGGGTGATCATCGACTGGGCCGTCGAGGTGCGCGGCATCCATCGCGTGGACTGGTGGTGCTCGGCGGACAACACGCCCAGCATCGCGGTCGCCCGGCGGCTCGGGATGACGAGGGACGGCGTGCTGCGGGAGAGCTATCTGTACCGGGGGAAGCGGCACGACGAGGAGATCTGGTCGGTGCTCGCACCGGAGTGGCGGGCGGCCAAGGAGGCGTCCTAGAGACGCCCTGGAGACCGGGCTCGCGCCGGCCCCTACGGATTCGGCTGGGCGCGCGGGCCCGCAGTGAACTCCTCGTGCAGCTCACGTCGGTGACGGTAGGCCAGGGCCGCCTGGACGAAGTACCGGAACAGGGCTTCCGACGAGGAGACGGCCGGGTCCGGGCGGGTGCCTTCGGCATCGGTGTACCTTCCGGGCATGCCGGGCAGGTGGGTTTCGGGGTGCCACTGGATGCCCAGAACGGGTGCGCCCGAGCGGGTCTCGAAGGCTTCGACCGAGGAGGAGCCTTGTTCCGACGTCCGGGCGGCGACAGCCAGGATGTCGTCGGGATGCCGTCGCACCTCCGCGTCCTTCTTGGCGGCGTCCACGCCCTGAAGCAAGGCTCCGGGACCGACCTCGGCGGCCGCCGCCCAGTGGGTACTGGTCATCGGAGTGCCGGACAACGCTTCCGTTCCGCCCGGCTGAACGGAAGCGAAGATGTCCGCGAGACGTGTGTCGGGGACGACATCGACCGTGTGCCGCAGACTCCACGGTTCTTTCTTGACCGCATGAAGGGCGCGCTCGTCCGCGGGCAGCGTTTCCACCACCCCGCCGTAAGCCTGCAGCAGCCTCCAGGAGCCCGCGCACACCGCGATGACCGGCATGCCGAGGTTCTTCGCTTGTTCGATCAGGAGCAGCTCGTAGGCGGCTCGGCTTTCGTGCTCCTCTCGCGCGTGCGCCTTGGCCTTGGGCACTGTGGCGGAGTTGTACTCGGCGTCCTTGGGGGTGCCCCGCTCGCTGGCGATCTGGGTGTCGTTGGCGGACGGCGCCCCGGGGATCAGAAGGGCGTCCACGCCCCGGAGGTCGGCCCGTGCCTCGGATGCTTTCTCGGGGCGGAGAGGGGTTCGGGCACCCGATGCCGATGCCCCGGGAGGCAGCGTTCGGCCTTCCACCTGCACACCCGCCGCGAGCTGTGACATCGCGGTCACGGCCCTCATGTCGTACTCGTTGTGTGCGGTCCCGCGCTGGTCGGTTCGGTAGGGCACTCCGACGACGACCTTCCTCGCCGCGCCGATCGCGGCCGCTGTCCCACGGTTTCCCAACCTCTGCTGGAGCGTGGCGGCGCGAGCGGCGACCTGTCTCTTATACACAT
>KL569414.1:23391-23905 GCA_000715685.1 Streptomyces lilacinus
AGATGTGTATAAGAGACAGCCTCTTCCGTGCGCTTGGTGCGGTGCACGCACGTCTCCTCTCCCGCGGGGCCCGCGGGGCGCGGCGCCCGAGTCTGCATGCTCGCTCGGATCCGCGCGGGGCGTCTACAGCCCCTTTCCGGCCGATCGGGCTGCTGAATCGGCTGGCCCTGCACCAGCTTCGCCGGCGCCGCGTAGAACTACGGCCCTACGGGACTACGGGCCCGCAGGGCCTGTGGGGCCGGCGTCCCCGGCCTCCCCCGCTCGCGCGGTGGTCGCCGCCTCCAGCAGGGGCCAGCCGTCGACCTCCACCGCCCGCCGCTCGCCCGGCTGCCAGCCGCTGGCCGACGCCGCGTCGAGCAGGGCCCGGACGGCGCCCGGTTCGTGCAGGTTCAGGGCGCCGCCCCGGACGTACCCCACGTCCCCGGAGCCCATGGGGGCCCCGCCCGGGACGTACCGGCCCGGGCCGTCGGCGAAGACGATGCGCAGCGGGCCGCCGGAGCCGGCCGGCTGCGGG
>KL569414.1:24201-24980 GCA_000715685.1 Streptomyces lilacinus
CTGTGGCGGAGCGTCCACAGGTACGTACGGCCGTCGGCGACCAGTCGGCGGGGCTTCTTCGGATGGCGGGGCACGGGGCCGAGGGTACGCGGCCTGATCCACAAGGCACCGCCTGTTTTTTACGCGGCGCGTTACGCGGCTCTCTACGCGGCGGAGGCGGCCTCGGCCTCGCGCCACAGCTCGGTGTCGTGCGCCTCGACGCGGGCGCGGATCCGGGCCACTGCCTCCGCGGCCGGCATGGCGTCCAGGCGACGGCCGTCACGGAGGCGCAGGGCGACCTCGTCGTTCGCGGCTTCCCTGGCGCCGATCACCGCCTGGTACGGGACCAGACGCGCGGCCCGCACGCGGGCGCCCAGGGTCCCGTGCTCGGGGCCGGCGAGCTCGGCGCGGAGCCCCTGGTCGAGGCAGTGTTGGACGAGTGCGGCGGCCCGGGGGCGCTCGGCGTCCGAGATCGGCAGCACGACCAGCTGGGTCGGGGCGAGCCACGCCGGGAACGCCCCGCCGTACAGCTCGATGAGGTGCGCCACCGCGCGTTCCATGCTGCCGATCACGCTGCGGTGAACCATGACCGCCCGATGCTTGGCGCCGTCGGGGCCGATGTACTGCAGCCCGAAGCGTTCGGGCTGGTGGAAGTCGACCTGGACGGTGGAGAGAGTGGACTCGCGGCCGGCGCTGTCGGCGATCTGGACGTCGATCTTGGGGCCGTAGAACGCCGCCTCGCCCTCCACCGCCTCGTACTCCACACCGGACGACTCGAGCACCTCGGTGAGCACGGCGGC
>KL569414.1:25275-26385 GCA_000715685.1 Streptomyces lilacinus
CGCCGCCACATCTCCGGGTCGGCGACGTACTTGCCGCCCTCCCCGGCGAGGGACAGCCGGTAGCGGACCGGGCGGATGCCGAGAGCGGCGTACGCCTCCCGGATCAGGGCGAGGGCCGCGCGGGCCTCGTCGGCGACCTGGTCCGGGGTGCAGAAGATGTGCCCGTCGTTGAGCTGGATCGCCCGTACGCGGGTCAGGCCGCCGAGCACGCCGGAGAGCTCGGAGCGGTACATGGCGCCCAGCTCCGCCATGCGCAGCGGCAGTTCGCGGTAACTGTGGGCGCGGGAGCGGTAGATCAGCGCGTGGTGGGGGCACAGGCTCGGGCGCAGGACGACCTCCTCGCCGCCGAGCTCCATGGGCGGGAACATGTCCTCGCTGTAGTGGGCCCAGTGCCCCGAGATCTCGTACAGCTCCCGCTTGCCCAACACCGGCGAGTACACGTGCCGGTAGCCCGCCCGGCGCTCGGCGCCCCGGACGTAGTCCTCCAGGGCCTGCCGCACGATCGCCCCGTCGGGCAGCCAGTACGGCAACCCCGCGCCCATCAGGGGGTCGGTGTCGAACAGGTCCAGCTCACGGCCGAGCTTGCGGTGGTCGTTCATGGCGGTCTCCTCGCACATCGGTGGTGATTTGCGGTGAGGCGAGTGACCACACGGCGAAGCCCCGGGGCACTCGCCCCGGGGCTTCGGACACAGTCAGCTGTCAGCGCGCCGGGACACTCTCCGGCGTCGTCGTGAGGGCCATGTACATGGCGGCGCGCTTCATGGGAAGAACGGTAGCAGGTGGCGTACGGCATGGGTAGATCGTTTTCGTTCGGGCGGCGGTGCGGGGCGGTGATGTCAGAATCCTCGGCAGACCGGAACGCCCGGCGCGGGATTGCCGCTCAGCTTCAGGTGCTTGGCGGCTATGAACCCGTGTGTCACCCACTCGTACTGGAAGACCCACCCTCTGTACCAGACGGTGCTTCCAAGGACCGACTGACCGCGCTTGTAGCACTCGACGTCGAACCCCCAGCCCTTCCCGACGGTGCGGACGGAGTGGCAGGTCGTCTGCGGGCAGGTGTACTGATGAGTGGCCCTGTTGGTGGACGTCTGTCTCTTATACACATCTCTG
>KL569414.1:26611-37329 GCA_000715685.1 Streptomyces lilacinus
GAGGCCGAGGCGGGTGTCGCTGCCGTACCCAGGCCCAGCAGCGCAGTCGCTGCGGTGATGGCCAGACCCGTCGTGATGCTGTGCGTGCGCATGGAGAGGACTCCTTCGGCAACTGGGGTTGGTGAGGGGGACGTTCGGCTCAGCCGAACCGAACCCATTGCGTTGTGCACGTGACCTTGTTGGCACTCTTGTCGCGGCCGCAGACCTTGAAGGCGCGCTGGGCGGAGGTGACGGGCACCGCAAGCGTGTACTGGTCGCCGCCGGAGGAGATGGTGGCGTACCCCTTGTTCGCGGGCCGGCCACAGTTCCAGTAGCTCGTTCCACCGTTGTCGGACCACCGCAGCGAGACTCCGTCGCCTATCTGCGCACTCTCGATCTTGCCCCAGACGACCTTGCGGTTGTTGACCCAGCCCGCCTTCATGGTGATGGTCGCGTGGCGGTCGTTGCCCACGCCCACCTTGTAGTCGACCACATACGGATAGTTGGCCTTCTTCGGGTCGTACGCCGTGCCGCAGGAATTGCCGACCGCCGCCGCTTCCGCCGGCACCGCGAGGGGGCCGGCGATGAGGGCGGTGCCCAGACCGGCCATGAGGAGGGCGGCATGTGACCGTCGCATGATGTGCTCCTTGTCCGCCGGACCGTGCCGGCATCGGAACGTTTCAGCTCCCTCACTGTCCCGCGCCGCCCGCGCCCCCTCCACGGTTTGCCTCCTGCCGCAATTTCCCTGGTGAGAGACGTGGGCCTACTCCGGCACCTCCCCGTTCAGCAGCGCCACCCCCAACGTCGTGATCCGGTGCAGCACCGCCCCGCCGTGCCGCGCGGACTCGAGCAACCCGGCCTCCCTCAGCACCGTCGCGTGCCGGCTGACGACGGGTGCGGCCACGCCGACGCGGCGGGCGAGTTGGGAGGTGGACCCCGTGGTGGCGGCCGCCTCGAGGATCGCGGCCCTGGTCCTGCCGAGCAGCGCGACGACCGGTGTCGTACGGGGCCCGCCGAGATCCGCGTCGGCGGTGTCGTCCGGGAGGAGCGGGCGGAGGAGCGGGGAGAGCGGGTAGACGAGGACGGGGGGTTGGTCGGCGTCCAGCAGGGTGATGGGCTGGATGCGGCAGAAGTACGAGGGCACCAGGACGAGGCCCCGGCCGTCGAGGTACACGTCCTGTTCCGCGTAGACGGGCATCTGCAGCACCGGCGCCTGCCACTCGACCCGCGGGTGCAGTCGGGCCAGCAGGTGGTCCACGCCCCCGCTCAGCAGGGCCCGGGCGCGGCGGGCGCGGTCGGCCTCGGCGTGCGCCCGCATGGCGCCCTGGTACGGGGCGACGGCGGTGCGGTGGTACGTGCTCAGGGCGCCGCCGAGCCGGCGCAGCGCGTCGGGCTCGCCGTCCCCCAGCGCCCGCGTCCAGACCGTGGCGGGGGTCTCCTCGGCCAGCGCGGTGAATTCCTTGCGCAGCCGGGGGCGGGGCGTGGACAGGACGCGGTCCAGCTGTGCCTCGAACCCGGTGTCCCCGCGGCCCGGGGTGAGGAAGTCCGGTGAATAGCCCCAGGGCCGGGCGAGTTCGGCCAGCATGCGCATCGAGACCGAACGCCCGACGGTCGAGCGGACGCGGCGGCGCCAGTGCCCCAGCGGCAGCGGCGCGCCGCCGCGTTCCTGCACCAGGTGCAGGCTGAGCAGCACTTCCCAGAGGGGGTCGACGTCGTCGGCGACCGTGATGTTGCGCAGGTCCTCGCTCGTGAAGTGGATGCGCAGCACCGTCCGTCACCGCCCCGCGGACGTTCTTCGACACTCCATGGCGTTCTCCTTTCGCCTCGCTGGTAGTGGTCCGACGGTCCGGCGAAACGAGCGCCTGGGCAAGAGAAATGCGGCGCTGGCTACGAGGGCGGGGGAGGAGTGGCGGAGCGCATGGCGGCGCGGTATTCGCTGGGCGACATCCCCGTCGCCGTACGGAAGGCGCGCGAGAAGCCGTCGGGCTGGGGATACCCCCAGCGCGCGGCGATGGTGTGAATGGTGAGGTGGTCCAGGGCCGGGTCGGCCAGGTCCTTGCGGCAGCGGTCCAGGCGCTGCTGCTTGATGAAGGCCCTGGGCGTGGTGCCGTTCTGCTGGAAGACGCGGTGCAGGTAGCGGAGGGAAATGCGGTGGGCCGAGGCGACGGCCTCCGGCCCGAGGGCCGGGTCCCGCAGGTGCTCGACGATGAAGGCGCAGATGCGCAGGAACAGCACGTGCGGGCCGGATTCGCCGGACGCGGCGGAGTCCTGGTGGGAGTGGTGCGCCAGCACGGTCGAGAGGAGGTCGAGCGCCGTGCTCCCCAGGCGGGTGACGTCCTGCGGCGTGCAGTGGACGTACTCCTCGGCGAGCCCCACCAGGTACTGGCCGAACAGCCGGCCCACGCCCTCCGTCCACGCTGTCTCTTATACACATCGACAGGACTTCGGGAACTGGAAGAGGAGGGTCTTGCCCGGGGTGTCGCCGGCGAAGGTGTCGAAGGACCGGGAGCTGTCGAAGAAGCCCATGTCGCCGCGTTTGAGAAGGGATCGCTGTCGGTACTGCTCGATACCGATCTCTCCGGCGGTGACGACGGCGACGTGGTACATCTCCGGGTCCGACTGCCGGACCAGTCTGGGCGTCCGCTGCGCGATCACGGAGGCGTAGGAGAGGGCGGAGAGCTGCCCGATGCCGAGGGGCATCAGCTCGATGCGTGCCCCGAAGGCGGCCGTTTCGAGGAACTTGACGCGCTGGGTCACCTGCGCCAGCGCCATGGTCTCGACCCAGGCCTCCCGCCGCTCGTTCAGGGGGAACTCGACGGTGTCGATGACTGTTGCGTCCATGCGTGCCGCTCCTGGCTGACCGGTGACTGACGTCTGATTCGAGACAGTCAGCAAAGTGCAGGCGGTGCCGGTGCCGACAGTGCGTTCCGCGCCAACAAGTGTGCGCTGGGGGCCAACGACGCCCTTGGGGTCCCTCGGACACGATCTGGTTCCGCACGATCAGTGCCGGTTGTAACGGTGCCGCTACGGGGGTGCGGCATCACACCGCGGTGCACACGAAACGTGAGGGGCGACATGGCGTTCAGGAGAGGCCGTGCCTGGCTGCGGGGCCTGGTGGTGCCGCTGGTGCTGGGGGTGTTGCTGGGGGCCGCGCCGCCGAGTACGGCCGACGACGGCCGACCGCCGGGGGCGGCGGAGGGAGTCGACCTGTCCAAGAAATACGAGAACCCGCTCATGAGTCCCCTCCTTCACCCGGTCTTCGAACTGCGCCTGGAGCTGGCTCGCGTGCTGGGCGAAAAGCGGGCTCATCTGGCCTTCGACCAGTACCGGAACGGTGCGTCCGACCTGATCGACCCGCGGAAGCTGAACAAACAACAGCGCGAGGGTCTCCTCAAGGGAAGCGTCAGCAGCCGCACCAGCCCGACCTGGCGGGGCAAGATGATCGACCTCGAGTCCGTGGGATCCTTCCTGAATCGCAAGGACCTTGCCGAGCTGAGGCACGACAACCAGTCGAACGTCCTTGCCCTGAGTGCCCTCAACATCCGGGGCACCCAGCACTCCGAGGGCGTCATCCAGAATCTCCTGGACGACTTCGACGTCGCCAAGAGCGCCAAGCTCGCCGGGGCATCCGAGCGCCAGCAGTGCTGGGAGTGCGCGAATTTCTACCACCCCGAAACACCCACTTTCTTCGGCGTCCCCTTCGACCTCAACACATCGGAGGTCGAGGCGCTCGACCGAGGCATCTTGACCATCGAGAAGGAATGGAAGGCGAAGGGCGCGAGCCCCAAAGCGATCAACAGGCGGGTCGACAGATGGCTGGCGGAGTGGGAAGGGCGTACGGAGGACCGCAACAAACAAGCGGCCGACAGGTTGAAAACCTATCTCGGGGACGCGAAGAACAAGGCGGGGGCCGCGGCGAGCAAGAACGCGGGGGTGCTCTCCTCCACTTTCTCGGCGTCGAAGCCCTGCGACACGAAACCCGCACCGCAGAAGTCCCAGGCCCCCGGCGTCCCCGCCCAGGGGTTCATGCGCCTGGCCGCCGCCGGCGTGAACCCGTGCGACAAGACGCGGCCGTCCGCGGAATCCCGGCCCGCCACCGGCCTGGGCCAGGCACTCACGCTGCCCGGCGCCGCCCCCGGCGGCATCGACTTCTCCAGCCTTCAGCTGCGCTACCTCTCCGACCCCGGTGACGGCAGCGGCCTGCAGTACTCGTTCAGCGCCCAGCGGGACCCCATGAAGGGGGACTCACGCCCGGCCACCGGCGTGACGGCGGCCGACCAGACCTCCGACGCCTTCTTCGTCTGGCTCGCACTCAACCCCTCCGCCTTCTGGGTCAACCTCAACCCCAACGAACCCCACCGCATCGTCGACAGCAAATTGGGCCGCACCGACGCCGGGCGCATCATGCTCGAGGCCGATCTGCAGATGAAGAAGACCGTCGGCAAGCTCATCCACCCCGACAGCGAGCTCGGCCGGAAGTTCTGGGACGGCATCACCGGAAAATGTCTGTCCCAGCGCGTGTGGATCCTGCCCGAGCCCGCCACGGTCCGGCAGGACGGGGACAAGCTCTACATCGTCGACGCACCCCTCGACGTCCGGATGGAGGCCCAATACCTCGCCCAGCGCGGCAAGGGCTCCACCGCCTCGTGCGAGGAGCAGGACAAGGCTTCCGGAGAGCGGAACGAGCAGCTGTTCCGCAGCTTGATCCTTCCCGAGCTCAAGCGCGCCATCAACACCGCGCCCGAGTACGCCGAGGTCCGTCGCGTCTATCTCGCGCGGGTCGCCGCCGAGTGGTACCGCGAGCTGAGCCGGACCAAGCACACCACCTACGGCGATCTCATCGGCAAGGGCGACATCGACAACTGGCAAACCACCAGTGACTGGAAGCCCACCGACACGTTCAACAAGTTCGTCGATTCCTACACCAAGGGCGAGTTCAACGTCACCCACAAGACGACAGAGGGCAACACCATCTACACCCGCACGTACGTCTACGGCGGTGTCGACCTCAAACGCATCACGTTCAAGAAAGTCTCGGGCGACCGCTTCCAGAAGGAGCACGCCGGCCTTTCCAAGAACATCGACAAGTCCCTGACCGTGCCCTCCGCGGGCGACGGGGACAACGCCGTATGGCTCGGCGCACCGACCCCGCTCCAGGCGTCCGGAGGCACCGCACCCGAGGACCAACTGTCCGCGAGCGGCTGGGCGCTGCGCCTGCTGCCCGCCCTCCTGCTTCCATTCGCCGCCCTGCTGTGGTGGCGCCGCCGGCGCCTGAGCACCTCGACGACCGCGAGTCCGCTGCGCAGGGCGGCAGCGCCTCGCCGCACCACCCGATACGACAACCGGAGGCCGTCATGACCACCCCCGCGCAACCACCGGAAAAGGGGCGTGAAGAGAGGCCTCCCCGCCCCTACGTACGGATGATGTCCGCGGCCGGCGCGATCGGTGTGATCGCCTCCGTGGTCGCCGCACTCGTCGGGTTCACCACCGATCCGGTCTTTCCGCTGCCGGAGAAGATGCCGACCATGCCGTCGATACCGGGCATGCCGACCAGCATGCCCACGGACATGCCCACCGACATCCCCACGGACCTTCCCACCGCCTGGCCCACTGATTTCCCCACCCGTTTCCCCACTAATTTCCCCACCCGTTTTCCCACCCACTTCCCGACTCGCTTCCCCACCCGCGTACCGACCTTGCCGCCCATGCCCATGCCGAGCCACCCGACCGGCGTGCCCGAGCTCCCGGGGCCCGGAGGCAGCCGATGACGACGCCACCCATGCCACTCGCCCCGCCCCCGGGGCCCCGGCGCTCCCGGCCCGGGCTGCCGGCGGCGATCGCCGTGGCGGTCGCCCTGTCGGCGGCCTTCGCCGTCGGGCAGGTCATCTACTGGGCGCAGCCGGAACTCACCTCGCCCCTGCCCTGGATGCGGGTGTTCCTGCTGCCCGAGCCGGACGTCTTCACGCTGACACGGGTACTCGTCTACGTCAGCTGGGGCGTCTCCGTCCTCCTCGGCCTGCTGCTTCTGGCCCTGCGCCAGCGCGGGAACGCAGCCGTCGTCCGCTCCTTCCAGTTCAGCCTGCTGGCCGCCCTGTTGCTGCCCTTCGTCGTCATGCCGCTCGACATCCTCGGCAGCGCCCCGCTCAAGCTGCTGATCTGCCTGCCCACCACGGCCGTCGCGCTGCTGTGCGTGCACCGGCTCCAGCTGTACCGCCGGATGCCGGCGTGGCTGCTGCTGGCCGGTTTCGGCTGGGGGGCGGTGATCGGCGGCGGGTTCGGCACGGTGATGACGACGTGGTTCTACCGGTACGCGCCCGGCTATCTGCTCGACTGGCAGTACCCCCGTGACACGATCCGCACGATCTACACCGTGCTCGCCCTCAACGCCGGGATTGCTTCCGAAATCGGCAAGGCGGCCGGGGTCGCCGTGCTCTTCTTCCTCTTCCGGCGGCACTTCGGCGGGGTGGTTTCCGGCGTCGTCATCGGCGCGGCCGTGGGGCTCGGTTTCAACCTCACCGAGACGGTGAACTACATGGCGACGATCGAGCCGGGCCAGCAGTCCGCGCAGTTCTGGATGCGGCAGGTGGTCGGGTTGATGGCGGTGCACGTGGCGTTCACCGCGGTCGTCGGCGCCGGGTTCGGGGCGGCGCGGAGGCTGCCGGAGTTCCGGGACCGGCTGCTGGTTGTCGGGGGCGGTGTGCTGGCCGCGATCGGCGGGCACTTCGCGACGGACGCGGTGATGCCGCAGCTCGGGAAGTGGAAGGAGGACCTCTTCTCCCACGACCAGACGCTCGGCCTGCTCCTCGGCGCGCCGCTCATCACGGCCATCACTTCAGGGGTGTTCGTCGCCCTCGCCGTACTGATCCTGCGGCGCGGCCTGACAGCGCAGGCCGCCGGGCTCGCCCGCGCCCTGCGCGCGGAAGCGGAAGCCGGCACCGGCGCGGTCACCGCACCGGAGGTCGACCTGCTGCTCGCCCCGCGCCGTCGCCTCCTCCTCGAGCTGCGCGTCTGGCGCCGCGACGGCACGGCCGGCCTCCGCCACCTCATGCGCCTGCACCAGGCGCAGCTCGACCTGGCCACCCAGCGTTGGCACGGCACACTCCCCGGTGCCGATGCCTCCGTCCCGGACGTACGTCCGCTGCGCGCACGCGTGCTGGAGTTGAAGGGGCTTCCCGTCCCGCCCGCCCATCCCGCCTTCCCCTCGGCGCTGGAGGCGCTGTCATGATGCGCTCCCGAACCGTGCCCCGAATCGTGTCCCGGATCGTGCGACTGTCCGCGCTGGTCGTCGCCGGCCCGCTGCTCGTCCTCGGCGCGCCCGGCTCGGCCGTGGCGCAGTGCTCGGAGGCCAACTACCGCGGCAGCCGCACCTTCCCGGGCGGAAGCTGCCCGGCGACCGTCGCGAACACCGCCTCCGGGGTCGTGTGGGCCGTACTCGTCCTCGCCGCCGTACTGTGGATCGCCCTCGCGCTGTCCCGGTCACGGGCCACGACGGACGCCGACCTGGCACTCGTCGACGCGACGTTCAGCCGTGCGGCGGGCGGCCACGCAGCGTCCGGCCATGCGGCGTCCGGCCATTCGGCCTCCGGCCAGGAGCCTTAGCCGTCACACCTCCTCCCGCAACAGCCGCACGTACACCGCCGAGAACAGCGCTCCCACGACCAACAGCAGCAGCGCCACCGCCGTCCCGTACCCGATGAGGGACTTCAGGAACGCCTGGTCGTACATGAACACCGGCAGCGTCTGGCTCCGGTTGCCCGGGCCGCCGCGCGTCATGGCCCAGATCAGGCCGAAGACGGACAGCGTCTGCAGGGTGTTGAGCATCAGATTGGTGCCGATCGAGCGGCGCAGCATCGGCAGCGTGACGTGCCAGAAGCGGCGGAGGCCGCTCGCTCCGTCGACCTCCGCCGCTTCCGTCACGTCCTGGGGGATCTCCGCCAGGGCGGCCGAGTAGACCAGCATCGAGAAGGCCGTGCCGCGCCAGACGTTGGCGAAGGAGACGGCCACGATGGGAAGGGTGAACAGCCAGTTCTGTTGGGGCAGATGCAGGAGCTCCAGGATTTCGTTGAGCGTGCCCTGGCGGTTGAAGAAGGTGTACAGCAGGAAGCCCGCGACGATCTCCGGGACCACCCACGCCGCGACGACCACCGTGCCCGTGAGCGTACGCACCGGCCGCGACGCCCGCCGCATCAGCGAGGCCAGCGCGAACCCCAGGGAATTCTGGCCGACGAGGGAGGACAGCACGGTGAAGACGAGCGTCAGCAGCACCGCGTTGCGGAAGTCGGGGTCGCCGAAGGCACGGCGGAAGTTGTCGAGGCCGACGAAGGACGCCGAGGCCTGGCCGGTGAGCTGGGTGTCGGTGAAGGCGAGGTAGACGCAGTAGGCGACGGGGCCCGCGAGGAAGAGGAGCAGGAGGGTCGTGGCCGGGGCGAGCGGAAGCCAGCGGAATGGCCTGCGTGTCCTCACCGCGTCGTCACGCCCGACGCGCCCGCGATCGTCCTCAGGCGCTCGTCGTACGTCCGCTGCGCCTTCGCCACGTCCGCGTCGCCCGTGGTGACGGACTCCATGGCCTCCTGGATCGCCGTGGAGACGCGGGGGTAGACCGGCAGGGCGGGGCGGTAGTGGGTGTCCTTGACCAGACCCGTGAAGAACTCGATGCCGGGCATGGACGCGCGGTACTTCGGTGCGGCGGCGACGTCGTCGCGGACGGCGATCTGGGCGTCGCGGACGGTCCAGTCGGTGGCGTTCTCGGGGGACTGCATCAGCTCGATGGCCTGCCACGCCAGGTCCGCCTTGGTGGACTTGGCGCTGATGGACCAGGTCCAGCCGCCCGACAGGCTCACCCGGCCGGGCGCCCGGCCGTCCTGGGTGGGGAAGGCGGCGCGGCCCATGACGGTGGTCCACTGCGGCCAGGGCCTGGGGCCGGAGGGGAGCCAGTTCTTGCCGAGCCAGCAGCCGTCGAGGGCGATGGCGAGCTTGCCGCCGGGAAGCCATTCCGTCGCGACGCGGGTGGCGACGTTGGGGTCGAGGGCGTCGGCCGGCTCCGGGCCGAGGCGGTCGGCGTAGACGGTGCGGACGAAGTCCAGGGCGTCGCGGAAGCCCTTGCCGCCGGTCACCCACTTCTTCTGCGCGGGGGAGTAGAGGGGGTCCTGTCCGGTGCCGTACAGCAGCATCTCGAAGCCCTGCATCGTCGCACCCTCGCCGGGCCCCTTGCCGGTGTAGACGTTCAGCGGGATGACGCCGGGCACCTTGCGCTTGATCGTGCGGGCGGCGTCGAGGACGTCGGCCCAGGTGCGCGGCTGCCAGTCGGCGGGCAGGCCGGCCCTGGCGAAGATCTCCTTGTTGAACCACAGGCCGCGGGTGTCCGTGCCGTCCGGGACCCCGTACGTCCTGCCGTCCGCCGCCGTCGCCGTCGCCGAGGCCTTGGCGGTCGGCGCGAAGCGGGACCAGTCCTTCCAGGCGGCGAGTTTGTCGTCCAAAGGTCTCAAGTAGCCGCTGGTGATGTCGGAGTTGATGAGGAAGGTGTCCTCGCGGACGACGTCGGGGGCGGTCTTCGGGGACCGCATCATCTGCTGGATCTTGGCGTAGTAGTCGTCCTGGGACGCCTGGATCGGCAGGAGCCGCAGTTTCTTGCCGGGGTGGGCCCGCTCGAACTGCTTCGTGATGCCGGCCAGATAGTCGTCCATGAGCCGGACCTTGTTGTCCGTGCTGCGCTGGTAGGCGACCTTGACCGTGTTCGGGTCGTCGCCGGAACCGCCGCTCCCGCACGAGGTGGTGAGGGCGAGGGCGGTGAGGGCGACGAGGAGTACGGGGGTGGTGGGGCGCACGGCACGACCTCCTGCACCTTCTGCACCTGATGGTGTCGAGTCGTACGTTCCCCGGGCGGCCCGACCGCACGCGTCCGTCTACGGGACCGCCCCCCCCGTAACGCCTCCTTGGTCAGCGCGCCGACAGCCACCGGTAGCGCAGCTCCGGGCGGCCGATCTGGCCGTACTGCGGGGCCCGCGCCGCCCGCCCGGTGTCCACGAGGTGCTCGAGGTACCGGCGGGCGGTGATCCGCGAGATCCCCACGGCCTCGGCGGCCGCGCCCGACGAGACGCCCTCGAGCCCGGCGGCCCGCAGGGTCGCGATGATCGCCTGCAGGGTGTCGCCGGCCAGCCCCTTGGGGAGCGCCGCCGGCTGCGGGGCGCGCAGCGCGGCGAGAGCGCGGTCGACTTCCTCCTGTCCGCTCGCCTCGCCGGCCGCCGCGCGGAACTCGGCGTACCGCACGAGGCGGTCGCGGAGGGTGGCGAAGGTGAACGGCTTGAGCACGTACTGCACGACGCCCAGCGAGACCCCCTCGCGTACGACGGCCAGGTCGCGGGCGGAGGTCACGGCTATGACGTCCGCGGTGTGGCCGCCGGCGCGCAGCGAGCGCAGCAGCTGCAGGCCGTGGCCGTCGGGGAGGTACAGGTCCAGGAGCAGGAGATCGACGGCGGTGCCCTCCGCCCCCGCCCGCTTCAGGAACTGCGACGCGTCGCCCCGCGTGTGCACCACCCCCGCCACCGCGAAGCCGGGCACCCGTCCCACGTACAGCGCGTGCGCCGCCGCGGCGACCGGGTCGTCCTCGACGATCAGGACGCGGATGGTCGTCGTGTGCGTGGTGGTGCTCGTGGTCATGCGGGTGCTCCCTGCGGCGTACGGGTGTGCAGCGGCAGCCGCACGGTGAACTCGGCGCCGCCGGACGGGGATCGGCCGAGGGC
>KL569414.1:37584-38897 GCA_000715685.1 Streptomyces lilacinus
GCCCCGGCCGTGCGCCGCGGCGCCGTCGCCGGCGGACGGCGGCTTCGTCGACCAGCCGCGGCGGAAGACCTCGTCCACCGCCTCCGGGGCGACGCCCGGGCCGCTGTCGCCGACGCGCAGCAGCAGCTCGTCGTCGGCGGCGTCGGTGCGCACGGTCACCGTGACGCGGCCCGTGCCGTGCGGGCCCGTGGCCGCCTCGACGGCGTTGTCGAGGAGGTTGCCGAGGACGGTGACCAGGTCGCGGGCGGGCAGACCGGGCGGCAGCAGGCCGTCGTCGACGCGGGTGTCGTCGGTCAGGACGAGCGTGACGCCGTGCTCGTTGGCCTGGGCGGCCTTGCCCAGCAGCAGCGCGGCGAGGACCGGCTCGGCGACGGCCGCGACCACGCGGTCGGTGAGGGCCTGGGCCAGCTCGAGTTCGGCGGTGGCGAACTCCACGGCCTCCTCGGCCCGCCCGAGTTCGATGAGGGAGACGACGGCGTGCAGCCGGTTGGCCGCCTCGTGCGCCTGCGAGCGCAGCGCCTCGGCGAAGCCGCGTACGGAGTCCAGCTCGCCGGAGAGCGCCTGCAGTTCGGTGTGGTCGCGCAGGGTGACGACCGTGCCGCGCCGACCCCCGCCCGCGCCGCCCGGCACGGGAGAGGTGTTGACGACGACCACGCGCTCGGCGGTCAGGTGCACCTCGTCCACCCGCGGCTCGGCCGCGAGCAGGGCGTCGGTGAGGCTGCGCGGCAGGCCGAGCTCGGTGACGTGGCGGCCGACGACGTCGCCCCGCAGGCCGAGGAGCTCCCGGCCGCCGTCGTTGACGAGCGCGACGCACCGCTGCCCGTCGAGCATCAGCAGCCCCTCGCGCACCGCGTGCAGCGCGGCCTCGTGGTAGTCGCGCATCCGGCCGAGCTCGGTGGCGTTCATGCCGTGGGTGTGCCGGCGCATCCGCGCGCTCAGCAGGTACGTGCCCGCGCCGCCGGCGGCCAGGACGGCGAGGGCCACGCCGAGCAGGACGCCGACCTGGCCGCGCACCTCGGCGCTGATCGCGTCGACGGTGATGCCCGCGCTGACGAGCGCCACGACCCGGCCGTCCGGGTCGGTCACGGGGGCGACGGCGCGCACGGACGGGCCGAGGGTGCCGGTGTACGTCTCGTCGAAGGGCACCCCGCGCAGCGCGGTCTCGGTGTGGCCGAGGAAGCGCTGGCCGATGCGGGCGGGGTCGGGGTGGGTCCAGCGGATCCCGTCCGGGCGCATGATCGTCACGAAGTCCACGCCCGTGTCGTGCCGGACCCGCTGCGCGTACGGCTGCAGGACGGCGGCCGGGTCCGGGC
>KL569414.1:39187-41756 GCA_000715685.1 Streptomyces lilacinus
ATGTGTATAAGAGACAGCCTGACGCCGGGCGGCCTCCTCGGCCTCGCGGCGGTCGGAGAGGCAGGCCAGCACCGCGCACCCGGCCACCACGGCGGCGACCAGCACGATCTGCATCGCGAAGAGCTGGCCGGCCAGGCTGCGGGGGCGTCGCGGGCGGGGCCGTGCGCCGGGCCGCGGGCGGGGCCGTACGCCGGGTCGTACGAGGCGCTGTACGAGGCGTCGTACGCGGGGTCGCAGGCGGCGCCGTACGCAGGGTCTTCGCATGGCCGACAGTGTGCCTCGTGGCTTGTTCGTGAACGTAATGCACGCAAGGGTGACCGCCGTCACAACGCCGTGCATAGTCTCCGCGACCCCACTTCCCAATCACGGGGCCCCGCGACGACGAGGAGATGATGACGTGGCAGCCACGCGTTCAGCAGCGCCAGCGCCACCGGCCGGCAGACGGCCGGACCGGACCCACTACCTCTACCTCGCCGTGATCGCCGCCGTCCTCGCCGGCATCGCGGTCGGCTTCGCCGCGCCCGGCGTCGCCGTCGAGCTCAAGCCGCTGGGCACGGGCTTCGTCAACCTCATCAAGATGATGATCTCGCCCGTCATCTTCTGCACGATCGTGCTGGGCATCGGGTCCGTGCGGAAGGCCGCCAAGGTCGGCGCGGTCGGCGGCCTGGCGCTGGGCTACTTCATGGTCATGTCGACCGTCGCCCTCGCCATCGGCCTGGTCGTCGGCAACCTCCTCGAGCCCGGCAGCGGGCTCCACCTCACGGAAGCCGTCCGGCACGCGGGCGAGGCCCAGGCCAAGGGCGCGCACGCGTCGACCGCCGACTTCCTGCTCGGGATCATCCCGACGACCCTGGTCTCCGCCCTCACCGGCGGCCAGGTGCTGCAGACGCTGCTGGTCGCGCTGCTCACCGGCTTCGCGCTGCAGGCGATGGGGGAGACCGGCGAGCCCGTGCTGCGCGGCATCGGCCACCTGCAGCGGCTGGTCTTCAAGATCCTGGCGATGGTCATGTGGGCGGCGCCCGTGGGAGCCTTCGGCGCGATAGCCGCGGTCGTCGGCGCGACGGGCGTGGACGCGCTGAAGTCGCTGGCCGTCATCATGATCGGCTTCTACACGACCTGCCTGCTGTTCGTGATCGTGGTGCTGGGGGCGCTGCTCCGGCTGGTGGCCGGGGTGAACATCTTCGCGCTGCTGAAGTACTTGGGCCGGGAGTTCCTGCTGATCCTGTCGACGTCGTCGTCGGAGTCGGCGCTGCCGCGGCTGATCGCGAAGATGGAGCACCTGGGGGTGAGCCGGCCGGTCGTCGGCATCACCGTGCCGACCGGCTACTCCTTCAACCTCGACGGCACGGCCATCTACCTCACGATGTCTTCGCTCTTCGTCGCCGAGGCGATGGGGCAACCGCTGTCGGTGAGCCAGCAGATCTCCCTGCTGCTGTTCATGATCGTGGCCTCGAAGGGCGCGGCGGGCGTGACGGGCGCCGGCCTCGCCACGCTGGCGGGCGGGCTGCAGTCGCACCGGCCGGAGCTGGTGGACGGCGTCGGGCTGATCGTCGGCATCGACCGCTTCATGAGCGAGGCACGGGCGCTGACGAACTTCGCGGGGAACGCGGTGGCGACGGTGCTGGTGGGGACGTGGACGAAGGAGATCGACCACGGGCGGGTGCGGGAGGTGCTGGCGGGGCGCGTGCCGTTCGACGAGGCGACGCTGACGCCTGACGCGGACACCGCCGACGCGGGCGCCCCCGCGGGAGCCGCCGCCCACTGAGGCCCCGGCCTCCCAGAGACCGCCCCCACGGCGGGGCCGCCCCCCACGGCGGCCTGTGTTCGGTACGGCACCGCCGGACCGCGCCGTGGGGGCTTCGCCGTATCTGAAGGTCGGGCTCAAGGGGTATAGACGTCAACACTTCGTGTGCTGCCGGAGCGTTCCTGCGTGGTGCCTGTGTCGCCCCCCACGAGGTACATTCTCCCGTCCGGGCCGACGGCAGCCGTGTGCGTGTTCCGGCCTTGGGGGAGAGAAGCTGTCTTCGACCAGGAGTTGGACTTCGGGTCGTAGGCGAAAGCATCGGCGCTCTGCCTTGCTTCGTAGCTCGTGTCCCCGCCGAACACGTAGACCTTCCCGTCCAAGCCTGTTGTGCCCGCTGTCTGCCCCAGCGGACCAGGCATGGGTGCCAACTCGGCCCACTTCCCGGTCCGGGGATCGTAGACCTCGGCTGTCGCGACCGGGCCGTTGTTCGCTGGGCCGTATCCACCCATGACGTAAATTTTGTCGTCCACTCCCGCTGTCACCACCATGCGCTCCCGCTTGTTCGGCATGGCAGCAGTGGTCTCCCACATGTTCTTGTCCGGCCTGTAGATTTCCATGATGTCTGCGCCGATCGCATAGATGTTGCCCGCGCTGTCCGCGGTCGCGTTGACGTCCGCCAAGGGGGTGGGCAGTGGCGGGGCGGTCGACCAGGACCTGGATCCGGGATCGTAGACCTCCACCACATTCGTGGGATCGAGCTGATCGTTGATGGAGCCGCCGATCGCGTAGATCCGGCCGTCACGTCCTGTCTCTTATACACATCTC
>KL569414.1:42020-43699 GCA_000715685.1 Streptomyces lilacinus
GGAGTGGGCATGGGCGGCGCAGCCGTCCACGTGTTCTTCGCCGGGTCATAGACTTCGACAGCCCCGGTGAGACCGGTGTCGGAAGGCGTCGCTTGTTCCACGGTGGTCCCCAGCCCGCCGATCGCATAGATGCTTCCGTCGCACCCCGTGGTAGCCGCCAGCAGATAGCGGTTCGTCGGCATCGGAGCAGCCGACGACCACGTGTTGTGCGCGTCACCCGCCTGGTCGGTCGTCTTGAGGCAGGCGGGTACATGCGCCTGCTGGCCGGCACCTCCGCCGCCTCCCCCTCCGCCACCGCACGCAGATGCCGCCACGAGCAACAGTGCTCCCAAGAAGTGGAAGAAACCACGGGATGAGGCCGTCATGGCTGCCTCCTTACGGCTCCAGTCGGGCGTCACCCCACGTGCCGTAGAAGTAGGTGTTGTCCTGGCCGGAATACGTGACCGTGAGTTTGATCCGCAGGGCGCTGTGGAGGTCGACGTTGACGTCTTGTGTCTGGCCGAGCGAGACCGACTGCTTGTAAAGGGACTTTCCGTCCGCGCTGACCTCGAAGGTGAGTCGGCCGCCCGAGGGGGAGTCGTCGCGCAGGCCTATCGTGGCCTTGAACTTCTGCCAGCGGCGCTCGATGTTGTATTCGGCATCGTTCACCGGTCCACCGGCGTTGGCCGTCTGGGTCACGCTGCGGGCGAAGCCCGTTCCGTTCACCGTGGCAGCGCTGGTGTCGACACCCTGTGTGGAGGTGAGCGGATCGAGCTCGCTGAGGTACTGCATGCTGGACGGCGCTGTTGATCCGCTCGGGGAGGATGACGTCGTTGTCCGGCTGGGGGACGGCGCGTTCGTCGAGGCGCTCTGGGTAGTGGCGCTCTGCGTCGTGGGCGGACCGTTGGCCGGCTGCCTTTCCGACTTTCCCTGGCCGTCGCACGCTGTGGCGAGCAGGAGCATTGCGGCTGCCGTGAGGGCGGCTGCGGTGCTCCGCGTCCTGCGGACGTTCATGGGCCCTCCTCATCGGGGGGAATGTGCGGAGGTTCGCCAGGCGCCGTGGCGGCGTCCCGTGGCGTGGAACGTCTGGCGAACGCCACGACTGCGCACAGTGCCGCCGCCAGTGAGAAGACGAAGCCCAGCCAGACGCCGGGGCCCGTGGAAACGTCGGATACGCCTGATGCCGAACCGATTTCGGCCAGGTCGCATACGTCCGCCACCTGCACGATGTAGAGCACGAGCAAGTTCGAGGCGGGTATCAAGAGGGCTGACAGGTACACGGCTCGCCGGGTCGCCAGCGCGCCGTACGCGAGCAGCGCCATGGCCACCGCCATGACGATGATGAGCGCGGGGCCGGCGGCCAGCATGTTCTCGCCGAAGGCGTTCAGGCTCATGCCGGCGGACGTCAGCCAGGGCGGGAACAGCATGACGAAGGCGAGGAGTGCCGACGCCGCGGCTGCCAGAAGGGGCCAGTCACGGGCCGCGTTCAAGGGCTGGAGCTTGTCCGTGGTGAATGGGAAGCGGTTCGACATGGGCTGCACGCTCCCTTCCCCCCGCGGTCGTAAGACCAACAGCCCCACCGTCCGCTTCCCCCGTGGTCACGACAACGCGACGTACTCCATCCGGGTGACCGTGTGCATCACCGTTCGCAGATGCCGCGCCACCGGCGTCGCCGCGTCCCGCACCGGGACGCCCGCCGC
>KL569414.1:43981-45663 GCA_000715685.1 Streptomyces lilacinus
CCGTCAGGGGGGGGGGACGGCGGCCGCGCGGTCCTCGTCGCATTCCGGGCCGACCGTTCAGATGTCGACCTGCGTCAGCCTGACCTCGTCGTAGCGTGCGCCCGCCACCGCGTCGCGCGGGACGGCCTCGTCGAGTGCCGCCAGCTCACCCGCGGTCAGCGTCACATCGGCCGCCGCCGCGTTCTCCTCCAGGTAGTGGACGCGCTTCGTGCCCGGGACGGCGGTGACGTCCGGGCCCTGGGCGAGCACCCAGGCGAGGGCGAGCTGTGCGGGAGTGGCGCCCTTGGCGTCGGCCAGTGCCCGTACGCGCTCGACGAGGGCGAGGTTCGCGGCGAGGTTCTCGCCCTGGAAGCGGGGCGCGGTGCGGCGGAAGTCCCGGTCGCCGTACTGGCCCGTGGAGAACGCCCCGGTCAGCAGGCCGCGCCCGATCGGGCTGTAGGCGACGAGGCCGATGCCCAGTTCGCGCAGGACCGGCAGGTGCTCGTCCTCGATGTCCCGGGTGAACAGCGAGTACTCGTACTGGCCCGCGGTGATCGGGTGCACGGCGTGCGCGCGCCGGATCGTCGTGGGGGAGGCCTCGGAGATGCCGAGGTGACGGACCTTGCCGGCGGCGACGAGTTCGGCCATCGCGCCCCACGTCTCCTCGACGGGAACGGTCGGGTCCACGCGGTGCTGGTAGTAGAGGTCGATGTGGTCGACGCCGAGCCGTCGCAGGGACGCCTCGCACGCCGAACGCACGTAGTCCGGGCGTCCGTTGACACCCACCTGGGTGCCGTCCGGCCGCCGCTCGACGCCGAACTTCGTGGCGAGGACGACCTCGTCCCTGCGCCCCGCCACCGCCTTGCCGACCAGTTCCTCGTTGGTGAAGGGCCCGTAGGCGTCCGCCGTGTCCAGGAAGGTCACGCCCAGGTCGAGCGCCCGCCGGATCGTGGCGAGCGAGTCGGCCTCGTCGCCGGGGGCGTAGTAGTCGCTCATGCCCATGCAGCCGAGGCCCAGGGCCGGGACGCGGAGGGCGGCGAGGTCGCGTGCGTGCATGGGGTGCTCCTTGAAAGGCGAAAAAGGGGAGGGGTGGCTCGCCCTCGATTCTGGTTTCCGGGGGCGGGACTTGGCCAAGACCGATCGGGCACCGTCCCGATACCCTGCGGGTATGGCGATCGATCTGCGGCTCATGCGGTACGTGGTGGCGGTCGCCGACGAGGGCGGATTCCAGAAGGCGGCCGACCGGCTGCACATGGCCCAGCCGCCCCTGAGCCGGCAGATCGCCGCGCTCGAAAGAGAACTGGGCGTCCGGCTCTTCGAGCGCCGACCCACCCGGCCGACCGAACCCGGCAAGGTCTTCGTGGAAGGGGCCCGGGCCGTTCTCGCCGAGGTGGACGCCCTCGCGGAACGGACCGTGCGCGCCGCGCACGGCACCGTCGGAACGCTACGGCTGGGCTACGTCACCAGCGCCGCCTACTGGGCCGTGCCCACCCTGCTGTCGGCCATGGGCGCCCGCCACCCCAAAGTCCGCCTCGAGACCCGCGAGATGTGGTCGGCCGACCTCGTCGGCGCCCTGGAGCGGGAGGAGATCGACGCCGCGCTCTCCCGCAGCATCCCGCACCGGCGCGGCCTGGCCCGCCTGACGCTCGCGACGGAGGAACTGGTCGCCGTCGTCGCCGCCGGTCACCGGCTGGCGGGGCGGG
>KL569414.1:45909-46260 GCA_000715685.1 Streptomyces lilacinus
GGGCGGAGCTGTCGCTGGCCGAACTGCGCGGCGACCGGCTGCGGGTCATCCGGCGCGACGTCGCCCCCGCCTACCACGACGCCGTTCTCGCCGCCCTGCACGGCACCGGCGAGCACTTCCCGTTCGAGGAGGAGCCCATGCCGGGCTTCCGACACCCCTCCCTCGACGCGCACGCCTTCGCCGTCGCCCCGCGCACCTTCACCCGCCACCTCCCCAGGGGCGCGGTGGCCCTGCGCATCCGTGACGACCTGCCCACCTTCGACCTGGAGCTCGTCTGGCGCGAGGACGTCCCCGCGCCGTCCGTGCCCCTGCTCGTCCGGGCGGCGCGGGAGGCGGTCCGACCGGCTACAC
>KL569414.1:46550-49119 GCA_000715685.1 Streptomyces lilacinus
ACACCGTAGCCAGCGGCGGCAACGTCAACGTCACGCTCGCCGGGCGCCCATGGGCGTGCACCGCGTCGCCCTTCACGGGATCCGCGTTGGCGACGCCGCTGCCCCCGTACCGGACCGCGTCCGTGTTGAGGCACTCCTCCCAGACCGTGTCGCGCCCCGGCACCCCCAGCCGGTAGCCGTGCCGGACGACCGGGGAGAAGTTGCTGACGGCCAGCAGGGGTGAGCCGTCGGCGGCGAAGCGCAGGAACGCGAAGACGTTGTCCTCGGCGGCGTCGCCGACGACCCACTGGAAGCCCTCCGGCACGGTGTCGCGCTCCCACAGGGCGGGGGCGGCCCGGTAGCCGGTGTTGAGGTCGCGGACGAGGTCGCGCACGCCGCGGTGGTCGGGCTCGGCGGCGTAGGAGGGGTCGAGGAGCCACCAGTCGGGGCCGTGGGCCTCGGACCACTCGGCCCCCTGGGCGAACTCCTGACCCATGAAGAGCAGCTGTTTGCCCGGGTGGGCCCACATGAAGCCGAGGAAGGCGCGGTGGGTGGCGCGCCGCTGCCACCAGTCGCCCGGCATCTTGGAGACCAGCGACCGCTTGCCGTGCACGACCTCGTCGTGGGAGATCGGCAGGACGTAGTTCTCGCTGTACGCGTAGACCATGGCGAAGGTCATCTCGCCGTGGTGGTACTTGCGGTGCACCGGCTCCTTGGCGACGTACTCCAGCGAGTCGTGCATCCAGCCCATGTTCCACTTCAGGCCGAAGCCGAGGCCGCCGAAGCCGCCGGCGCCCACGTGGTGGGTGGCGCGGGTGACGCCGTCCCAGGCGGTGGACTCCTCGGCGACGGTGACGACGCCGGGGCAGCGGCGGTAGACGGTGGCGTTCATCTCCTGCAGGAAGGCCACGGCGTCGAGGTTCTCGCGGCCGCCGTGCTCGTTGGGCGTCCACTGGCCGGGCTCGCGGGAGTAGTCGAGGTAGAGCATCGAGGCGACGGCGTCCACGCGCAGGCCGTCGATGTGGAACTCCTCGCACCAGTAGACCGCGTTGGCGACGAGGAAGTTGCGGACCTCGGGGCGGCCGTAGTCGAACTCCAGCGTGCCCCAGTCCGGGTGCGCGGCCCGCAGCGGGTCCTGGTGCTCGTAGAGCGGGCGGCCGTCGAACTCGGCCAGGGCCCAGTCGTCGCGCGGGAAGTGCGCCGGCACCCAGTCCATCAGCACGCCGATGCCCGCCCGGTGCAGGGCGTCGACCAGGTGCTTGAAATCGTCGGGCGTGCCGAGCCGCGCGGTCGGCGCGTAGAAGCCGGTGACCTGATAACCCCACGAGCCGCCGAAGGGGTGCTCGGCGACCGGCATCAGCTCGACGTGCGTGAAGCCGAGGTCCTTGACGTACGCGGGCAGCTGCTCGGCCAGCTGCCGGTAGGACAGGCCGGGACGCCAGGACGGCAGGTGCACCTCGTAGACGGAGAAGGGCGCCTCGTGCACCGGCCGCGCGCCCCGCTTCTCCTGCCACGCGCCGTCGCGCCAGACGTGGTGCGAGGCGTGCACGATCGAGGCGGTGGCCGGCGGCGCCTCGGTGCGCCGGGCCATCGGGTCGGCGCGCATCGTGAACGAGCCGTCGGGCCGGGTGATCTGGAACTTGTACAGCGCGCCCTCGCCGACGCCCGGCAGGAACAGCTCCCACACCCCCGAGCCGCCCAACGAGCGCATCGGATGGGCCGTGCCGTCCCAGTAGTTGAAGTCGCCGACCACGCGCACGCCCCGGGCGTTGGGCGCCCAGACGGTGAAGCGGGTGCCCTGGACGCCCTCGTGGGTCATCGGGTGCGCGCCCAGCGCGTGCCACAGCTGCTCGTGCCGGCCCTCGCCGATCAGGTGCAGGTCCAGCTCGCCGAGGGCGGGCAGGAAGCGGTACGGGTCGTGGACCTCGATCTCGTTGTCGTCGTACGCGACGAGGAGGCGGTAGCCGTCCGGGATCGCGGCGAGGGGCAGCACCGCCGCGAAGAAGCCGCCGCCCTCGGCCCGCAGCTCCGCGCGCAGTCCCTTCGCCGTGACCGCCACCGCGCGCGCGTAGGGGCGCAGGGTGCGGAAGAGGATCCCGCCGGGGACGGGGTGCGCCCCCAGCACGCCGTGCGGGTCGTGGTGCGCGCCGTGCAGCAGGCGCGTGCGCGTGTCCTCGTCCAGCGGCTCCGGTCGCCGCACCGCCCCGCCGCCGGGCGCCGGGGCGTCTCCCGCGCGGCCGCCCGCCGCCGACCCCGCGGGAGGCGGGACGGGCCGTTGCCGGCGCGTGGGGGCGGGCAGGAAGGTGGCGGGCACGTCCCGGCTCCTGCCGGGCGACGGCGACGAGGACGGGGACGGGGATGGCGACGGCGACGGTGAAGACGATGGCGGTGGAGACGACGACGGAGACGGCGACGGAGACGGCGACGGCTGGGGGCTGGACGGCGGTCGGGCGGTCACGTGGCGGTCCTCCGGTGTCCGTGCTGGCGGTGCGGGCGGTGGGTTCGGGTCATGCCGGTGCGCCGCCCCTCGCGCGGTGCCCGCCCGCGAGGCGGCGGATCGCGGACAGCGGGACGGGCAGCCAGTCCGGCC
>KL569414.1:49391-50741 GCA_000715685.1 Streptomyces lilacinus
CAGCCAGTCCGGCCGGTGGCGGGCCTCGTACAGCACCTCGTAGACGGCCTTGTCCGTCTCGTGCGCCCGCAGCAGCCTCGGGTCCTCGCGCGGGTCGTGGTGGACGGCGGCGTAGCCGTCGCAGAACGCGGCGCGCGACCGCTCGGCCCAGTCCGCGATCCCGGCGTCGGCGTCGGTGCCGGACCCGGTGTCGACGCCGTCGGCGCGGCCGACCGCCGCCGCGTAGTCGAAGGAGCGCAGCATGCCCGCGATGTCCCGGGCCACGGGCTGGGGGCGGCGGCGCTCGGCGAGCGGGCGGGCCGGCTCGCCCTCGAAGTCGATGACGGACCAGCGGCCGTCGGCGGCGGTGCGCAGCGCCTGGCCGAGGTGGAGGTCGCCGTGGACGCGCTGGGCGCACCAGGTGCGGCCGGCCCGGCCGAGGGCGGCGAGCTCGTCGTAGACCGCGCGCAGCGCCGCGTGGTACGGGCGCAGGGCCGGGACCGCCTCGGCGGCCGCCGCCAGGCGCTGGGTCATGCCGGCGGCCAGGTGCTCGAGCTGGGGGCGGCGCAGGACGACGGTGGGCAGCGCCTCGGCGAGCGCGAGGTGGACCTCGGCGACGGCGTGGCCCAGGTCGCGCGCGGCGGCCGTGAAGTCGGCCCGCGCGGCGAGGGCGGCCAGGGCCAGCTGCCAGCCGTCGGTCGAGCCCGGCAGGAACGGCTGCAGCACGCCGAGGGTCATGGGCTCGCCCGGGGACGGACCGTCCAGCTCCGCCTCGAACCAGGCGACCGGCGCCGGGACGCGCGAGCAGCCGGCCTTCGCGAGTGCGCGCGGCAATTCGAGATCGGGATTGACGCCGGGACCGACCCGGCGGAAGAGCTTGAGGATATACGTTTCGTCGTAGACGACCGAGGAGTTGGACTGCTCGGCACCCAGCGGGCGGGGGGTCAGGTCCGGTGAAATGTTCGCTTCCGCTTCGCGGGTGAAACGCAGCGGGCCGAGCCGCCCCGGCGTCCGGAGCCGCTCCAGGAGCAGCACGGCGAGCCGGGGGTCGGCCAGCCCCTCGTGGACGACGCGGCCGTGCAGGGGACCGCCCGAGGGCCGGCCGACGAGGGCGGGCGCGAGGTGCGGCGGCAGGGTGTCCCGCACGCCCAGCAGCAGTTGGTAGCAGTCGTCGAGGGGGGCGGGGCCGGCGTGCGGGGCGCGCGCCGCGAACTCGGGCGACGGCGGCTGCTGCGCCCGTACGAGCAGGTGGAGCAGCCCGGGACCGCCGCCGGCGGGGGGGACGGGGAGCAGTTCGGTCGCGGCGACGAGCGTGAAGCCGGTGACGGGCCGGCCCTTGCCGGCGAACCAGCGCCTGTCTCTTATACACAT
>KL569414.1:50961-54574 GCA_000715685.1 Streptomyces lilacinus
AGGCGAGCAGCGGGGCCGGGTCGCCGCCGGTGACGTCGGTGACGCCCGTGCCGCCGGCCGGGCGTGCGGCGCCGGCCGGGCGTGCGGCGCCGGCCGGGGGCGCGGTGCCGGCCGGGGGCGCGGTGCCGGCCGGGGGCGTCGCGGGGCCCGGGGCCGGCTCCCGGCGGGCGGCGGTCTCCCGGCGGAGCGGTGCAGCGTCCGACATGCGTCGCGTCCTTTCCCCGGGGCACACGACGGATGGGGCAAAGTGTCCCGGATTACGGCTTTGGTCGGTGCGCGGTGCGGGACGTGTCGGGCGAGGATCGTCCGTACGGCCAGCGCCCACGCCTGCGGCCCTGGTGCGGTTGCTGCGCTTGCCGCGGTCGCGGCTCGTGCGGTCCGTGCGGTCCGTGCCATATGTGCCGTATGTGCGGTGCGGTGCGGTCGGCCCGTGCGGGCCCGTGCCCTGCGTGCGGTACGTGCGTGCGTACCTGCGGTGGTGCGGTTCGTGCCGTGCGGTGCCGTGCCCGTGTACGAGTGCCCACCGTCCGGGGCGGGAAACCGGGAAACCGCCCGTGCGCGCCGGCCCGGTCGGGGCCCTCGCGCACGGGAAGACGGGGTCAGCCGACTGCGGACACGGGTGTGTTGTGCCGCAGCCGGAACCAGTAGAAGCCGTGACCTGCGAGGGTCAGCAGGTACGGCAGTTCGCCGATGGCCGGGAAGCGCACTCCGCCGATCAGCTCGACCGGGTGGCGGCCGTTGAAGGCCCGGAGGTCCAGCTCGGTCGGCTGTGCGAAGCGGGAGAAGTTGTTCACGCACAGGACGAGGTCGTCCCCGTGCTCGCGGAGGAAGGCGAGCACCGCGGGGTTGCTCGACGGCAGCTCGGTGTACGAGCCGAGACCGAACGCGTGGTTCTGCTTGCGGATCTCGATCATCCGCCGGGTCCACTGCAGCAGCGAGGCGGGGCTGCTCATCGCCGCCTCGACGTTGGTGACCTGGTAGCCGTAGACCGGGTCCATGATGGTCGGCAGGTAGAGCCGGCCGGGGTCGCAGGAGGAGAAGCCGGCGTTGCGGTCGGGCGTCCACTGCATGGGGGTGCGCACGGCGTCGCGGTCGCCGAGCCAGATGTTGTCGCCCATGCCGATCTCGTCGCCGTAGTAGAGGATCGGCGAGCCCGGCAGGGACAGCAGCAGCGCGGTGAAGAGCTCGATCTGGTTGCGGTCGTTGTCGAGGAGGGGGGCGAGCCTGCGCCGGATGCCGATGTTGGCGCGCATCCGCGGGTCCTTGGCGTACTCCGCCCACATGTAGTCGCGCTCCTCGTCCGTCACCATCTCGAGCGTGAGCTCGTCGTGGTTGCGCAGGAAGACGCCCCACTGGCAGCGGGAGGGGATGGCCGGGGTCTTGGCGAGGATTTCCGAGACCGGGTAGCGCGACTCCCGTCGTACGGCCATGAAGATGCGCGGCATGACGGGGAAGTGGAACGCCATGTGGCACTCGTCGCCGCCCTTCTCGTAGTCGCCGAAGTAGTCGACGACGTCCTCCGGCCACTGGTTGGCCTCGGCGAGCAGCACGGTGTCGGGGTAGTGGGCGTCGATCTCGGCGCGGACGCGCTTGAGGAAGGCGTGGGACCGCGGGAGGTTCTCGCAGTTGGTGCCCTCCTCGGCGAAGAGGTACGGCACCGCGTCCAGCCGGAAGCCGTCGATGCCCAGGTCCAGCCAGAACCGCAGGGCGGCCAGGATCTCCTCCTGCACGGCCGGGTTGTCGTAGTTGAGGTCCGGCTGGTGCGAGAAGAAGCGGTGCCAGTAGTACTGCTTGCGCACCGGGTCGAACGTCCAGTTCGAGGTCTCGGTGTCGACGAAGATGATGCGCGCGTCCTGGTACTGCTTGTCGTCGTCGGCCCAGACGTAGTAGTCGCCGTAGGGGCCGTCGGGGTCGGTGCGCGACTGCTGGAACCACTCGTGCTGATCGCTCGTATGGTTCATGACAAAGTCGATGATGACGCGCATGCCGCGCTGGTGGGCGGCGTCCACGAACTCCACGAAGTCCGCGAGGTCACCGAACTCCGGCAGCACCGAGGTGTAGTCGGAGACGTCGTAGCCGCCGTCCCGCAGCGGGGACTGGAAGAAGGGCGGCAGCCACAGGCAGTCGACGCCCAGCCACTGCAGATAGTCCAGCTTGGCGGTGAGGCCCTTGAGGTCGCCGATGCCGTCGCCGTTGCTGTCCTGGAACGACCGCACGAGGACTTCGTAGAAGACGGCCCGCTTGAACCAGTCGGGATCCAGGTCCTTCGCCGGGGTGTCCTCGAACGTGTCCGGGACGGGCTCATTGACGATCATGGTGTGGGTGACCCTCCGATCTGTGAGGACGGTCGCAGCGAGAACACGTGCGCGGGCGCCATGGAACGGCCCGGCTCGAGGCGCACATAGTTGTCCCTGCCCCAGTGATAGGTCTCTCCGGTGAGCTCGTCGCGCACCGGGACGGACTCGTGCCAGTCGAGGCCGAGCTCCGGCATGTCCAACGAGACCGTCGCCTCCTGGGTGTGGTGGGGGTCGAGGTTGACGACCGTGAGGACGCAGGAGGATCCCGCGCGCTTCGAGTAGGCGATGACGGACTCGTTGTCGGCGTCATGGAAGCGCAGGTTCCGCAGCTGCCGCAGCGCCGGCTGACGGCGCCTCAGTCGATTGAGCGCCGTGATCAGCGGGGCCAGCCCGCGGCCCTCGCGCTCGGCGGACTCCCAGTCCCGGGGCCGCAGTTGGTACTTCTCCGAGTCCAGGTACTCCTCGCTGCCCTCGCGCACCGGGATGTTCTCGCACAGTTCATAGCCCGCGTATACCCCCCAGGACGGGGACAACGTCGCGGCGAGCACGGCCCGCGCCGCGAAGGCGGGACGGCCGCCCTCCTGCAGGTAGGCGTGGAGGATGTCGGGGGTGTTGACGAAGAAGTTCGGCCGCATGCAGGCCGCCGTCTCGCGCGAGAGCTCGGTGAGGTACTCCGTGAGCTCGTGCTTGCTGTTGCGCCAGGTGAAGTAGGTGTACGACTGCTGGAAGCCGATCGCGCCGAGCGTGCGCATCATCGCGGGCCGGGTGAACGCCTCGGCGAGGAAGACGACGTCCGGATCGGTGCGGCCGATCTCGGCGATGACCTTCTCCCAGAAGGACACCGGCTTGGTGTGGGGATTGTCGACGCGGAAGATCCGCACCCCCCGGGCCATCCAGAAGCGCAGCAGCCGCAGGGTCTCCGCGACCAGCCCGTCGAAGTCCTCGTCGAAGGCCAGGGGATAGATGTCCTGGTACTTCTTGGGCGGGTTCTCGGCGTGGGCGATCGTGCCGTCGGCGCGGTGGTGGAACCACTCGGGGTGCTTGCCGACCCACGGGTGGTCGGGCGAGCACTGCAGCGCGAAGTCGAGGGCGACCTCCATGCGCAGCTCCCCCGCCCGCGCCACGAAGTGGTCGAAGTCCTCGAGCGTGCCGAGGTCGGGGTGGACGGCGTCGTGCCCGCCGTCGGCGGAGCCGATGGCCCAGGGGCTGCCCACGTCGTAGGTGCCCGCGCTCAGGGCGTTGTTGCGGCCCTTGCGGTGGGTGGTGCCGATGGGGTGGATCGGCGGGAGGTAGACGACGTCGAAGCCCATCGCCGT
>KL569414.1:54859-56202 GCA_000715685.1 Streptomyces lilacinus
GCCCGGCGCCAGCCGCGCCCCCTCCGAGCGCGGGAACAGCTCGTACCACGAGCCGAACAGCGCCCGCTCGCGCTCGACCAGCACCGGCACCGGGCGGGAGGCGGTGACCAGTTCGCGCAGGGGGTGCCGGTCCAGGGTCGCGGTGACCTCCGGCCGGAGGGCCGCCGAGAGCCGGGCCGCAGCCGGGCGCGAGGCGTCGCGCAGCGCGTCCGCCGCGCCCAGGACCGCCTCCCGGCCGTCGCTCTTGGGCACGCCCGCGGCGGCCCGCTCGAGCAGCTGGGCCCCCTCCTCCAGGACCAGCTCGGTGTCGATGCCGGCGGGAATCTTGATGCGCGCGTGCGCGCGCCAGGTGCTGACCGGGTCTCCCCACGCCTCCACCGCGTACGTCCAGCGGCCGACCGCGTCGGGGGCGACCTCCGCGCCCCAGCGGTCGGTGCCGGGGGCCAGCTCGCGCATCGGGGTCCAGGGGCCGGAGCGCCCCCCGGGGCCGCGCAGCACCACATTGGCGCCGACCGCGTCGTGGCCCTCCCGGAAGACCGTGGCGGTCACCTCGAAGGTCTCGCCCACCACGGCCTTGACGGGCCTTCGGCCGCAGTCGACGAGCGGGCCTAGGTCCAGGACGGGAATGCGACCGATCATGGGATCACCTGGAAAATCGAGGGGACCGTGGGCGGTTCCGGCGCTTTCGGCACTTCCGGCTTTTCTGGCGGGTTCTGTACTTTCTATCGGCTCCGTCGGCGGCTGGGACGGTGCGGGCATGACTGCTCCTGTCCGCGTTCACTCGGGCGGGCGGAAGAAGAAATACGAGGCGATGAGCAGGGCGACGGATGGTCGGCTCTGCACACCGGATGAGCCTTCCCACCGGGCCCGCCCGGGCATGCCCGGACCCTGTGAACTAGGGAGTCTCCCCGCTGGGCCGACCGTGTGCAATGTCGCACCCGCGCTCCGGCACCGCCCGGACGGGGGAACGGGCGGTGCGCAAGGCCTTCGAAGGCCGTAGCGGCATTTGGCCTTGGACAGTGCTGCTGTACGCGGGGCGTAATTCCGCCTCGTACATTCCGCCTAGTGCGATCGCAGCAGTGGCCGCGTACCGCCCCCGGCGGCCCCCGAGTTCGCCCTCGCGAAAGCCCCGCGTCGGGACGCACGGCACCGATAACGTCGTACCGGTGAAGGCCATTCGTCGATTCAGCGTGCGTCCCGTCCTTCCGGAGCCCCTACGACCGCTCAGCGAGCTGGCGCGCAATCTGCGCTGGTCCTGGCACCCCGAGACCCGCGAGCTCTTCCAGTCCGTCGACCCCGAGGGATGGCGGGCCGCCGGCGGCGACCCTGTCTCTTATACACAT
>KL569414.1:56474-61923 GCA_000715685.1 Streptomyces lilacinus
ACCTGCAGGACTACACGACCGGCCGCCGGTGGTACCAGGAGCAGCCCGCCGGGCTGCCGGCCGCCGTCGCCTACTTCTCGCCGGAGTTCGGCATCACCGCCGCCCTGCCCCAGTACAGCGGCGGCCTCGGCATCCTCGCCGGCGACCACCTGAAGTCCGCCAGCGACCTGGGCGTCCCCCTCATCGGCGTCGGACTGCTCTACCGCCACGGCTACTTCCGGCAGTCCCTCTCCCGCGAGGGCTGGCAGCAGGAGCACTACCCCCTGCTCGACCCCAACGAGCTGCCGCTGCGCATGCTCCGCGAGCCCGACGGCACCCCCAGCCGGGTCACCCTCACCCTGCCCGGCGGCCGCTCCCTGCGCGCGTACATCTGGACGGCCCAGGTGGGCCGGGTGCCGCTGCTGCTCCTCGACTCCGACGTGGAGGACAACGCCCCCGGCGAGCGCGACGTGACCGACCGGCTCTACGGCGGCGGCAGCGAGCACCGGTTGCTGCAGGAGATGCTGCTGGGCATCGGCGGGGTGCGCGCGGTGCGCACGTACTGCCGGCTGACCGGCCACGCCGAGCCCGAGGTGTTCCACACCAACGAGGGCCACGCCGGCTTCCTCGGGCTCGAACGCATCCGCGAACTCGTCGAGCAGGGCGCCGACTTCGACGCCGCGCTGGAGTCCGTGCGCGCCGGCGCCGTCTTCACCACCCACACCCCCGTCCCCGCCGGCATCGACCGCTTCGAGGCCGCGCTCGTCGCCCGGCACTTCGGCGAGGGCGGCGAGCTGAGCGGCATCGACGTCGAGCGCGTCCTCGCCCTCGGCCGCGAGGACTACCCCGGCGGCGAGCCCAACCTCTTCAACATGGCCGTCATGGGCCTGCGGCTGGCCCAGCGGGCCAACGGCGTGTCCACCCTGCACGGCGCCGTCAGCCGGGAGATGTTCGCCGGGCTGTGGCCGGGCTTCGACGCCGAGGACGTGCCCATCGCCTCCGTCACCAACGGCGTGCACGCCCCCACCTGGGTCGCCCCCGAGGTCCTTCGGCTCGGCGCCCGCCAGATCGGGCTCGCCCGCGCCGAGGACGCCCTGACCGTCGGCGGCTCCGAGCGCTGGGACTCGGTGGCCGACATCTCCGACGCCGACATCTGGGAGCTGCGCCGCACCCTGCGCGAGCAGCTGGTGGAGGAGGTCCGCGAGCGGCTGCGCGCCTCCTGGCGCGAGCGCGGCGCCGGCACCGCCGAGCTGGGCTGGATCGACGGGGTGCTGGACCCCGACGTCCTCACCATCGGCTTCGCCCGGCGCGTCCCGTCGTACAAGCGGCTCACGCTCATGCTGCGCGACCGCGAGCGCCTCACCTCGCTCCTCCTGCACCCCGAGCGCCCGATCCAGATCGTCGTCGCCGGCAAGGCCCACCCCGCCGACGACAGCGGCAAGCGGCTCGTGCAAGAGCTCGTCCGCTTCGCCGACGACCCCCGGGTGCGCCACCGCGTCGTCTTCCTCCCGGACTACGGCATGGCGATGGCCCAGAAGCTCTACCCCGGCTGCGACGTGTGGCTGAACAACCCGCTGCGGCCGCTGGAGGCCTGCGGCACCTCCGGCATGAAGGCCGCCCTCAACGGCTGTCTCAATCTGTCCGTCCTGGACGGCTGGTGGGACGAGTGGTACGACCCGGACTTCGGCTGGGCCATTCCCACCGCCGACGGCGCGGCCACGAACGAGGACCGGCGCGACGACCTGGAGGCGGCCGCGCTGTACGACCTGCTGGCGCAGCGGGTGGCGCCGCGCTTCTACGACCGGGGCGCGGGCGGGCTGCCGGGCCGCTGGATCGAGATGGTCCGCCGCACGCTGGCCGGCCTGGGGCCGAAGGTGCTGGCGGGGCGCATGGTCCGCGAGTACGTGGAGCGGCTCTACGCCCCCGCCGCCGAGGCGCACCGGGCGCTGGACCCCGTGGCCGCCCGGGAGCTCGCGGTGTGGAAGGCGCGGGTGCGGGCGGCCTGGCCGGCGGTGGCCGTGGACCACGTGGAGGCCGTCTCCGACGGGCCGCTCAACGGCACGGCCGAGCTGGGGGCCACGCTGTCGCTGCGGGTGAGCGTGACGCTCGGCGAGCTGGACCCCTCGGACGTGGAGGTGCAGGTGGTCACGGGCCGGGTGGACGGGGCGGACCGGCTGACGCGCACGGTCGCCTTCCCGCTCAAGGCCACGGGCGCCCCCGGGCTGGACGGCCGCCGGCTCTACGAGGGCCCGCTGACCCTGGACCGCACCGGTCCCTTCGGCTACACCGTGCGCATCCTGCCCTCGCACCGGCTGCTGGCCGGCGGCGCGGAGCTGGGGCTGGTCGCGGTGCCGTCGGAGGCGACGGGCGAGGCGGCGGGAGTGCTGATGCGCTGAGGCGCCGGAGGGCGCGCCGGGGACATGAGTGAGGCGCCGTCCGGGGGAGTCGTACTCACCCCGGACGGCGCCCGGTTCAGGAGGGAGCTCGTGTCAGGCGCGGATCAGAAGCTGAGCTTCCAGCTGTTGACGGTGCCCTCGTCGTTGGCGTAGATGTCCTGGACCGACAGCTTCCAGGTGCCGGTGGCGGAGACGCCGGAGGCGTCGACGGTGTAGCTCTCCTTGATGTCCTCGGCGGAGTCCCACGCGTCGGCGTTCTTCAGCCGCCAGGTCTTGCCGTTCGGCGCGACCAGGTCGATCTGCACGTCACCGCGGTAGGTGTGGCTGATGTTGACGTCGACCTTGAGGGCCGAGGAGCCGTTGCCGCTGCGGGTCACGACGATGGGCGAGGTGACGGCGTCACCGGCGTCCGGGATGGCGACGGGGGTGGTGTTCTCGAAGACGCTGCCGCTGCCCGAGGTGTTCACGGTCCACTTGAAGGACGCGGTGCCGGTCTTGCCGCCGGAGTCCTTCACCGTCACGGTCACGCTCGAGGTGCCGGTGGTGGTGGGGGTGCCGGAGATCAGGCCGGTCGAGGAGTTGATCGACAGGCCGGCGGGCAGGCCGGTGGCCGAGTAGGTCAGGGAGCCGGTGGTGGAGCTGCTCGCCTTGATCTGCAGGGACACGGCGGTGTTCACGATGGAGGTCTGGTCGCCGGGGCTGGTGACCGAGACGCCGCTGGAGAGCCGGCCGCCGACGTTGACGGCCGCCCAGGCGTTGGCGACGTTGTTGTACGTCTCGCTGCCGACGCCGAAGAGCTCGCCGGCGGCCCACAGCGTGGCGTCGCGGGCGCCCGCGTAGTTGGTGTTGGACTGCATGCGCTGGCTCAGCGCCTTGTACCAGATCTTGGCGGCGTTGTCCCGGCCGATGCCGGTGACGGGCTGGCCGTCGGAGGTCGGGGAGTCGTACTTGACCCCGTTGATCTCCTTGGCGCCGCTGCCCTCGGAGGCCAGGTAGAACCAGTGGTTGGCCGGGCCCGACGAGTAGTGCACGTCGATGCCGCCGAGGCCGGAGTACCAGGCGTCCTTGGACTGGCCGTCCTTGCTGGGCTTGTCCATGTAGCGCAGCGGGCTGCCGTTGCCCCGGATGTCGATCTTCTCGCCGACCAGGTAGTCGCCGACGTCGGTGGGGTTGTTGGCCCAGAACTCGACGGCCGCGGCCATGATGTCGGAGGTCGCCTCGTTGAGGCCGCCGGACTCGCCGCTGTAGGTGAGGTTGGCGGTGGCGGAGGTGACGCCGTGCGTCATCTCGTGGGCGGCCACGTCGATCGAGGTGAGCGGCTTGGCGTTACCGGAGCCGTCGCCGTAGGTCATGCAGAAGCAGGAGTCGGACCAGAAGGCGTTGACGTAGTTGTTGCCGTAGTGGACGCGGCTGTACGCGCCGACGCCGTCGCCCTTGATGCCCGAGCGGCCGTGCACGTTCTTGTAGTAGTCCCAGGTCAGCTGGGCGCCGTAGTGGGCGTCCACGCCGGCCGTGGCGGCGTCGCCGGTGGTGCCGTTGCCCCACACGTCGTCCGCGTCGGTGAAGAGGGTGCCGGTGCCGGACGAGCCGCGGTTGAGGTTGTACGTCTTGTGGCCGCCGCGCGAGGTGTCGTTGAGCTGGTAGCTGCCGCTCGACCCCGAGGTGCCGATGGTGACCCTGCCGCTGTACTGCTGTCTCTTATACACATGTGCCGATGGTGCCCCTGCCGCTGTACTGGCTGTTGCCGGTGCCCTGCTTGATGCCCTGGAACTCGAAGAGCTTCTTGCCGCTCTTCGCGTCGGTGATGACGTGCAGCTCGTTGGGCGTGCCGTCCTCCTGGAGGCCGCCGACGACCGTCTCGTAGGCCAGCACGGGCGTGCCGTTCGCGGCCCAGATCACCTTGCGCGGGGCCCGGTCGGCCTTGGTGGCCTTCGAGCCCTGCGCCTGCGCGGCCTTGACGGCGTCCTTCTCCGCGGTGGCGGCCGCGAAGGAGGGGGCGCTCGTGGCGACGGCGAGGCGGGCCTTGCTGGCCTTGGCCACGGTCTTGACCGCGCCGCGCTTGGTGGCGTCGACCACGAGGTCGCCGCCGAGCACGGGCAGGCCCTCGTAGGTGCGCTCGTAGCGGGTGTGCACGGTGCCGTCGACGTCCTTGGTGACGTCGCGGACGACCAGCTGCTCCTTGGCGCCGAGGCCGAGCTTCTTCGCCGTCTCGGCCCGGGTCGCGTTGGCGTCCCGGATCAGCTCCGCGCGCTGCGAGGGCGTGAGCTTGGCGGGCAGGGCGCCGTTGTCGGCCTTGGCTATGAGCTGTCGGCCGGAGCCGCTGGGGGCCGTGTCGGTCGGGCGGGCGGCGGCGGTGCCGGACTGGGTGCCGACCGCGATCAGCGCCGCGGCGGCGACGAGCGCGCCGGCGGCGGTGGCACGGCGATGGGGGGTGGGTCTCACTCTGACTCCTTCTGCGGTGGCCGCGGTGTGGTGGGCGCGGCCGGTGGGCGTCCGGGCGGCGAACCGGCCACCCGGGGCAGAGCACGGCAGAACATGTGGAGAGAGGGGGGAAAGGGTGAAAAAGGGTAGAGCGGGCCGCCGCGGGGAGGTGGGGAATGTGGGGGTGCCCCGCGTCAGTCGAGGTGAAGAGTGCCACCACAGTCCGCCGGGTGTCAGGAGCGCGTCAAGAACTTGGCCGGAAACCGTCCGTTGTCCAAAGATCGGTGTCCGTATACCGGGCGTTCAGACGAGGCTGTCCCGCCAGGCACGGTGCAGTCCGGCGAAGTGCCCGTGGCCCGCGGCGAGTTCGGCCGGATTACCGTCCTCCACCACCCGGCCGTCGGCCATCACCAGCACCCGGTCCGCGATCTCCACCGTGGACAGCCGGTGGGCGACGACCACCGCCGTGCGCCCGCGCAGGACCGTGCCCATGGCGCGCTGCACCGCCCGCTCGCCCGGGATGTCGAGCGAGGACGTCGCCTCGTCCAGGACGATCACCCCCGGATCGGCCAGCAGGGCGCGGGCGAAGGACACCAGCTGGCGCTGGCCCGCGGAGATGCGGCCGCCGCGCTTGCGGACGTCGGTGTCGTAGC
>KL569414.1:62217-64211 GCA_000715685.1 Streptomyces lilacinus
CGGTGTCGTAGCCGTCGGGCAGGGCGGCGATGAAGTCGTGGGCGCCGATGGCCTTCGCCGCGCGCTCGATGTCCGCGCGGGAGGCCCCGGGCCGGCCGATGGCGATGTTGTCGGCGACGGTGCCGGAGAAGAGGAACGCCTCCTGCGTCACCGTCACCACCCCGCGCCGCAGCTCGTCGCCGGCCAGCTCCGTCAGCGGCACCCCGTCGAGCAGGACCCGGCCCTCGGTCGGGTCGTAGAAGCGCGCCAGCAGCTTGGCCAGGGTGGACTTCCCCGCGCCCGTCGAGCCGACGACCGCGACCGTCTCGCCCGCGCGCAGGGTCAGGTCGAAGCGCGGCAGCACCTCGCCGCCCGTGCGGTAGCCGAAGCGGACGCCCTCGAAGACCACCTCGCGGCCGGGGCTGCCCGCCGGCCGGGCGGGCAGCACCAAGGGCTCGGCCGGCTCGGGCACGGAGGGCCGCTGCGCGAGCAGGCCCGCGATCTTCTCGAGGGAGGCGGCCGCCGACTGGTACGAGTTGAGGAACATCCCCAGCCGGTCGATCGGGTCGTACAGCCGGCGCAGGTACAGCACCGAGGCGGCGAGCGCCCCGAGGGCGAGGCTCCCCTGGGCCACCCGGTGGGCGCCCCACACCACGATGACCGCCACCGCGGTGTTGGCCACGAGGCGGGAGGGGACCACGTAGCGGGCCATCGCCAGCGACGTGGCGGCGTTGGCGCGCTCGTGCGTGCGGTTGAGCACCGCGAAGTCCGCCTCGTTGGCCCGCTCCCGGCGGAAGGCCCGCACCGGGCGGATGCCGTTCATCGTCTCGGTGAACTTCACGATCACCGCCGCGATCGCCGTGGACCGTCGACCGTGCACGACGCGGGCGCGGCGGCGGTAGGACTCCACGAGCACGTACAGCGGGCCGAAGGAGAGCAGGGCGGCACAGCCGATGGCCGGGTCCAGGTAGAGCAGCGTCGCGGAGACGTAGAGCACCGACAGGGCGACGCCGATGAGCTCCTGCAGGCCCTCGTTGAGCAGCTCGCGGATCGACTCGACGTCTGTGGTCGCGCGGGAGATCAGCCGACCCGAGGTGTAGCGCTCGTGGAAGTCGATGCTCAGGGCCTGGCCGTGCCGGAAGATCCGGCCGCGCAGGTCCAGCAGCGCGTCCTGGCCCACGCGGGCCGCGAGTCGGACGAAGGCGAGCTGCAGCAGCCCGGAGGCCAGGGCGCAGACCAGATAGCCGACGGCGACGGCAACCAGCGGGCTGTAGTCGTGCCGGCGGACGGCCGGCACACCCCGGTCGATGGCGTACGCCACGAGCAGCGGTCCCGCCTGCACGGCGGCCTGCTGGACGAGCAGCAGGACGGCCGCCAGCCGGACCCGGCCGCGTGCCGGGGCGAGCAGGGAGCGCAGCAGGGCGCGCGAGGCGCCCTCGGGCGCGGGCAGCACATCGCGGTCGAAGGCGTCGGTCATCGGCGGCCCTCCGCATCTGACGAGTCGGACGTGAGGCCGGAGGCGAGCCCGGACATGAGGGCGGCGTACTCCTGGTCGCCGTGGAGCAGTTCGTGGTGGGTGCCCACCGCGGCGATCCGCCCGCGCGACAGCAGCGCGACCCGGTCGGCGAGCAGCACCGTGGAGGGGCGGTGGGCCACGACGAGCGCGGTCGTGGTCGCCAGGACCTCCCGCAGGGCCGCCTCCACGAGGGCCTCGGTGTGCACGTCGAGCGCGGAGAGCGGGTCGTCGAGGACGAGGAAGCGGGGACCGCCGACGACCGCGCGGGCGAGCGCCAGGCGCTGCCGCTGGCCGCCGGACAGGCTCAGGCCCTGCTCGCCGACCTGGGTGCGATGGCCCTCGGGCAGGGCGTGGACGAAGTCGGCCTGGGCGACGGCGAGGGCGCGCAGCAGATCGGCCTCCCGCGCGTCGGCGGCGCCCATCAGGACGTTCTCGCCGGCGCTCGCGGAGAACAGCGTGGGGTCCTCGAAGGCGACGGAGACCAGCTCGCGCAGCCGCG
>KL569414.1:64453-67981 GCA_000715685.1 Streptomyces lilacinus
ACGGAGACCAGCTCGCGCAGCCGCTCCCGGGGCATGGCGGCGATGTCCCGGCCGTCGAGGGTGATGCGCCCGGCGGTGGGGTCGTGGAGCCGGGGGATGAGGGAGGTGAGGGTGGTCTTGCCGCTGCCGGTGGTGCCGACGAGGGCCAGGGTCTCGCCGGTACGGATGTGGAGGTCGACGCCGCGCAGGACGGGCGGGGCGCCGGCGGGCGCGTCGGGGTAGCGGAACTCGACGCCCTCCAGGCGCAGTCCGTCGCTCTCCTTCACCCGCACCTCGGCGGTCGGCCGCCGCGGCGCGGCGACCTTCGCCGGCGGGTCGGCGGCGGACTCCTCCCGGGCGTCCATCACCTCGAAGAAGCGGTCCGTGGCCGTCGCCGACTCGTTCGACACCGCGATCAGGAAGCCGATCGACTCCACCGGCCAGCGCAGCGCGAGCGCCGTCGAGAGGAAGGCCACCAGCGTCCCCGCCGACAGCTCGCCCTCGCCGACCCGCACCACGCCCAGCACCAGCGTGGTCCCGATCGCCAGCTCGGGCAGGATCATGATGGCCGCCCAGAGCGTCCCCATCAGGCCGGCCTTGCGCAGCTCCGTCTCCCGCAGCCGGCCCGCGAGCGTCGTGAAGGCCCGCTCCTGGCCGCGGTGCCGGCCGAAGCCCTTGATGACGCGGATGCCGAGGACGCTCTCCTCCACGACCGTCGTCAGGTCGCCGATCCGGTCCTGCGCGATGCGGGCCGTGCGCGAGTAGCGCTGCTCGAAGACCGAGCACAGCACCACCAGCGGGACGACCGGCGCCAGCAGCACCAGGCCCAGCGTCCACTCCTGCTGCAGCAGGATGACGAACCCCACGACGATCGTCACGCCGTTGACCAGCAGGAAGGTGAGGGGAAAGGCGAGGAATATACGCAGCAGCATCAGGTCCGACGTGGCGCGCGAGAGCAACTGGCCCGAGGGCCAGCGGTCGTGGAAGGAGACGGGCAGCCGCTGCAGGTGGGCGTAGAGCGCGGCGCGCATCGACGCCTCGACGCGGGCCAGCGGCCGGGCCACCACCACCCGCCGCACCCCGAACAGCCCGGCCTCCGCGATGCCCAGCACCACGAGCGCCAGCCCGCCCAGCCACACCCCCGAGGGGTCGCCGGCCGCGACCGGGCCGTCCACGATCCACTTGAGCGCGAGCGGGATGAGCAGGCCCAGGCACGAGGCGGCCACCGCCGAGAGCGCGGCCACGGCCAGGGTGCCGCGCACCGGGCGCACGTACGGCCACAGGCGCAGCAGCGAGCGCACGGCCGAATGACGAGCGGCGCGGCGGGGCCGGTCGGAGGACGGTTCACGAGGTGGTTCCCACGGAGCGGTCATCACGGGGGAGCGTACGACCGCCCACCGACAAGCTCACTCGAAATCAGCTGGGATCCGGCACCACCCGCCACAGCAGCACCGAGCGGGCCCGTACGGAGATCCGGCTGCCGCCGTCCCTGCGCAGTCCCGGGGCCGTGTGCTGGTCCTCCAGGGCGGTGTTGACGAGGAGTTCGTACGCCCGCGCCCACGGCGGTCCCGGCAAGGTGAAGCGCAGGGGGCGCGGACCGGCGTGCAGGACGGCGAGGAAGCTGTCGTCCACCACCGGTGCGCCCCGGGGGTCGCGCTGGGGGATGTCGCGCCCGGAGAGGTACATGCCGAGCGTGGCGGCGGGCGCGTACCAGTCGGCCTCGGTCATCTCCGTGCCGGCCGGGGTGAACCAGGCGAGGTCCCGCAGCCCGTCCGCGCTCTGCGGGTGGCCGGAGAAGAAGGAGCGGCTGCGCAGCACGGGATGGGCGCGGCGCAGGGCCAGCAGCCGGGCGCACAGGCGGGCGACCTCCCGCCAGCCGGGGTCCTCCAGCAGGGACCAGTCGACCCAGCCGGTCTCGTTGTCCTGGCAGTAGGCGTTGTTGTTGCCGCCCTGGGTACGGCCCATCTCGTCGCCCGCGACCAGCATCGGCACGCCCGTGGACAGCAGCAGGGTCGTGAGCAGGTTGCGGATCTGGCGGCGGCGCAGGGCCAGGACGCGCGGGTCGGTGGTCTCTCCCTCGACGCCGCAGTTCCACGAGCGGTTGTCGCCGGTGCCGTCGCGGTTGCCCTCGCCGTTGGCCTCGTTGTGCTTGCGTTCGTAGCTGACCAGGTCGCGCAGGGTGAAGCCGTCGTGCGCGGTGACGAAGTTGACGGAGGCGTACGGGCGGCGGCCGCCCCACGCGTAGAGGTCGCTCGAGCCCGACAGGCGGTAGCCGAGGTCGCGGACGTCCGGCAGCGCGCCCCGCCAGAAGTCCCGCACGGCGTCGCGGTAGCGGTCGTTCCACTCCGTCCACAGCGGGGGGAAGGCACCGACCTGGTAGCCGCCGGAGCCCACGTCCCACGGCTCGGCGATCAGCTTCACCCGGCGCAGGACGGGGTCCTGGGCGATGACGGCGAGGAAGGGGGAGAGCATGTCCACGTCGTGCATGGAGCGGGCGAGCGCCGCCGCGAGGTCGAAGCGGAAGCCGTCGACTCCCATCTCCGTCACCCAGTAGCGCAGCGAGTCGGTTATCAGCCGCAGGACGTTCGGCTGGACGACGTGGAGGGTGTTGCCGCATCCGGTGTAGTCGGCGTAGCGCCGGGGGTCGGCCTGCAGTCGGTAGTAGCGGCGGTTGTCGATGCCGCGCAGCGACAGGGTCGGGCCCAGCTCGCCGCTCTCGGCGGTGTGGTTGTAGACCACGTCGAGGATGACCTCGATGCCGGCCGCGTGCAGGGCCCGCACCATCCGCTTGAACTCGCCGACCTGCTGGCCGCGCGTCCCCGAGGACGCGTAGCCGGCGTGGGGCGCGAAGTAGCCGATGGAGTTGTAGCCCCAGTAGTTGCGCAGGCCGCGCCGCAGGAGGTGGTCCTCGTGGGCGAACTGATGCACCGGCAGCAGCTCCACCGCGGTCACGCCCAGGTCGACGAGGTGCCCGACCGCCGCCGGGTGGGCGAGCCCGGCGTAGGTGCCGCGCAGGCGTTCGGGGACGCCGGGGTGGCGCATGGTGAAGCCGCGCACGTGCAGCTCGTAGATCACCGAGTCCGCCCAGGGCGTCCCGGGCCGGTGGTCGTCGGCCCAGTCGTCGTCATCGGCGACCACCACGCCCTTGGGCACGTGCGGGGCCGAGTCCCGCTCGTCGCGGACGGTGTCGGCGATGTGCTGCTGCGGCCAGTCGCGCACGTGCCCGTACACCTCGGCGGGCAGCCGGAAGTCCCCCTCGACCGCGCGGGCGTACGGGTCCAGGAGCAGCTTGGCGGGGTTCCAGCGGGCGCCGGTCCAGGGGTCCCAGCGGCCGTGGACGCGGTAGCCGTAGCGCCGGCCCGGCAGCACGCCGGGCACGAAGCCGTGCCAGATCTCGTGCGTCAGCTCCGTCAGCTGACGCCGCGTCTCCCGGCCGTCGTCGTCGAACAGGCACAGCTCCACGGCCTCGGCGCCGCCGGCCCACAGCGCGAAGTTCGTCCCCGCCACGCCGCGCGGCCCGGCCGAGCCGTCCTCGAAGCGGGCGCCGAG
>KL569414.1:68196-69577 GCA_000715685.1 Streptomyces lilacinus
GGCGGCCGCCCGGCCGGCCCCGCCGCCCGGAGACGGCCGTTGACGCCGGCGGCGAGGTCGTCCGGGGCGTCCGCGGGGGCGGCCCCGCCGGGCCGGGCCGGCGCCGCCGGGACCGTCGCGCCCGCCGGTCCCGAGCCGAACTCCGCGGCTCCTCGCGCCTCTTGCTCGGGTGCGCTCGACACGTCTTCGCCTCCGGCGGCTCTCGGGTAGCGCGCCGGGCACCCGGCTGCCCGGGACCGGGTGTCTGGCGATGGGGTCCTTCTCCCCGTTCTTCCCGGATCCACGCATGCGCTCACACGTGTGATCGGGCGCGGCAAGCGAGTGCGGCGACGTTTCCCCGGGGGAGCCGCGTCGTTGGGCCGGGTGTGACATTTGCCCTCACGCGCGCGGCACGGGGACTGGCCCTGCTGGCGTCCCTGGCCGCGCTCGCCGGGTGCGCCACCGTCTCCCCGCAGACCGCCCTCATGGACGACGCCCGCCCGGCCGCGCGCGCGGCCGTCGGCATCAGCCCGCGCGACGGGGCGACGAACGTGCTCGCGACCGAGCCGTTCGCGGTCCGCGCGCCGGGCGGACGGCTGCGGCGGGTGACCGTCACGGAGGAGCAGGGCGGTGTGCCGCGGCCCGTCGAGGGCCGCGTCTCGGCGGACGGGCACGGCTGGCGGCCGACCGCGGACCGCCTGGACCTCGCCGCCCGCTACCGCGTGGAGGTGGTCGCCGAGGACGCCGCCGGGCGCCGCACGGTCCGGCACGCCGGCTTCAGCACGTACGTGCCCGAGCAGCGCTTCGTCGGGTACTTCTCGCCCGAGCCGGAGTCCGTCGTCGGCACCGGAATGATCGTTTCTTTCGCCTTCGACCGCCCGATCGCCGACCGGGCCGCCGTCGAGCGCGCCGTCCACGTCACCGCCTCGCCCCCGGCGGAGATCTCCGGCCACTGGTTCGGGCCCACGCGGCTGGACTTCCGGCCGCGCACGTACTGGCGGCCCGGCACCCGGGTCACGCTCGACCTGCGGCTGCGCGACGTGCGCGGCGCGCGGGGGATGTACGGGATCCAGCGCAAGAAGGTGCACTTCACCGTCGGCCGCAGCCAGGTGAGCCGGGTGGACGCGACCGCGCACACCATGCGGGTGGTGCGGGACGGCAGACCGCTCGCCACCGTGCCGGTCACCACGGGCGCCCGGGGCACCGACACGTACAGCGGCCGGATGGTCATCACCGAGAAGTTCCCGATGACGCGGATGAACGGGAACACAGTGGGCTTCGGGGGCGAGTACGACATCTCGGACGTGCCGCACGCGATGCGGCTGACCGGCTCGGGGACCTTCCTGCACGGCAACTACTGGGCCCCGCAGGACGCCTTCGGCGCGGCCAACACCAGCCACGG
>KL569414.1:69834-71729 GCA_000715685.1 Streptomyces lilacinus
ATGTGTATAAGAGACAGAGCCACGGCTGCATCGGCCTGCGCGACGTGCGCGGCGGCGGACCGTCGACGCCGGCCGGTTGGTTCTACGACTCCTCGCTGGTCGGAGACGTGGTGGAGGTCGTGGGCTCGCCGGAGCGGGTGGTCGCGCCGGACAACGGGCTGGGTGGCTGGAACCTGACGTGGGAGCAGTGGCGGGCCGGCTCGGCCCTGCACGGGGACTGAGCCGGGAACTGAGCCGGAACCGGGCCGGGAACCGAGCCGTCGACAAGCCGATCGCACGCGAGTTTGACGTGGCCGAAAACTGACGCTTCACTTCGGTCACCTGCTTCACCACAGGCGCACGGTTCGTATCACCGCTCCCATTTGGGACTGAACGGTGACATTCACGAGGGTCAGCGTTGTCGGTGGCGTGTGGTTATCTATCGACGATGCGCGCGTGCCGCGCTCTGGGGGCACCGCGTGGCCGCGGGCCGTGCGAGGGGAGACGATCCGTTGTGAAGGTGCAGCCCATATCGGGGGGCCGGGTGCGCCGGGGCGCGCTGTCGGCGCTGCTGATCGGCGCGGCGCTGGCGCTGGTCAGCGGCTGCGACGACGGTGGCGGGGGCGGCGGCAAGGACGCCAAGGGCGGCGTGGCCGACGGCCCGTCGCAGGCCGTCGTGGAGATCGCCCCCAAGGACGGCGCCCACGACGTCGCGACGAGCGGCGCGCTCAAGGTGACGGCCCAGCAGGGCAGTCTGACGTCCGTCAAGGTGGCCGACGACAAGGGCAACGTCATCGCCGGCAAGATCACCAGTGGTGGCGCGGCCTGGGAGCCGACCAGCCACCTCGGCGCCTCCACGAAGTACACGGTGGACGCCGTCGCGAAGGACTCGAAGAACCGTCCGTCCGCGAAGCACGCGACGTTCACGACCCTCACCCCGGAGAACACCTTCGTCGGCTACTTCACGCCGGAGGACGGCAGCACCGTCGGCGTGGGCATGCCCGTGTCGCTCACTTTCAGCCGCGGCATCACCGACCCCAAGGCCGTCGAGCGGGCCGTCAAGGTCACGTCCGAGCCCGCCGTGGAGATCAGGAGCCACTGGTTCGGCAACGACCGCCTGGACTTCCGCCCGGAGGGCTACTGGAAGCCCGGCACGAAGGTCACCCTGCACATGAACCTCAACGGCGTCCAGGGCCGTGAGGGCGTCTACGGCACGCAGGACAAGACGGTGAAGTTCACCGTCGGCCGCTCCCAGGTGAGCACGGTCGACGCCGCCACCCACCAGATGGCGGTCGAGCGGGACGGCAAGCCCCTGCGCACGGTGCCGATATCCGCCGGCGCCCCCGGCCACTCGACGTACAACGGCCAGATGGTCATCAGCGAGAAGCTCGACGTGACCCGCATGGACGGCAGCACGGTCGGCTTCGGCGGCGAGTACGACATCAAGGACGTGCCGCACGCGATGCGCCTGTCCACCTCCGGCACCTTCCTGCACGGCAACTACTGGTCGGGCGAGTCCACCTTCGGCTCGGAGAACGTCAGCCACGGCTGCGTCGGCCTCTACGACGAGCGCGGCGGAGGCGACCCGAACACCCCCGCCGCCTGGTTCTTCAACAACTCCCTCGTCGGCGACGTCGTGGTCGTGAAGAACTCCAAGGACAAGACGATCCAGCCGGACAACGGCCTCAACGGCTGGAACCTGCCCTGGTCGGAGTGGACGAAGACGGGCTGACGCCCCCTCGACCGCGAAGGCGGCCCGGTGCGCTGTGACCAAGTGCACCGGGCCGCTCCTCGTTAACCGCCGCTAACCTGCTGTCATGACTGTGCATCTTGAGGTAGCCGAGGGCGTCGGAACCATCCGGCTGGACCGTCCGCCGATGAACGCGCTGGACACTGTCTCTTATACACATCTCTGA
>KL569414.1:72013-73100 GCA_000715685.1 Streptomyces lilacinus
CCCCCCCGCCGCGAGGACGTCCGGGCCGTGGTGATCTGGGGCGGTGAGAAGGTGTTCGCGGCCGGCGCGGACATCAAGGAGATGCAGACCATGGACCACGCCGCCATGGTGGCGCGGTCGCGCGGGCTCCAGGACTCCTTCACCGCCGTGGCCCGCATCCCCAAGCCCGTCGTCGCCGCCGTCACCGGCTACGCGCTGGGCGGGGGCTGCGAGCTCGCGCTGTGCGCCGACTTCCGGATCGCCGCGGAGGGCGCCAAGCTCGGCCAGCCCGAGATCCTGCTCGGCCTCATCCCGGGCGCGGGCGGCACCCAGCGGCTCGCCCGGCTCGTCGGCCCGTCCAAGGCCAAGGACCTCATCTTCACGGGACGTCAGGTCAAGGCCGACGAGGCGCTCGCCATCGGCCTCGTCGACCGCGTCGTCCCGGCGGCCGAGGTCTACGAGCAGGCCCACGCCTGGGCGGCCCGGCTCGCCGCGGGCCCCGCCATCGCCCTGCGCGCCGCCAAGGAGGCGGTGGACTCCGGTCTGGAGACCGACATCGACACCGGCCTCGCCATCGAGCGCAACTGGTTCGCGGGGCTCTTCGCCACCGAGGACCGCGAGATCGGAATGCGCAGTTTTGTGGAGGACGGTCCGGGGAAGGCCAAGTTCATCTGAACTGATGCCGGTTGGGGGCGGCGTGCCCGGAGCGGATCATTCCGGAGCGTGCCACTTGTGGGGGAATTCCGCCAGGAGCGCGCCACCCCTCCGACGGCCTTGGTCCATGCCTTCGGCGATCTTCCGCGCCCCCGGGGTCGCCGCAGGTCAGTCCGTGTCCGGCGGCCGGCCCGGGGCCACTGGCATATGTCGCCCCGGGCTCGCGGAAGGCCTTCCTCCGGCGAATCCAATCCCGGAGTTCCCCTTCCGGCCGCCCCGGGGGCGGCCATGATGGGGGCATGGCGGGCCTGGAGGGAACGGAGCAGCCACGGCAGCGGGTCGGCACCACCACCCCCGCGCGGTGGGTACCGATCGTCGACGACGATGCGGTGCAGGGGGCGTTCGAGCTGTTCGGCGATCCCACCGTCGGCGAGGTGCGGCTGCCCTCCCGCCC
>KL569414.1:73342-79546 GCA_000715685.1 Streptomyces lilacinus
ACCCAGATCGTCGTCCAGCGCCACTGGGGCCTCTCCGAGCGGCTCGCCGAGCACGCGGTGCTGCTGGTCTCCGAGCTCGTCGGCAACGCCGTCCGCCACACCGGGGCGCGCACCTTCGGGCTGCGCCTGCACCGTCGGCGCGGCTGGCTGCGCGTCGAGGTGCGCGACCCCTCGCGGGGGCTGCCCTGCCTGCTGCCGGTGCGCGAGCTGGACACCAGCGGCCGCGGCCTCTTCCTCGTCGACAAGCTCTCCGACCGGTGGGGCGTGGACCTGCAGGCGCGCGGGAAGACGACCTGGTTCGAGATGCGCGTCGGGGAGCGGTGACCGCGGCCTCGCGCGCGTACGCGAGGAGAGGTCCCCGTACGCGGACGCGAAGAGGCCCCCGGGCGCCGGAGTGCGGCGGGGCGGGGGCCTCTTCGGGTGGCCGCGGGGAAATCGGGGTGTGCCCCACGGCGGTGTCGGCGACCTGGCCCGGGTCAATGGGGGTCGCTGTCGTCGACTATGTCATGAGGAATGCGCCGGGACCAAAGCGAAACCTTGAGAATCCAAGGTGAGGTGCGCCACGGATCTTGCATTCTATTAATTAACGACCGGTAGGTCTTTTGTTTATGTAGGTGCCACGGAACGGGAGTCCTCATGGAGCAGCCGCCCACCACGACCGCGCCCTACCCGCCGACCCACTGGATCCCGGCGAACAGCGCCAACTACACGGTCTCGAGCCGCCCCGCCGCCCACCCCGTCGAATACGTCGTCGTGCACGTCACCCAGGAGACCTTCGGGGACGCGATGCGGATCTTCCGCGACGCCCGGTCCAAGGTCTCCGCGCACTACATGGTCGCCTCCGCCGACGGATACATCGCCCAGTTCGTCCGCGAGAAGGACATCGCCTGGCACGCCGGCAACTGGGACTACAACACCCGCAGCATCGGCATCGAGCACGAGGGCTGGATCGACCGGCCCGAGTACTTCACCGACGCCCTCTACCGCGCCTCCGCCCGGCTCACCGCCGCCGTCTGCGACCGCTACGGCATCCCCCGGACCCGCGAGCGCATCATCGGCCACGTCGAGGTGCCCGGATCCACCCACGACGACCCCGGGCCGCACTGGGACTGGGACCGTTATCTGCGGCTGGTGACCGGCGGCTAATCTGTGCCGGTCAACCAAGCACACCAAGGGGAGGCCCACATGGCCGACATCACCGACGAGGCGCGCCTGGCCGAGGCCCGCAAGGCCTTCGACCGCTTCGACGTCGACGGCGACGGGTTCATCACGGCCGCCGAGTACAAGAGCGTCATGGCTCAGCTCGGCGACTTCCAGGTCACCGAGACCGTCGCCCAGGCGATCATCAACAAGAAGGACGGCAACGGAGACGGCGTCCTGTCCTTCGACGAGTTCTGGGCCTCCCTGAACCACTGATCGCCGTGGAGCGGACCCGGCCGCCGGGTCAGCGCCAGCCCCTGCGCTGCGCGCCGGCCCGACGCCGCCGGTCGTTGCACAGCAGGCAGCGCCCCCAGCCCGACGGCAGCGGGTCGTCCTCGTCCCCGTACAGCGGGTCCACCGGGCCCCGGGGATGCTCCGGGCAGCCCGTGGCCCCCGCCCCGGCGCCCAGCGCGGCCGCCGCGGCCAGCGCCCGGCGCAGCGCGTCGAGGAGCTGGTCGGCCTCGTGGGGCGCGGGGCTGGCGTCGAGGGAGAAGGCGATGTCCGAGGCGGTGTTCAGCGCGCTCTGGAGTTCGCGCAGGTCTGCGTAACTCATGCTCGCGAGCGTACGCGGCACCACTGACAACGCCGCCGGCCCGCTGGGGTACGGTCGGCGCCATGCCGCAGGACGACCACTACCTGGTGGTGGCCACCACCACCGACAGCGCGGACGGGGCGCGGGCCCTGGCCGCGGGCGCGGTCGAGCGCCGCCTCGCCGCGTGCGCCCAGATCGACGGCCCCCTCATCAGCGTCTACCGCTGGCGGGGCGCGATCGAGACCGCCACCGAGTGGCGGGTGAGCCTCAAGACCACCGTCGCCCGCTACCCCGAGCTCGAGGCCCACCTCAAGGCCGAACACTCCTACGACGAACCCGAGATCATCGCCACCGACGTCGTGGCGGGCAGCGCGGGCTATCTGGCGTGGCTACGGACGGAGACCGCTCCGTAGCGCATAGTGTCGCCCCCATGGGGATCACACACGTCCAGCTCTTCTCGGTACCGGTGGCGGACCAGGAGCGTGCCAGGGAGTTCTACGTCGACACCGTCGGGTTCGAGCTGCTCGCGGACCAGCCGGGCGTCCACGGGCGCTGGCTGCAGGTCGCGCCCAAGGGCGCCGACACCAGCCTCGTCCTGGTGGACTGGTTCCCCACCATGCCCCCCGGCAGCGTGCGCGGCCTGCTGCTGCGCACCACCGACGTCGAGGCCGACTGCGCCCGGCTGCGGGAGCGCGGCGTACGGGTCGACGGTCCCAAGGCCACGCCGTGGGGCCGGCAGGCGAGCTTCGCCGACCCCGACGGCAACATCCTCGGCCTCAACCAGCTGCCGGAAGGCTGACACCGGCCGGAGCCTGACACCGGCCGGAAGGCTGACAGCAACCACCCTCTTGTCGGCGGCATCCGCCGCTGCTAGGAATGTCGCTGCACGCAAGCTCGCTGCACGAACGCATAGCGATTTTGCCCCCGTTGTCACCGCGCGCGGCAGTCCCCCCTGGTGCCCGCCACGCGCCAGGGAGGGGAACGCATGGCCCGCGCGCGACGGCACCGGAACACCCCCCGCACCGCTCCCGCGGGCGGCGGCTTCGCCCGCCCCGTCGTGTTCTGGGCCGGCGCCGCGGCCTGCACGGCCGGGGCCCTGCTCCACCTGCCCATGTACCTCCACGCCCGGCACATGGGCTACCGCATGGCCGGCATGCCCGTCGACGCCGCCATGCTCACCGGCATGGCGCTGATCGCCGTCGGCGTGACCGCCGTGATCGCCGGGCTGCTGCCCCGGGGGGCCGACGCCCTGCGCCGGCAGGTCGCCTCCGTACGGGTGCGGGCCGTCGACGACGCCCCGCTGCGCCCCGCCCACGTCGCGCTGCTGGCCGTCCTCTCGCTCGCGGTGACCATCGACGTGATGAAGCCGATGACGCTGTCCTTCGTCGTCCCCGGCGTCGCCAAGGAGTACGGGCTGGCCTCGCCGCTCAACCCCGGCGGCGACGTCCCCGTCTCCTGGCTCCCGCTGGCCGGCATCGCCGGCACCATGACCGGCTCGTTCCTGTGGGGCCGGCTGGGCGACCGCATCGGCCGGCGCGGCTCGATCCTGCTGGCCGGGGTGCTCTTCGCGACGACGGCGGTGTGCGGCGCCATGCCGAGCTTCTCCTGGAACGTCGTCATGTGCTTCCTCATGGGCACGGCGGCCGGCGGCCTCATCCCCATCGCCTTCACCCTGCTCGTGGAGACGGTCCCGCAGCGCCACCGCGGCTGGCTCATGGTGCTCATCGGCGGCAACGTCACCGTCGCCTACATCCTCACCAGCTGGCTCGCGGCCACCCTCACCCCCACCTACAGCTGGCGCGTGCTGTGGCTGGTCGGCCTGCCGACCGGCCTGCTGCTCATCCTGCTCAACCGCTGGATCCCCGAGTCCCCCCGCTACCTCCTGGCCACCGGCCGCACCGAGGAGGCCCGACGGGTCCTCGCCCGCTACGGCTCCACCGTGAGCGAGGCCGCCGAGGCCGCCCGAGCCGCCGAGACGGACCGAGCCACCGAGACGGACCGGGGCGGTGCGGACGCGGCCGCCGCCGGGCCCGTACGCACCGGCTACCGGCGGCTGTTCGCCGCGGCCTTCCGCGGGCCCACCCTGGCCCTGACCGTCCTCGCCGTCGGCGCAGGGCTGATGGCCCACGGCTTCCAGATGTGGCTGCCCACCAACCTCGGTCGGCTCGGCATCACCGAGGTCTCCTCCGACCGCGTCCTGCGCGACAGCGCCCTGATCAGCCTGCCGCTCAACGTGCTGACCGCCCTGCTCTACGGACTGTGGAGCAGTCGGCGCACCGTCATCGCGCTCGCCGGCCTCACCGCCGCCGCGCTCGTCGCCCTCGCGACCCTCGCCGAGACCGTCGCCGGACACGGGCTGCTGCTCCGGCTGTTGCTGCTGGTCCCGCTGTGGGGCATCAGCGCGACCGCCGCCGTCATGGCGGCCTACAGCTCCGAGGCCTACCCCACCCCGCTGCGCGCCCTGGGCACCAGCTGGGCCGCCGGCACCAGCAAGGTCGGGGGCGTGCTGATCCTCGCCCTGTCCGTCGCCGCCGTCGCCGTGCCCCCGCTCGGGGTGACCGCCCTGCTCGGTGCCGTCCCGTTGGCCCTGGCCGCCGTCGCCTTCGCCCTCTTCGGCCCCGAGACGCGCGGGCGCCGGCTCGACGAGATCGTCCCCGACCGGATCCCCGCCCGTGCCTGAGCGCCCGCCCCAGCGGCGCCCCCGCCGCCGGCACCCGCCCGATACTGAGGGCATGCCGGACCGAGAACCCCTGTCCTCCGCCCTGCTGCCCTACCTGTTACGGGCGAAGGACCTCATCGACCGCTCCTACGCCGACCCCCTGGACCTGGCCACCCTGGCCGCCGAGGCGGGCTGCTCGCGCTTCCACTTCCTGCGCTCCTTCCAGGCCGCCTTCGGCGAGACGCCCGGCCGCTACCTCACCCAGCGCCGCATCGAGCGGGCCCGCGACCTGCTGCGCGCCACCGGACTCACCGTCGCGGAGATCTGCCACCTCGTCGGCTACTCCAGCGTCGGCTCGTTCAGCTCCCGCTTCTCCGAGGTCATGGGCGTCTCCCCGACCCGCTACCGCGAGCAGATCCTCCGCGAGGGCGGGCCGCCGCCGATCCCCGGCTGCTACCTCTTCATGTGCGGCCGCCGCACCGACGGAAGCGGAACGCAGCTCCGCAATCCAGGAGATGTCAGCCCCCGGAGCGCGTCGATAGCGTCTGATCACAGCTCACCGCCGGAAGGAACGCCATGAGCACGCGCCTGTCGCACGTCACCGTCCCCGTCCTGGACCAGGAGTCCGCGAAGGCCTTCTACACCGAGAAGTTGGGCTTCGAGGTCCGCGACGACATGACGCTCGGCGCGCTGCGCTGGCTCACCGTCGGCCCCAAGGACCAGCCCGACGTGGTGCTCGTCCTGCGCAAGGTGGGACCGCCCGAGTACGACGAGGAGACCGCCGGAGCGCTGCGGGACCTCGTCGCCAAGGGCGTCATCGGCATCGGCGTGCTGCACGTGGACGACGTCCGGGCGCTGTACGCGCGGCTCCGCGCCGCCGGCGTGACGTTCGTGCAGGAACCCGTCCGGCGGCCCCACGGCACCGAGGCCGTCTTCCGCGACGACTCCGGCAACTGGTTCAGCCTGACCGACGCCCGCGCCTGACCCGGCGCCGGCGTACGAGGAGAGAGCGGGCCCGTCATGGCTCACGATGCGCATCCCACCGCCGCCCGGAGCGGTCAGGGCAACCCCTGGGTGGTGCTCGCCGCCGTCGCCCTCGGCACGATGATGGAGGCCCTGGACGGCACGGTCGTCGCCGTCGCCAACCCCGTCGTCGCCGTCGACCTCGACACCGAACTCACCACCCTCCAATGGGTCACCAACGGCTACATGCTGGCCGTCGCCTGCGCCCTGATCACCGCGGGCAAGCTCGGCGACCGCTACGGGCACAAGAAGACCTTCCTCATCGGCATGGCCGGCTTCGCCGTCGCCTCCGTCCTCGCCGGACTCGCCGACAGCATCGGCGTCCTGATCTTCTGGCGGGTGGTGCAGGGCCTCGGCGGCGCGGTGCTGGCCCCCAGCGGACTGGCCGTGCTCAAGACGTCCTTCCCCAAGGACCGCCTCAAGGTCGCCATCGGCGTCTGGAGCGGCGTCGGCGCGCTCGCCATGGCCGCCGGACCCTTCATCGGCGGCGTCACCGTGGACCTGCTGGGCTGGCGCTGGGTGTTCTTCCTCAACGTGGCGGTGTGCGCGGCCGCACTGGCCGTCGGCGGCCGGTCGATCCGCACCGCCCCGCCCGAGGGCGCGCACCGGTCCTTCGACGCCCCCGGCGTCCTCCTGCTGACCGGCGCCCTCTTCGCCCTGGTCTGGGGCATCATCCAGGTGCCCGGCCACGGCTGGGGACACGCCTACCCGCTCGGCTCGTTCGCCGTCGCCCTCGTCCTCGGCGCCGCCTTCGTGCTGCGCGAGCACCGCACGCGCGAAGCGCTGCTGC
>KL569414.1:79816-81181 GCA_000715685.1 Streptomyces lilacinus
CTGCCGCTGTCGCTGTTCCGGCTGCGGGCCGTCTCCACCGGCACGGCGGCCCTGCTCATCGGCGGCTTCGCCACCTTCGGTGCCTCCTTCTACCTCGCCCTGTACCTGCAGCAGGTGCACGGCTTCACCCCGATGCGGGCCGGCCTCGGGCTGCTGCCCTTCACCGTGCTCTTCGGCGTCGGAGCGCCGACGGGCGCGGCCCTGAACCAGCGCTTCGGGCCGCGGGTGCCGCTCACCGCCGGGCTCGTCCTCATCGGCGGTGCCCTGCTGGGCCTGTCCCGGATGACGGCGGACTCCTCGTACCACGCCATGTGGCCGTTCCTGATCCCGCTCGGCGTCGGCATGGGCATGGTGGCGCCCACCGCCATCGAAATGATCGTCGGCAGCGCGCCCAACCAGCTGGCCGGCGTGGCCTCCGGAATGCAGCAGACGGCGCTGATGCTGGGCGGCGTCCTGGGCACGGCCGCCCTCGGCTCGCTGATCTCGGCCCGCGTCTCCGGGGTGCTCCCCGGGCACCTGGCCGACGCCGGGGTCGACGGCCCGCTCGCCGCCGCCCTGCGCCGGGCCGGCGACGTCGTCGCGCAGGGCGTGGTGCCCGTGCCGGCCGGCACCTCGCGCACGGCCGCGGAGGCCGCCGCCCGGGCCGGGCACGCGGCCTTCATGGACGGGTTCCACGTGGCCCTGCTCGGCGGCACGGCGGTCGTCCTGGCCGGCGCGCTGATCGCCCTGCTGGCCCCCCGGCTGGAGGCCGCGCCCGCGACCTCGGCCGGCGAGGCCGCAACCACCCACTGAGTCAGGAGAATTCCGTGATCTCTCACATCGGTACGGTCGACGTCTTCGTCAACGACCAGGACAAGGCCCTCGACTTCTTCGTCAACACCCTCGGCTTCGAGCTCCGGGAGGACCTGAAGTTCGGCCCGATGCGCTGGATCGAGGTCGCGCCCGCCGGGTCGCAGACCCGGATCGTGCTGGCCACCAAGGACTTCCCGGTCTACCGGGAGGGCAACATCGGGCGGTTCACCGACATCCAGTTCGTCACCGAGGACATCAAGGCCACGCACGAGGAGCTCGTGCGGCGTGGTGTGCGGTTCACGCACGAGCCGCAGCAGATGCCGTTCGGTGGGACGACCGCGACGTTCGCGGACCCCGACGGCAACGAGTTCAACCTGCTGCAGCCGGCCGGCTGACACGGCATCCCGATCGTGCTGCCGCCGCCTTCCCCCGGGGCGGCGGCAGCGCCCTTCCCTCGGGGGCCGGGGGTCGGGGGCGGAGCGGGGTTCGGCACCGCCGGGCCGCGCCGCGGTGGGCTGAGCGCCGTTGCGGCGGGGTGGAGTTCCCCGGTCCCGCCCCTTCCCGAAACCGGGG
>KL569414.1:81467-81581 GCA_000715685.1 Streptomyces lilacinus
TAAGAGACAGGGGTGGAGTTCCCCGGTCCCGCCCCTTCCCGAAACCGGGGCTCCGCCCCGGACCCTGGAGGGCTGGGGGCTTGCCCCCAGGAAACGGTGAAAGGGCGGGACCGG
>KL569414.1:81895-89090 GCA_000715685.1 Streptomyces lilacinus
ACGGTGAAAGGGCGGGACCGGGGCCCCTTCCCGCCGCGACGGCACTCAGCCACGCGCCGACGTGGGCGGGCCGAAGGCGAACTGGGCGCGCAGCGCGCCCACCTGGACGGCGGCCGGCGTCGCTCGGATCAGGCCGTCGCGCACCGCGCACCGCAGTGGACCGCGCCACTGGCCGAGCCGGCCCATCCAGTGCGACTGCACGGTGACGGCGTGGGCCCGGCCCCGGCGCCGGGCGGCGTACGCGCGCAGGGCGCCCGGGACGTCGTCGCCCGCCACCCCCGCGAGGCAGTGGGCGAGGACGACCGCGTCCTCGAAGGCCTGGCAGGTGCCCTGCCCCAGCGCCGGGGCACTGGGATGTGCCGCGTCGCCCACCAGCGTCACCGCGCCCCGGCCCCAGCTCCGCAGCGGACGGCGGTCGTGGACGGCGGTGACGGTGACGTCCGCCGGATCGGTGGCCCGCAGCACCGCCGGAATCGGGGCGTGCCAGCCGGCGAAGTGCTCCCGGAGGAAGTCCGCGGACGCCTCCGCCGAGCCGGTGAAGGCGGCGAACCAGTACATCCGGCCTTCCGGCAGCGGAAACAGCCCGAACTGCCGACCCGCCCCGAGGGTCAGCGACGCAGGATGGCGGGGATCGGCGTGGTGCGCCACGCCCCGGGCCACCGCGTAGCCGCAGGGACGCAGGTCGTCCCCGCCGAAGAGCGCCGCGCGCACCCGGGACCGGATCCCGTCGGCGCCGATCAGCAGATCCCCCTCGACCTCCCCGCCGTCCGCCAGCAGCGCGGCCACCGCCCCCGGCTCCTGCCGTACGCCGACGCAGCGGGCCCCGCACCGGACGGCGCCCTCGGGTTGGAGGGCGCGCAGCGCCGCCATCAGGTCGACGCGCGGGAGCGCCCGGCCCGTGCCCCCGCACCGCGCCTCCATGACACCGGGGGCGAGGTACTGCAGGACCGAGCCGCGCGCCGTGCGCAGCGCGAGGCCCGGCGCGGGCGCGCTGCGGGCCCGTACGGCCGCGGCGGCGCCGATCGCCTCGAGGGCGGTGAGGGCGTTGGGCCACAGGGTCAGCGCCGTGCCGTCGGCGCGGGCCCCGGCGGCGTCGCGCTCCAGCAGCCGCACCTCCAGCCCCGCCCGGCGCAGCAGCGCCGCCGTGGCCAGGCCCGCCGGGCCCGCGCCGACGACCACCGCCCTCGGCGCCCTCACCGCGGGGCGCCCGGCCGCCACATGGACGCCCAGCCGCCCTCCCGGCCGGGGGCCGGGGCCAGCAGGTCCGGGATCTTCGCGACGTCGAAGACGCCCCAGTGCTCGGCGATCCGGCCGGCGCGGAAGCGGAAGGTGTTCGAGCCGCCGATGGCGAAGGTCCGGCCGGTGGGCGGCAGGCCCATGAACTCCCCGGTGTGCTCGAAGTGCAGCAGGATCGCCTGGGCCAGGACGTCGCCCTCGCACACCGAGGTCAGCACCTCCACCCGCCGGGTGGTCAGGGCGTCCGCGGCCTGGCCGAAGCGGTGGGCGACGCCCTCCCGGCCCGGCGGGTCCCACGGCGGGGCGAAATGGTCGACGAAGTCCGGGGTGAGGACCTTACGGACCGCCGAGAAATCCCGGGTGAACAGCACGGCCTTCCGGAATTCCCGGACCGTTTCCTCGTACGCGGATTTCCGGCTCGGCGCGCCGCTGCTTTCGTCGGGCGTCGTCGTGTCGTCCTGCGTCATGGTGAGGCCCCCAGCGACGTCAGGCGGTGGCCCGAGCTGCTCCAGCAGGTACAGGCCGTCGGCGACGCCCCAGTGCTCGACCACCTTGCCGTCGACGACGCGGAGCTGGCCCAGGAGCGGGCAGCGCACCGTGCGGCCGGTGGGCGGCAGGCCCAGGTACTCGCCCTTGTGGGTGGCCTCCACGCCGAGTCGGGTCGCCACCATCTCGCCCTCCGCGACCATGCCGTGGACGGTGAACCGCAGGTCGGGGAAGGCCTGCATGAAACGACCCATCTCGGCGGCCGTCTCGGCGGCCGGCACCTGCTGTCCGTCGCGGCCGTGGTGGACCATGTCCGGCGCCCAGAAGCGCGTCATCCCCTCCAGGTCCCCGCGGTTCCAGGTGTCGATCAACTGCCGGACCAGCTCCTTGTTCGCCTGCTCGGTGGATCCCATGCCGACTCCTTCCGCCGGGCCGCCCGTAGTTTTTGGGAAAAGGCCGGCCGGGAAAAGGCTAGTGGGGCGGGAGGAAGGTCACTTCTCCCAGATTGCTGTGCGGCGTGGGTATTCGGGCGAGGGTTGACGCTTCCGAAGGCCGTGGAAACAATTTCGCGGGGACAGCGGAGAGGAGTCGTCATGACCGGTCTCGAGCGTTCCGACACCATTCCCGGCGAGGGTGAGGGCGGGGTTTTCAGCCAGAGTTGGTTTCCGCTGTGCCTGTCGGAGGAACTGCGCCCGGGGTCCGTCATCGGTGTGGATTTCCTGGGTGGCCGAGTGGTGGTCTTCCGGGGCGCGGCCGGTGGGCCGGCCCATGTCCTGAGTGGTTATTGCGTGCATGTGGGTGCGGATTTGTCGGTGGGGGAGGTGGTGGGGGAGCGGTTGCGGTGTCGGTTCCACGGGTGGGAGTACGAGGGTGGGGGCGGGTGTGCGGCGACGGGGATCGGTGATCCGGTGCCGCCGCGTGCGCGGTTGTTCCGTTTCCCGTCGGTGGAGCGGCACGGGATCGTGTGGGCCTTCAACGGCGAGGAGCCCCTCTTCGACGTCCCCGCACTGCCGTATTCCGAGGAGGCCATGGTCGTCCGGCGCACCGTCCTCGAGGAGATGCCCGTCGAGCCCTGGCTGGTCCAGGCCCACACCATGGACCTCCAACACCTCTCCCTGCCCCACGACTTCACCCTCGACGAGGACCCCAACGACTCGGTGCGGATCGAGCCCTGGTCCGTGGGCTTCGACCTGCGGGCCCGGTTGCGCGGCGGCGCGCGCTTCGACGTCCGGGTCGACATCCACGGGACCAACATCTTCTGGCAGACCGGCACCCTCGACGGCCGCTGGTTCTTCTGGATCGCCCCGCTGAACATCCCCGGCCCCGGCCGCTCCCGGGCCACCTTCGTCTACGGCGCCCGCCGCGAGGACGGCGAGGACACGGCGGCGACCGAGGCGTTCCTCGACCGGGCCCGCACGTCGATGATGGCCCTCTTCGACGACGACACGCCCGTCCTCGGCACCATCCGCTTCCGCCCAGGCCTGCTCACCCGCAGCGACCGCACCCTGGCCCGCTACCTGGACTACGTACGGAAGTACCCCCGGGACAACCCCGCCCGGGACTTCCTCACCTGACCGCACCTTCCCGAAGGGGAGCGCCATGACCAGGCGTCCGCTCGGCCGTCCCGTCCCCGCCGAGGGCGAGAACGGGACGTACAGCCAGAGCTGGTATCCGCTGTGCCTGTCCCGGGAGCTGGACGAGACTCCGGTGGTGGAGGTCGCGTTCCTGGGCGGCCGGGTGGCGGTGTCCAGGGACGCCCGTGGCGCGGAATGCGCGGGCTTCCCGGTGGTGGAGCGGTACGGCATCGTGTGGGCGTTCCACGGTGAGGAGCCGCTGTTCGACGTCCCCGAACTGTCCGAGGAGCTGACCCTCCGGCACACCGTCCTCGACGAGGCCCCCGTCGACCCCTGGCTGGTGGCCGCCCAGACCATGGACGTCCAGCACTTCCTCCTCCAGCACAAGTTCACGCTCGAGGACGGGGTCGACCCCAACGACGCGGTGACCGCCACCGCCCACTCCATGGGCTACCCGCTGCGCCTGACGACCCCCGACGGCAGCCGGCTCGACGTGCGGGTCGGCATCCACGGGACGAACATCTTCCGGCAGACCGGCACCCTCGACGGCCGCTGGTTCTGCTGGCTCACCGCCCTGCGCTCCGTGCGGCCCGGGGTGTCCCGGCCGTACTTCGTCCTGGGCGCCCGGCGGGGCGAGGGCGGTGCGGACGCGGCCGCCGACGCGGCGTTCCTCGACCGGGCCGCGGGCGTCATGATGGGCATGCTCGCCGACGACGCGCCCGTCCTGCTGAGCCTGCACTTCCGGCCCGGGCTGCTCACCCGCAGCGACCGTGCGTTGGCGCGCTACCTGGAGTACGTCCGCACGTACCCGCGGGCAGCGCCCTCCTACGTTCGCTGAGGCTCCGGCGAGAAGCGCACCGGCAGTGACTCCAGCCCGCGCAGCACGCCCGTGGGGCGCCAGCGCAGCGGGCCGGCCGTCTCGTCGAGGGCGATGTCGGGCAACCGGCGCAGGAGCGTGCCCACCGCGATCTGTCCCTCCATCCGTGACACCGGGGCCCCGACGCAGAAGTGGATGCCGTGCCCGAAGCCCAGATGGGAGCGGTCGCCGCGGGCGATGTCCAGCCGGTCCGGGTCCGGATAGCGCTCCGGGTCGCGGTGGGCCGACGCCACGCCCACGGTGACGATGGAGCCCTTGGGGATCAGCGTGCCGCCGATCTCCACGTCCTCCGTCGCGACCCGCAGCATCGCCCGCTCCACCGGCCCGTCGTAGCGCAGGAACTCCTCGACCGCGCTCGGCAGCAGCTCCGGCCGGGACCGCAACAGCTCCAGCTGGGTGCGGTCGCGCAGCAGGGCCAGCATGCCGTTGCCGATGAGGTTCACGGTCGTCTCGTGGCCGGCGACCAGCAGGAGGCCGGCCGTGGAGATCAGCTCCTGCTCGGTGAGCCGCCCGTCCTCCGTCGTGGCCACGATGAGCGCGCTCAGCAGGTCGGGCTGGGCCTCCGTGTCGTCGCCGGCCGCCCGCAGTGCCCGGCGGCGCTCGGCGACCAGGGTGGTGAAGTACTCGCGCAGCAGCCGGTTCGCCTCGTGCGGCGGCATCGGCGCGCCCTCCACGTACGTGGGCGTCAGCGCGGCCGTGCTCCACACGCGGAACTCCGCGCGGTCCGCCACCGGCACCCCGAGCAGCTCGCAGATGACGGTGATGGGCAGCGGGAACGCCAGCGCCGGGATGAGGTCCGCGCTGCCGTGCGGGGCGAACGCGTCGACGAGCTCCTCCGTGATCTGCCGCACGCGCGGCCGCACGGCCTCCACTCGGCGCGGCGTGAAGGCCTTGGCGACCAGCTTGCGCATCCGCGTGTGGTCGGGGGGATCGCTGTTGAGCATGTGCGGCTCGGAGCCCTCCCCGCCCTCGGGGTAGAGGCCCGAGCGGCGCAGCGCCTCCCAGGCGTGTTTCGGGTCGCGCGAGAGCCTGTTGTCGGCGAGCGCGGCCCGCGCGTCCTCGTAGCGGGTGACCAGCCAGTGCTCGATGCCGTTGGGGTCCCGGATCAGATGGACGGGGGCCTCGGCGCGCAGCCGGGCGTAGACGGGGTAGGGGTCGACGCGGGCCTCCGGCGCGTACACCTCGTGGGGCTGGTCGGTCATGGCGTTGTCCCCCTTCACACCTGCGGTCGCGGATTGGGGCAGACGACATCGGCCGTCGGCACGGTGCCGTCGATCAGGTACGCGGTGACGACCTCGTCGGTGCCCGGGTTCCCGTAGAAGGGGAAGACCCGGTGGTGCGCGGTGTCGGCCACGGTGACGAGCCGCGCGTTGTGGCGCAGCACCTCGCGCATGCGGACGGCGGCGGCGTGCGGGGTGGACATGTCCTGGGCCGCCTGGACCAGCAGGACGCTCTCGGCGCGGTTGCCCGCGCCCAGCGGCGTCACCGGCTCGCTCGGCGGCACCGGCCAGAAGGCCGTCGCCTTGATCCCCGACAGGGCCGCCCCGGTGAACGGGTGCTCGCGCGCCGCCCGCTCCATGTCCCGCTCGTACGGGCCCAGGCGGCGCGGCCACGCCCAGTCGCCGGCGAGGATCGCCAGCTGGGCGACGGTGCCGCTCTCCTCCTTGGGCTGCCCGAACATGCCCGCGAGGAAGGAGAGGGTGGCCGGCTCGAGCGGGGCGCCGTGCACGGCCGAGCGGAGGATGTCGCCCAAGTAGGCGTAGTTGAGGTCGCTGTTGAGCATCCCCACCACGACGAGCCGGACCAGCGTGCGGTCCAGCGGGAAGCCCGCCACCGTCACCGCCTCGTCGGCGTCGGCCCGGGCCAGCAGCCGGTCGTAGGACGCCCGCACCTCCTCGGCCGTACGCCCCAGGCCGAGCTCCGCGTCGCGCCGCGCGGCCCACCGGGCCCAGCGGGTCAGGGCGCGCTCGCCGTTGGGCGGGAAGTCGGTGAACAGGCCGCGCCACACCCAGTCGGGGCTGCACACGCTGTCGAGGACGACCCGGTCGGCGTGCTCGCCGAACAGCTGCGTCCACACCGCGCCCACGTAGGTGCCGTAGGAGTAGCCGAGGTAGGAGAGGCGCTCCTCGCCGAGCGCGCCCCGGATGACCTCGATGTCCCGGGCGATGTTGCGCGTGCTGGCGTGCGGCAGGAGGTCGACGGCGTGCTCGGCGACCTTCGCCGCCACCTCGGCCTGGAAACGGACCTCGTGGGCGAAGTCGCGCGGCTGGTGGAAGACCCAGAACCGCTCCTCCGGCTCCAGCCCGCACACGACCGGGCTGCTGCGGCCCATGAAGCGGTGGTCGAACGCCACCAGGTCGTACTGGGCCAGCACCTCCTTCGGCAGCGTCCGCGCGAGCTGGGCGCCGAGCAGCGTGCCGCGGTTGCCCAGGTCGTCGCCGGGGCCGGCCAGCAGCACGCCGCGCCGCCGCTCCGGCGCGGCGGCGCGGGCGCGCACCAGGCCGAGGGTCAGCGTGGGGCCGGCGGGGTCGGCGTAGTCCAGCGGTACGGTCAGCTCGGCGCACTCCAGGCCCGCGAGGGCCTCCTCGTCGGGGTCGGTCCAGGTGAGGGACTGGGCCTGGAAGTCGCGTACGGCTTCTGCGCGCAGGTCGGTCATGGCTCGGTGCTCCTCCGCGGCGTGAAGGTCGTGTCCGTGTCCGGCAGCTTGCCGGTGAGGAGGTACTCGGTGACCGTCGCATTGGTGCCGGGGTCGCCGTAGAAGGGGTAGACGCGGTGGTGGGCGGCGTCCGCCACGGTGGTCAGGCGGGTGTTGTGCGGCAGCAGTTCCCGCAGCCGGGCGGCGCCCCGGGCGGGGGTGAACATCCCCCGCTCCGCGCGGACCAGCAGGATGCTCTCCGCCCGGTTGTCGGGGCCGAACGCGGTGACGGGCTCCCGGGGCGGGACCGGCCAGAAGGCGCCGGCCTTCGGCGCGGCCATCGCCGGGCCGATGAACGGCTGCCGGGCGGCGGCCTCGGCCATGTCG
>KL569414.1:89317-90388 GCA_000715685.1 Streptomyces lilacinus
GTGTATAAGAGACAGGCGCCGAGCACCGCCAGCTGGGCGACGGCCCCGCTCTCGTCCTTGCCGCGCCCGAACATCGCGCCCAGCGCCCGCCGCGTCGACTCCCGCGCCTCGCCGCCGTGGACGGCGGCCCGCAGGATGTCGCCGAGGAAGCCCCACGCCCGGTCGCTGCCGAGCAGCACCATCGTGAACAACCGCAGCATCGTCCCGTCCACGGGCAGCCCCGCGACCGGCACCGGCTCCCGGTCGGCCCGCGCCACCAGCCCGTCCACCGCCGCCCGCACCTCGGCCGCGTCGGTGCCGAGCGCGAACTCGGCGTGCCGCGCGGCGGCCCAGCCGGACCATCGGCCGAGCGTTTCCTCGCACGCGGCGGCGTAGTCGAGGAACATCCGCCGCCACACCGTGTCCGGGTCGATGACGCTGTCGAGGACGACCCGGTCGGCGTGCTCGCCGAACAGCTGCGTCCACACCGCGCCGAGGTAACTCCCGTAGGAGTAGCCGAGGAAGGACAGCCGCTCCTCGCCGAGGGCGCGGCGGATGAGGTCGATGTCGCGGGCGATGTTGCGGGAGGTGAGGCGGGGGAGGAGGTCGCCGGCGGTTTCGAAGCAGCGGTCGACGATGCGTTGTTGGAAGGCGGCCTCGGCTTTTTGGTTCTGGGGGCGGTGGAAGATCCACAGCCACTGGTCCGGGGTGAGGCCGCAGGACAGGGGCGCGCTGCGGCCGCTGAAGCGGTGGTCGAAGCCGACGAGGTCGTACTGGTCGAGGACGGCTGCCGGCAGTCGCTCGACGAGCTGCGGTACGAGGAGGGTGCCGCGGTTGCCGGGGTCGTCGGGGGCGACGAGGAGGGTGCCGCGGCGGTGGCCCCGGGCCTTGTGGCGGGCGAGGAGGAGGTCGAGGGTGCGGTCGGTTTCTTGGCCGGTGTGGTCGACGGGGACGGTGACGGTGCCCTCGTCGAGGCCGGCGAGGGCCTCTTCCTTGGCTGGGCGCCATGCCGTTGTCACGGTGACTCCTTTCGGGGGGTTGCGGTGCCGGCGGTGGCTGTTCCCCGATCCCGCCCCTTCCCGTAACTGGGGC
>KL569414.1:90661-91295 GCA_000715685.1 Streptomyces lilacinus
CGCGGTGGCCTCAAACGCCGGCCGGGCTGATAAGTCAGCCCGTCCGGCGTTTGAGGACCGGGGCTGGAGTGGGGAACACCCCCCGCCCCGGCCTCAAGGCCGGATCTCGTACAGAGCATTCAGCGGCGTCGGGCTGGGCAGCTGCCGTACGTGGCCCAGCCCCGCCTCCCCGCACAGCCGCGTCAGCACCCCCGGCGGAAGCCCCAGCATCCCGACCGCCGCCCCGCCCCCCGCCCGCCCGATCGGCACGCTGTACAGCACGCTCGCCCCGTACAGCAGCGCGGCCGCCGGGCCGCGATTGTCGGTGGGGCGGTCCGTGCCGAGGCTCTCGAGCAGGAGCAGCACGCCGTCGTCGGCGAGGGCCGAGCGAACGGCCCGTAGCGTCGCGGCCGGGTCGCGCGTGTCGTGGAGGACGTCGAGGGCGAGGACGAGGGCGTGGTCGCCCGGTGCCGCGGCGAGGAGGTCGGCGGGGTCGCCGTGGACGAAGTCGACGCGGTCCGCGACGCCGGCCACGGCCGCCGCCTCGCGGGCGTGCTCGACGTTGAGCCGCAGCGGGTCGTAGCCGGTGAAGCGGGAGCGCGGGTAGGCCTCGGCCAGCAGGACCAGCGCGCGGCCGCCGCCGCTGCAGAGGTGG
>KL569414.1:91567-93164 GCA_000715685.1 Streptomyces lilacinus
GTCTCGAGCCGTTTGGCGAGGCCGTCGATCGCGGGGATCCACTGGGGCAGGAGCAGCGTGTCCAGCCAGCTGGCGCTCATGCGCCACATGGTGCGCCAGAGCTCGTCGGGGTAGCGCTCGCGGGGGATCCCGTCGCCGGTCCGGAACGCCTCGGCGACCGCGTCCAGCGCCTGGGCCAGCGCGGGGACGAGGCGGGCCGAGCCGCCCATGAAGACCGGCGACGACTCGTACGCCAGCACCGCGGCGCGCTCGGGCGGCAGGGCGAACCGCTCCCGTTCGGCGTCGCACACCTCGAGGTAGTCGGCCGCGGCCATGCCGAGGAGCCACTCGCGGACGTAGCGCTCGTCCAGGCCGGTGCGGGCGGCGAGTTCGGCGCTGCCGGCGGGACCGCCGTCGGCGAGTGCGCGGAAGAGTCCCAGCCGGTCGCCGAGGGCGCACAGGAGGGCGGTCATGCCGCCGCTCACATCGGCCAGGAAGCGGGTGACGAACGTGTGCACGGCCGTGCTGTCGCATCCGTCCATGCCGTCCGACTCTAGTGACCGGCCCCCGCGCCCGCCTTCTCCCAGGTTGCTCACGCCCGCGCGACCGTCCGCGCGACGGCCATTGCTACCATGAATTGTAGTAATGGGGCGGGATGCTGAGGGTGCGTCATGAGCGGCAAGCGCAATTACGGGCAGTTCTGCGGACTCGCGGCCGGCCTCGACGTCGTCGGCGAGCGCTGGGCGCTGCTCATCGTCCGGGAGCTGCTGATCGGCCCCGCCCGGTTCAACGAGATCCTCGGCAACCTCCCCGGTCTGGGCCCCAATCTGCTGTCGGAGCGGCTGCGCGCGCTCGCCGAGCGGGGTGTGCTCGAGCTGTCTCTTATACACAATAAGAGACAGACTCAGGGAGCCGCTGCTGGCGCTGGCCCGGTGGGGCATGGGCTTCCTGGGCGAGGCCGACGCGGCGGCCGGCGTGGTGCGCGCCGCGTGGGGAATTCTCGCTGTTCAGGCGATGATCCACGGCCGGCCGGTGCCCGCCGTGGAGGAGAGCTACGAGTTCCGCGTGGCCGAGGAGACCTTCCACATCGAGGTGGCGGAGGGGCGTGCCGTGACCCGGCGCGGGCCGGCCGTCGCGCCGGCGCTGGTGGTCACCACGGACGCGGAGACGTTCGTCAGCATAGGTGCCGAAATGCGCACGCCTTTCGAGGCGTTGCTCTCCGGGCGGCTGCGGATCGAGGGCGATCCGGAGGCGGTCCGGCGCTGCGTGGAATTCATGGGCCTGCTGGACGTCCCCGGGCGCGCGCCCGCGCCGGCCGCCGCCCCGGGACCGCCCACGGCCGTCCCGCCCGGCTGACGGGACAGGCTGACGGCAGCTCGGCCGCCGGCCGCGTCCCGAGAGGGGAACCCCCGTCATGACCGCACAGCACGCGACGCAGGAACTGGCCGGCACCACCGCCCTGGTCACGGGCGCCTCCAGCGGCATCGGCGAGGCCACCGCGCTGGCCCTGGCCGAGCGCGGGGCGTGCGTCGTGCTGGCCGCGCGGCGCCGCGACCGGCTCGAGAAGGTGGCCGAGGCGATCGCCGCCGGCGGCGGGCGGGCCGTCGTGGCCCGGGCC
>KL569414.1:93437-93824 GCA_000715685.1 Streptomyces lilacinus
GGTCGCCGCGACCGGCCGGCTGGACACCGTGGTGAACGCCGCGGGCGTCCTGCTGCTCGGCCCGGTCGAGGACGCGCCCGTCGAGGAGTGGCACCGCATGGTGCGGACCGACCTGATGGGCGTGGCCCTCGTCGCCCGCGCCGCGCTGCCCCACCTGCTGCGCGCCGCCGCCGAGGGCCCCCGCCGGGTCGCCGACCTCGTCAACGTGGGCTCCATCGGCGGCCGCGTCGCCACCCCCAACACCGCGCTCTACAACGCCGCGAAGTTCGGCGTCACCGGCTTCAGCGAGGCCCTGCGCCAGGAGGTGGCCCGCCGGTACGTACGGGTGTGCGTCGTCGAGCCCGGCTTCGTCGCCACCGAGCTGCCGCTGTCTCTTATACACATCTC
>KL569414.1:94062-94912 GCA_000715685.1 Streptomyces lilacinus
TGTGTATAAGAGACAGCCGCTGCAGTCGCGGCCGGAGGTGCTGGCGGCCCTCGCCGACGGCTTCGACCCCGGTACGCCGCTGCGGCCGGAGGACGTCGCCGGGACGATCGTCCACGTCGTCACCCGCCCCCGCCACATGGCCGTCGGCGAGGTGCTGCTGCGCCCGACCGAACAGCTGCAGTAGGAATCGGCCGGGCGGCCGAATCCGGGCGGCCGCCCTCCGAATGTGTTGACCGTCACTTCGCCAACTGATAGCAATACGCACTGTGTTCGAGTCCGGTCGACGGCCCGCGCCGCCCAACTCGGCGGCCCAGCACCACCCTTGAGGACTAGGACGGGGGTCGCACATGCCCGGAAAGCCCTACGCTCCGCCCCGCTCGCCCGACCGCGCCGGATCCGGCGGGCCGCCCGCCCGCTGGGCCCGCCGGCTGCGACTGCGCGAGGACATGGCCGACTTCGCCGTCCGCGGCTTCCACTGCGGCAGACCGGAGAGCCGGCGGATCCTGGAGCGCCACGCCCGCTCCTTCCTCACCGGCTTCAACACCGCCGTCGCCTTCCCGGCACCGGCCGTCCACGAGCGCCTGGCCGTCCTGGACGCCGCCGAGCGCGGCTTCGCCTACGAGGGCGCGGGCATGGCCTGCGCCCTGCTGGACGCCGCCCGGCTCACCCGGGGCCGGCGCCTGGAGACCCTGCTGAGCGGGTCGGGTCGGGCCTACGTCCACCTCGTGCACGTCGGCGCCGGCTGGGGACCGCCCCGCATGCCGCTGCCAGGGGTGCGCCGGCTGCCCGCCCTGCACCCGCTGCTGCGCTGGCTGACGCTGGACGGCCAGGGCTTCGCGCAGGGCTTCTT
>KL569414.1:95195-98728 GCA_000715685.1 Streptomyces lilacinus
GATGTGTATAAGAGACAGGCCGTTGCCTGTGGTTCGTGGAGGCGGCCGACCCCGAGCGGATCGCGCACACCGTCGGCTCCTTCCCGCAGGACCGCCGCCCCCACCTGTGGAGCGGCGTGGGCCTCGCGGCCTGCTACGCCGGCGGCGCGAGCGACGCCGAGCTCGACCGGCTGCGCGCCCACGCCGGGCCCTACTGGCACCACCTCGCCCAGGGCGCGGCGTTCGCCGCCGAGGCCCGGCGCCGGGGCGGCCACGTCCCCGAGCACACCCACCGCGGCGTGCTGCACCTCGTGGGCGTGGACACGGCGACCGCGGCCGGCTGGACGGCCGCGGCCGAGCGGCGGCTGCGCGGCGACGGCACCCTCGAGGACTACCTCGCCTGGCGGGACATGATCAGCGGCAGCGCGCTCGCCTCCCGCTGAGTCCCGCGCCCCCGCCCCGTACATCAGCAGGTCAGCCGTCCGACCCCGGAGGGAAGATGCCCCGCATCCCGTGGCGCGCGCTCGCCGCACCCGTCGTCGCGGTGGTGGTCGCGGCCTGCCTGGGCGCGGTCGCCGCCCGGCCGGGCACCCCCGCCGACGAGCGGGCGGAGCTCGCAGGCCGCTTCCGCTTCGCCGCCTCGTACCTCAACGGCGACCCCGCCGGAGCCCGTACCGAACGCGCGGTGCAGCCCGGCCTGCGCAGGATCTCCGCGTGGATCTCCGCCGTGGGCGCGAGCGCCGCCGTCGGCGACATCGCCGGCACCGGCCGCGACGGCGACGTCTGCCTCGTCGACCCGCGCGACGACTCCGTGACCGTACGCCCCCTGCCCGGCTCCGCCGGCCGCTACGCGCCCTTCACGCTGACCCCGCGCGGACTGCCCTGGAACCCGCGCACGATGGCCCCGATGGGCTGCGTCACCGGCGACTTCGCGCAGAACGGCCTGACGGGCGTGCTGGTCTACTACTGGGGCCGCTCCCCGGTGCTCTTCCTGCGCAAGGCGGGCGTCGAGCCCTCCGCCGACGCCTTCCGCGCCCAGGAGCTTCTCTCGCCCATGAAGACGTGGAACACCACCACCGTCAACGCCACCGACGTCGACGGCGACGGGCACCCCGACCTCGTCGTCGGCAACTACTTCCCCGACGGCGCCCGCGTCCTGGACACCGAGGCCGCCGACGACCCCCGCATGGCCATGCAGGACGGCATGTCCAACGCCCGCAACGCCGGCACCACCCACGTCCTGCTGTGGACCTCCGGCCGCGGCGGCACGGAACCCGCCGCCGGCTACGCGGACGCGCCCGACGCCCTGCCCGCCGGCGTGCGCCACGGCTGGGCCCTCGCCCTCGGCGCCCAGGACCTCGACGGCGACGGACTGCCCGAGCTCTACCTCGCCAACGACTTCGGCCCCGACCGGCTGCTGGTCAACCGCTCCGCACCCGGCCGGGCCGCCTTCACCCTCGCCGAGGGCCGGCGCACCTTCACCACGCCCAAGTCCAAGGTCCTCGGCCACGACTCGTACAAGGGCATGGGCGTGGCCTTCGCCGACCTCGACGGCACCGGCGAACCCGACATCCTGGTCAGCAACATCACCCTCCCGTACGCCCTGGAGGAGAGCAACTTCGTCTTCACCAGGAACGGCCCCGCCTCCGACCTCGCCAAGGGCGTCGCGCCCTACCGCGACCGCAGCGAGGACCTGGGGCTCGCCCGCTCCGGCTGGTCCTGGGACGTCAAGACCGGCGACTTCGACAACAGCGGCCGGCCCGAGATCCTGCAGGCAGTCGGCTTCGTCAAGGGCGGCACCAACAAGTGGCCCGAGCTGCAGGAGCTCGCCATGGCCAACGACAGTCTGCTGCGCCACCCGCCGAGCTGGCCGCGCATCGTGCCCGGCGACGACCTCTCCGGCGCCGCCGACAACCGCTTCTGGGTGCGCAACGCGGCCGGCCGCTACACCGACCTGGGCCGGGCCGTCGGGCTCGACCAGAAGGTGCCCAGCCGGTCCTTCGCCCTGACCGACGCCGACGGCGACGGACGGCTCGACATCGTCGTCGCCAACCAGTGGGGCCGCTCGACCTACCTGCGCAACCTCGGCAGCCCCGCCGGCGACCACCTCGCCCTGCGCCTGCGGGTGCCCACGAGCGTGCCCGGCGGCACCGGCACCACGCCCGCGATCGGCGCCCGCGTCACCGTGCGCACGGCCGACGGACGGGTGCGGGCCCAGCAGCTCCAGCCGAGCAACGGCCACACCGGCGTCAACAGCTCCGAGCTGCACTTCGGGCTGGGCGAGGACGACGGGAAGCCCGTCGCCGTCGAGATCGCCTGGCGGGACGCGGCGGGGGACCACCGCACGACCCGGTCGCTCGCACCCGGCTCCCACACCGTCGTCCTCCCCGGCACCGGCCCCTGAGCCCGTCCCCCTGCGAAGAGGTGCTCCCGTGACGACCACTGCCCCCGCGTCCCCCGCCCCGACGGCCCCCGCCCCCGCGGCCTCCGGCGGCCTCACCCCGGAGAAGCGCCGCAGCAAGGCCCTGCGCCGCTTCGCGCTGTCGATCACCGTCCTCAACGTCCTCGGCCTCACCTGGCTCGGCTTCGAACAGGCCTGGGCCACGCCCTTCGTGGCCGTCGGCACCGCCTACGCCGTCGAACTGCTGCTGGAGACCGTGGACGCCGCCGTGCACCGGCGCCGGCCCCGCTATCTGGGCCGGCCCGGACAGGTCCTCGACTTCATGCTGCCCGCCCACATCACCGGGCTCGCCTGCTCGATGCTGCTCTACGCCAACGACCGGCTCGCGCCCACGGCCTTCGCCGCCGCCGTCGGCATCGGCTCCAAATACGTGGTGCGCGCCCGCGTGCGCGGCAAGACGCAGCACGTCCTGAACCCCTCCAACACCGGCATCGTCGTGACCCTGCTGCTCTACGACTGGGTGGGCATCGCCCCGCCGTACGAGTTCACCGAGTACCCGCCCGGGCCGCTGCGCTGGATCATCCCGCTCGTCGTCCTCGGCGCGGGCACGCTGCTCAACGCCAAGCTGACGCTGAAGATGCCGCTGCTGCTGGGCTGGATCGGCGGGTTCGTCCTGCAGGCCGTGGTGCGGTCCCTGGTCACGGACGCCTGGATCGTCGGCGCGTTCACCCCGATGACCGGCGTCGCCTTCGTCCTCTACACCAACTACATGATCAGCGACCCCGGGACGACGCCCTTCCCGCCGCGCCGGCAGGTCGCCTTCGGCCTCGGGATCGCCGCCGCGTACGGGCTGCTGATGGCCCTGCACATCACCTTCGGCCTCTTCTTCGCCCTGGGCATCGTGTGCGCCGTGCGGTGGCTGGCGCTGATCACGCTGCCGGTGACCGGGCCGCTGCTGGAACGTCTGCCGCACGCTCTGCCGTCGCGCCTGCTGGAACGTTTCGGTAGGGCTCGTGCCGCCCGGGAGGCCCCGTGAAGTGCCCCGTCGCCGTCGTGGGAGTGGCCTGCCGCTACCCCGACGCGGACGACCCCGCCGGGCTGTGGCAGACCGTCCTCGCCCGCCGCCGCGCGTTCCGCCGCGTCCCGCCCGAGC
>KL569414.1:98972-99468 GCA_000715685.1 Streptomyces lilacinus
CGGCTGCCCCTCGCCGACTACGCGACGGGCGGGCCCGGCGACGCCGACGGCATCGACCTCGAGCGGGCCGCCGTCCTCGAGGGCTGGACCTTCGACCGGGCCGCCTTCCGCGTCCCCGGCAGCACCTTCCGCGCCGCCGACCTCACCCACTGGCTCGCCCTCGACGTCGCCGCGGCGGCCCTGCGCGACGCCGGCTTCGCCGACGGCGAGGGGCTCGACCCCGACCGCGTCGGCGTCGTCATCGGCAACTCCCTCACCGGCGAGTTCTCCCGCACCGGACAGCTCCGGCTGCGCTGGCCCTACGTCCGCCGCACCGTGGACCGCGTGCTGTACGAGCGCGGCACCGCGGCCGGCGACCGCGCCGAGATCCTCCACGAGCTGGAGGCCCGCTACAAACAGCCCTTCCCCGTCCCCGGCGACGAGTCCCTCGCCGGCGGCCTCGCCAACACCATCAGCGGCCGCATCTGCAACCACTACGGCTTCCACGGCGCCGGCC
>KL569414.1:99703-102018 GCA_000715685.1 Streptomyces lilacinus
CACGCCTCCCTCGCGCCATCAGAGATGTGTATAAGAGACAGGCCTGCACCGCACTCGCCCAGGGCGACCTCGACCTCGCCCTCGCCGGCGGCGTCGACCTCAGCCTCGACCCCTTCGAACTCGTCGGCTTCTCCCGCCTCGGCGCGCTCGCCCGCGGCCCCATGCGCGTCTACGACCGCGAACCCACCGGCTTCCTGCCCGGCGAGGGCTGCGGCATCGTCGTCCTCGCCCGCGAGGACGACGCCCGCCGCCTGGGCCTGCGCGCCTATGCCCGCCTCGAGGGCTGGGGCATGTCCTCCGACGGCCGCGGCGGACTGACCCGCCCCGAACGCACCGGACAGGCCCTCGCCCTGCGCCGCGCCCACGAACGGGCCGGCTCCGGCCCCGGCACGATCGGGCTCGTCGAGGGCCACGGCACCGGCACCGCCGTCGGCGACCAGGTCGAACTCGCCGTCCTCGACGCGGCCCTGCGCGGCGCCGGCGTGCGGGGCGCCGCGCCCGTCGCCCTCGGCAGCGTCAAGGCCAACATCGGCCACACCAAGGCCGCCGCCGGCGTCGCCGGGCTGATCAAGGCCGTCCTCGCCGTCCACCACGGGCTGCTGCCGCCCACCACGGGCTGCGACACCCCCCACGAGCTGCTCACCGGCCCCGACCCCGTCCTCCGGGTCCTCGCCGAACCCGAACCCTGGCCGGCCGGGCTGCCGCGCCGCGCCGCCGTCAACTCCTCCGGCTTCGGGGGGATCAACGCCCACGTCGTCGTCGGCCACCCCGCCCCCCGGCCGGCCGCCGCCGGCGCCTGGCCGTACGCGCCCGCCCCCGGCCGGGAGGTCTACGCCCTCAGCGGGGACGACGCCGGCGAACTCGCCGACCGTGCCGTCGGCCTCGCCTCGGTGGCCGAGACCCTGTCGGAGGCCGAACTCACCGACCTCGCCGTCGAACTGGCCCGCCGCGCCGACCCCGCCCGGCCGCTGCGCCTCGCCGTCGTCGCCTCCTCCGCCGGCGGCCTCGCCGACCGCCTCCGGGCGGCCGCCCGCGCCCTCGGCGGCGGCATGCGCTGGGACGCGGACGCCGGCGTCTTCACCGGCGCCGGCCCCGCCGCCCGACTCGGCCTCCTCTTCCCCGGGCAGGGCACGCCCGGACGGGCCGACACGGGCGCGCTGGGGCGCGTCGTCGAGACCGGCGACCTCTTCGCCGAGGTCCCCGACCCCGTCCCCGGGCACGTCGCCGCCGACACGGCCGTGGTCCAGCCGGCCGTCGTCGCCGCGTCGTTGGCGGGTGCGCGCTACCTCGAACGTTTGGGCGTACGGGCCGAGGCCGCGCTCGGCCACAGCCTGGGCGAACTCACCGCCCTCGCCTGGGCCGGCGCCCTCGCCCCGGCCGCCGCCGTCGCTCTCGCCCGGACCCGCGGCGCGCTGATGGCCCGCCACGCGGAGAGCGGCGGCGGCATGCTCGCCCTGGGCACGGACGCCGAGACGGCGGAGGAACTGCTGCGGGACACCGAGGCCGTCGTCGCGGCCGTCAACGCGCCGCGCCACGTCACCGTCGCCGGCCCGCGCCACGCCCTGGCCCGCGTCCGCGAGCGCGCGGCGCGCCACGGCGTGCCCACGGCCGTCCTCGCCGTCTCCCACGCCTTCCACTCCGCGGCCCTGCGCCCCGCGCTGCCGGCGCTGTCCCAGTGCTTCGCGGCCACGGACTTCGCGCCCCTGACCGCCGGCACGGTCATCTCCTCCGTCACCGGCACGGCCCTGCCCCCGGCGACGGACCCGGCCGCCCTCCTGACCCGCCAGGTCCTCGCCCCTGTCCGCTACGCCGACGCCGTGCGCGACCTCGCCGGTCGCGTGGACGTCCTGCTGGAACTGGGCCCCGGCACCACCCTGACGGGCCTGACCCGCCAGACCACGACCCTGCCGACCCTGTCGTTGGACACGACCGCGGCCGGGTCCGCCTCGCTGGCGACCACGGCAGCGGCGCTTTTCGCCGCATGCGGCGCGAATGTTCGTGAGTGGGCGGCGGAGCGCTTCTCGCGGCCGCTCGACCTGTCGCGACCGCGGGTGTTCTTGGCGAACCCGTGCGAGGTTGGGGCCCCCGCTCCCGCCCTTTCACCGTTTCCTGGGGCTCCGCCCCAGCCCCCTTCTTCGGGGCTCCGCCCCGTACCCCGTTCCAGCGGGCCGGGACGGACCGAGCCCGGCGGGGTGGAGTCGGCCGGTTCGGGGCTCCGCCCCGGGCTTCGTTCCGGCGGGCCGGGACGGTCCGACTCCGACGGGGCCCGGACTGGGCCCCTCGAGCCCGGCGGGGCAAAATCAGCCCGTCCGGCG
>KL569414.1:102274-103866 GCA_000715685.1 Streptomyces lilacinus
ACCGGGGTCCGGGGCGGAGCCCCGGAGAGGGGGGCTGGGGCGGAGCCCCAGGAGACGGGGAGAGGGTGGGACCGGGGCACCCCTCCGCCCTGCGCACCGTCCGCGCCCTCATCGCGGCAACGCTCGAGCTCGACGCCGAAGCGATCGGCGACAACGATCGGCTGCTCGCCGACCTGCACGTGAACTCCCTGCGCCTCGCGCAGATCGCCGTCGAGGCCGCCCACGCGCTCGGCCGCGCCGCCCCCGTCGACACCGGCGTCCTGGTGACCGCCACCGTGGCGGAACTGGCCGCGCACATGGACGAGTTGCCGCCCGCCACGCAGGAGCGCGAGCCCACCGGCGTCGCCCCGTGGGTGCGCGCCTTCACCCACCGGCTCGTACCGCGGCCACCCACCCCCGTACCGAAGGGCGGCGGCCCCGGCGGCTGGACGTGCCACGTCGACCACGGCCACCCCCTCGCCGACGCCGTCCGAGCCGCCTTCCCGGCAGGCACCGCCGGCACCGTCGTAGCCCTCCCGCCCGCCGCCGACGCCGAGGCGACCGTGGCCGCCCTGCACGCCGCCGCCGCGGCGGCAAGCGCGGGCGGCGGTCCGTTGGTGGTGCTGCACCACAGAGACGTGGGCGCCGTCCTCGCGCGCTCGGTCGTGGCCGAGCGCGCGGCTCACGACTGCCTGGTCGTGGACGTGCCGGCCCACGCCGAGGGCGTGCGCTGGGCGGCCGCGGAGGCGGCGGCCCGAGGGCCCGCCGGGTACGCCGAGGTCGTCTACGACGACGAAGGGCGCCGCCACGTCCCCGTCACCGCGTACCGCCCGCTGCCGGCCGCGGCCGCCGCCGTCCCCCTCGGCCCCGCCGACGTGTGCCTGGTGACCGGCGGAGCCAAGGGCATCGGCGCCGAGTCGGCGCTCGCCCTGGGCCGGGCGACCGGCGCGCGGCTCGCGCTCGTGGGGCGCGCCCGGCCCGAGGACGATCCCGAAGTGGCCGGCACCCTGCGGCGCTTCGAGGACGAGGGCCTCGCCGCGCGCTACCTCACGGCCGACGTGACCGACCCCGCCGCCGTCCGGCGCGCCGTCGCCGAGGCCGAGGCGCGCCTCGGGCCCGTCACGGCCGTGCTGCACTGCGCGGGCCGCAACGAGCCCGGCCGCCTCGAGGCGCTCACCCCGGAGCGGCTGCGCGCCGCGACCGCGCCGAAGTGCGCCGGCCTGGACGCGGTCCTCGCGGCCGTGGACCCGGGCCGGCTGCGCCTGCTGGTGGCCTTCGGTTCGGTGATCGCCCGGATCGGGCTGCCGGGGGAGTCCGACTACGCCCTGGCCAACGACCTGATGCGACGCCGCGTCGAGGAGCTGGCCGCCGCCCTGCCGCACTGCCGGTGCCTGACCGTGGAGTGGTCGCAGTGGGAGGGCGCGGGCATGGCCCACCGCCTGGGTGCCGTCGAGGCGCTGCGTCGGCAGGGCGTCGCGCCGATCCCCGTGGCGGACGGCACCCGCGCCCTGTTGGCGCTGCTGGCCGACCCCGACGCGCCGACGACGGTGATGGTGGCCGGCCGGCTGCCCCGCGCCCGGACCCTGCGGTACGCGGACGAGTCGCTGCCGCTG
>KL569414.1:104169-104658 GCA_000715685.1 Streptomyces lilacinus
CCCCGTCGGCGGTCGGCGCGGCCGCCTTCGAGCGGCCCGTGACCGTGCCGGCCGACGGCACCCGCACCCTGCGCGTCGCCGCGCTGCGGCAGGACGACGGCACGGTCGAGGCGGTGCTGCGCAGCGCCGAGACCGGCTTCGCGGTCGACCACTTCCGCGCGGCGTACCGCTTCGACCGCGCCGAGCCCGCCGCCGTCGAGGCGGCCCCGGCGGAGACCGACCGCTCCCCCCACTACGGCGGCCTGTTCTTCCACGGCCCCCGTTTTCACCGGCTCGTCCGCTACCGCCTGCTCAGCGGCCGCCGCTGCGAGGCCGTGGTGGCCACCGGCACCGGTACGGACGACGCGTGGTTCAGCGGCTTCCACAGCGCGCGGCTGCTCCTGGGCGACCCGGCCGCGCGGGACGCCTTCGTCCACCTCCTCCAGGGCTGCGTCCCGCACCGCCGCGTCCTGCCCGTGGGCGTGGCGGCGGTGCGGATCCACGGGCGGG
>KL569414.1:104914-111519 GCA_000715685.1 Streptomyces lilacinus
GATGTGTATAAGAGACAGAGCCGGCACCGTCGTCGTCCACGCGCACGAGACGGCGCACGACGCCGACGGCTACCGCTACGACCTGCGGGTGGAGGACCTCGCGGGCACCGTCCTCGAGACCTGGGACGGCCTGCGCCTGAAGGACGTCGGGCCGCTGCCCCGCGATCCCCGCGCCCCCTGGCCCGAGGAGCTCCTGGGCCCGTACCTGACCCGCTCCCTGGACCGACTGCTTCCCGAGGCCGAGACCGAGACCGAGGCCGGGACCAGGACCGGGTCCGGGATCGACCTGCTGGCCACGGACGGCCGGCTCCCGGCGGGCGCCGGCTTCGTCTCGACCGCCCACCTGCGCGACCGGGCCCTGGTCGCGGTCGCCGACCGGCCCGTGGCCGTCGACTGGGCGCCCGTCGCCGACCGGCTCCCGGACCACTGGCGCGCCCTGCTGGGCGGGCCCCGCGCGGCGGCGGTCGCGGACGAGCCCCCGCGACACGCCTGGAGCCGTCTGCTGACGGCCCGTCAGGCAGTGCTCAAGCTCGGTGCCCGCCCCGACGCGCCCCCGTGCGTCGAGCGCGGCACCGAAGACGGCTGGGTCCTGCTGCGCTGGGGCGACCTCCGCGTCGCCACCGTCGTCGTGTCCGTCGCCGGGCTGCCCGACCCGGTGGCCGTGGCGATCTGCCCGGGGGTGCCCACCGGGGCCGCCGGCCGGACCGTCGCCGCGCCCACCACCTCCACCCGGAACGGCACCCCCTCATGACCCCGCCCCGCGCCTACGTCCACCACCACCGCGTCCCGTTCGAGGAGACCAACCTCGCCGGCAACGTCTACTTCGCCCACTTCGTGCGCTGGCAGGGCCACTGCCGCGAGCGGTTCCTCGCCGAGCGCGCGCCCGGCACGGTGGCGTCGTTCGGCGAAGGCCTCACCCTCGTCACGGTCTCCTGCGACATGGAGTACCTGCGCGAGTGCCGGGCCCTGGACGGCATCGACATCCACATGTCGCTGCGGCACGTCGCCGGCAACCGCATCGTGATGGCCTTCGACTACGAGCGGGTCGACCCCGGTCCGCCCGTGCTGGTGGCCCGCGGCCACCAGACCGTCGCCTGCATGCGCCGCCTCGCGGACGACGGGTCCGGGGACCGCATGGAACCCGCCCCCGTGCCCGAGGAGTTGCGCACCGCCCTGCTGCCCTTCCACCGCGCGTGAACCGAAGGGATCGCCCATGGCCGGAACCCGTGCCGCCCCCTCCGCCGGTCGCCCGGCGGCACCCGCCCGGTCCCGCCCCGCCCGGGCCGGGACCCTCGCCGCCGTGAGCGCCGCGCTCGGCCTGCTGCTCGCCGTCGTCTGGTCCGCCAGGCTCGTCGACGGCCTCGGGGTGGACGCCGCCGACGGCATCCTGGGCCGCGACGCCCTCAAGGACGACATCCCCGGCAGCGGCGCCGGCGTCCTCTTCGCCTTCGTCGCGGGCCTGGCCGGCACGTTCACCGCCTGCAACGTCGCCGCGTTCGGCGCCCTCGCCCCCATGGCCGGCACCGGCGCGGGCCGCGGCGGCCGGCTCGCGGCGGCCCTGCGCCCGCTCGGTTGGCTGACGGTCGGGGCGGTGACGGTCGCGGCGCTCTACGGGGCGATCGGCGCCGCCGCCGGCCCGGACATCCCCCAGCTCTCCCAGGACACGGTCGGCAACGGCATGCCCGTGCGCGCCCTCCAGGCCCTGATCGTCTTCGTCGTCATCGGGCTCGCGCTGCTGTGGCTGGGCCTCGCCGCGTTCGGCCTCGCCCCCGATCCCCTCGGCCGCCTCGGGGCCCGGCAGCACACCGTACGCCTCCTGCTGATCGGCGCCCTCGTCGGCGGCTTCGTGATCGGCCGCCCCTACCCCCTCTTCCGCAAGGCCTTCGCCTACGCCGCGGACACCCACAACGCCCTCTACGGAGCGCTGCTCTTCGCGGTGATCGCGCTGGGGAACGTCGCCGTCCTCGCCGTCCTCTTCGTCGTCCTCGCCCTGGCCGGCGGCGGCCGCGTGCCGCGCTGGCTGAGCGCGCGGCCGGGACGGGCGGCGGCCTGCACGGGCGTGGCGCTCGTGGTGTTCGGGACGTTCACGGTCGTCTACTGGGGGATCCGGCTGCCGGCGCGCTTCGACTACGGGTGGTTCCCGACGATGCCGTGGAAGTGAGCCGGCCCGGCAGCCGCGTCACCCCGGGAAGCGGAGGAACTCCGTCGGGACGCTCTCCGCCAGCCACACCCCGTTGCCCGTCACCCGGAACACGTGCCCGGCGCGGTGCATCGCCCCCGCGTCGACCGACAGCACCACGGGCCTGCCCCGCCGGGCGCCGACGCGCTCGGCGGTCGCGCGGTCGACCGACAGGTGCACGTGGTGGCGGTTCATGGGGCGCAGGCCCTCGGCGCGTATCGCGGCGACGCTGCGGGCGACGGTGCCGTGGTAGAGGTACGGGGGCGGCTCGGCGGCGGGGAGGTCGAGGTCGACCTCGACCGAGTGGCCCTGCTGGGCCCGGATGCGGTCGCCCTCGATGGCGAAGCGCCGCTTGTCGTTGGTGTCCACCACGTGGTCGAGCTCCGCCCGGTCGAAGCGGAGGCCGTGCGCCGCGGCGGCGGCCAGCAGGGCGTCGATGTCGGTCCAGCCGTGGGCGTCGAGCTCGATCCCGATGCGGCCGGGGTCGTGCCGCAAGTGCCTCGAGAGGAACTTGGAGATCCGCACGGTCCTTCTGTCGTCCATGGGTCAAGCGTGCACCGGAACGACACCGCACGTCAGCCGGGTTTCGCCGGCACCGCCTCCGCGGCGCCCGCGCCCGGGGCGGTCCGGCGGACGACCAGGGGCATGAAGAGCCCGGCCACGGCGAACACCGCGCCGAGCACCAGCCAGCCGCGCCCCGCGTCGTCGGACAGGCACAGCGTGGACAGCAGCCACGGCGCGACGGCGGTCGCCACGCCCTTGCCGAGGGAGAAGAAGCCCTGGTACTGACCGTGCGCACCGTCCGGCGCGAGCGTGAAGCTCAGCCCGAAGGAGCCCGCGGACGTCCAGAGTTCGCCCGCCGTCAGCGCCACCGCGAAGGCGAGCAGCAGCACGGTGGCGAGCCAGGTCGGGGCCCCACCGGTGAAGGCGATGATCACGCAGGCGGCGAGCAGGGCGAGCCCCGCGCGCCGGCACAGGCGGGCCGCCCGCGCGTCGTCCTCCGCCCCGCGACTGGCGCGCATCTGCAGCAGGACGACCATGACCGCGTTGAGCACCACGACGGCCGAGACGACCGGCGCGGGTGCCGAGGTGTGCCCCACGACCCACAGCGGAACGGCGAAGGAGAGCACCTGGGCCTGCAGCCCCAGCACCCCGCAGATCACGGTGACGCCGACGTACCGCCCGTCGCGGAAGACCTGCCACCGCGAGCCCCCGGCCTCCGCCGCCGCGGGGCCGCCGGCGCCGCCGGCCCGGGCGGGCAGTCGGCGGAGGGGGACGGCGGCGGCCGGGAAGGTCAGCGCCGTGCCCAGCAGCAGGAGGGTGTAGGCGGTCGTGGTGCCCACGTCGATGACGAGCGCCGCAAGGCCCGCGCCGACGGCCACGCCCACGTTGGTCACGACCCGCAGGTACGCGCGCAGCCGCACGCGCTCGGCGCCCTCGCCGACCGAGGCGATCAGCGCGCCGCGGGCGGCGCCGCTGCCCTGCTCGGCCAGGGTGAAGAGGGTGATGAGCGCGAGGAACAGCCCGTAGGAGCGTACGGGCGCGAGCGCGGCCATCGTCACGAACTGCGCGACGAGCAGCACGGTGTACGTGCGCCGGGGGCCGTAGCGGTCGGCCAGCCCGCCCAGCGGCACGGCCCCGACGAGGGAGACGAGGCCCGCGAGGCCGAGGCCGAAGGCGACCTGCCCGCCGGACAGGCCCGCGACGTGGGTGAAGAACAGCACGCTGGTGGGCAGGTAGAGGCCGCTGCCGACGGTCTTGACCAGCCAGGAGACGGCGAGCAGGCGGGGCGCGCCGGGCGCCGGCAGCAGACCGGCGGCGCGGGGGCTCATGCGGGCGCCTCCGCGAGCGCGCACAGCCGGGCGTGGAGCCGTTCGACCGCCGCGGGGTCGGGGGCGGCGAAGTGCACCTCGACGTTGGGCGTGCCGGTGGCGGCGGGCGGCAGCGCCTCGATGACGCCGGGCAGCGCGGCGGCCCGTTCCCGTACGTCCTCGCGGCCGGGCAGGTGGATGCGGCCGAGCGTGCGGTCCTGCGGGCGGGCGCGGGGGTCCGACGGCTCGTCGAGGGCGGCCCGCACGAACTCCTCCCACAGGTCGACCCCGAAGGCGTGCCACCACGTGCGGGAGATGCCCAGGCCGCCCGGCCGGACGGCCACCTCCCCGATGACCGGGCCCTCGTCGGTCGCGAAGATCTCCAGGTGGGTGACGCCGTCGCGCAGCTCGAGCGCCCGGGCCACCCGCTCGTGCAGGGCCAGCATCTCCCGGGCCGCCGGGGCGTCCTGGTCGACGAGCCAGCTGCTGTTGAGCTCCGAGGGGGTGCGGAACGGCGGGGTGAAGTAGCGCGAGACCGCGGCCAGCGCCACCCGGCCACCACGCACGACGCCGTCGCAGTGGTACTCGCCGCGGTGCCGCACGAGCCGCTCGACCTGGACGGGCTGGCCGCGCCGGGCGAGGCCGGCGAAGGCGCCCGCCCGGTGCAGGGCGGCGAAGTCGGCCGCCGAGTCCACGCGGTGGGTGCTGCGCGACGCGGCGCCGAAGACGGGCTTCACCATCACCGGCCACCCGACGGCCTCGGCGGCGCGCGGCACGTCGTCCACCGTCGCCACCTGCGCGAAGTCGGTCACCGGCAGGTCGAAGGACCGCAGCCGCTGCTTCATGGCGCGCTTGTGCGCCGCCCACAGGGACTGGTCGAAGGTCTGCCCGGGGACGTCCAGCAGGGAGCGGATCAGCCCGGCCGCGACGACGCTCTTCTCCGTCGCCGCGACGACGTGGTCGAACGGCCCGCCCCGGGCGAGCCGGTGGGCGGCGCGCTCGACCTGTGTGAGGTCCTCGAAGCTGTCGACGAAGGCGGTCTCGTGATCGGCGTACAGGCCGGCGTACGCCTCGCGGGTGATCACCCGGATCCGCAGGTCGGGGCGGGCCGCCAGGGCGCGCAGCACCTCCGGCTTGTCGGAGTTGAGCAGCAGGACGTGCCGGGTCATGCGGACTCCTCGTGTCGGTGGAAGGTGACGGTCGCTTCCCCTTCGTCGACGACGGCCCAGGAGGGGGCCGGCCCGCGCACGGGGCCGACGTTGACGAGGTACCGGCGGTCCTCGGCGAGGCGCACGGGCTCGCCGAAGCGCACGGGCAGGCTCTCGACGTCCTCCCAGGCGCGCCCGGTGCGCGGCAGCACGTGCAGGGCGTTGCGGTGGTGGTGGCCGTGGACGAGGGCCCGGCCGGCGAACTCGGCGTCGAGCGGGACCCACAGGTCGGGCGCGACCTCGCGCCACGGGAGCGCGTGGCCGTGGCAGTAGGCGGCGAAGTCGGTGCGCAGGGCCAGCGGTGCGTCGAGCACCGGGCGCGCCCAGTCGGGCAGTTCCCGGTCGGGCACGAGCGCGCTGATGCGTTCTTCCTGGTTGCCGCGGACGAGCAGGGCGCCGTCGAGCAGCCCGGCCGGCGCGGGGTCCTGGTCGAAGACCTCGTCGAGGCGGGTGAAGACGTGGTCCGCCACGTCCCGCTTGCTGACGAGGCACTCGAAGACGTCGCCCAGGCACAGGACGCGGTCGACGCCCTGCTCCCGCGCGCGGGCCAGCACCGCGCGCAGGCCGGGGGCGTTGCCGTGGACGTCGGTGACGACGGCGTGGCGCATGGGTCGGGTCATCCTCCGGTCGGTCGGGCCGCGAGCGGTTCGGTGCCGATGCGGACCCGCCGCGCGAGGCGTTCGCACCGCAGGGCCGCGTCGGCCGCGTCGGTGCCCTCGGCCAGGACGTGCCCGGCGCGGTCCTCGGAGCGGCGGACCGGGCCGACGACGTCGCCGACGCCGACCTTCAGGGAGATCACCGCGGACGCGTCGGTGTCGGGCAGCTCGACGCGGTGGACCGTGCCGGGGTCGGGGGTCAGGAAGCGGATGGCCGCGCCCGCCCGGGGCGTCGGCGGTCCGGCGGGGGCGGGGAGCAGCCCGAGCGGACAGCCCACGGTGAGGCCGACCAGGTCCACGCCGTAGGCGATCCGCACGAGTTCGCGGATCTTGTCGCCGCCGATCCGGTTGTGGGACTCGATGATCCGCGGACCGCGCCCGGTGACCTTGAGCTCGGTGTGGGACGGGCCCTCGCGCAGCCCCACGGCGTCCAGGAAGGCCGTGACGAGTGCCGCGACCTCGGTCAGCGTGTCCGGCGGCAGCGCGCTGGGCACGGTGTGCCCGGTCTCCACGAAGTTGGGCAGCACCCGCTTGTCGGTGACGGCCACGACGGTGTGGCGGCCCCGGTGGCTGAAGGCCTCGACGCTGATCTCCGGGCCGTCGAGGAACTCCTCCGCCACGGGCCGGGTGCCGCCGGCGGCCGTGAACCGCCGCCAGGCGGCGTCGGCGTCCCCGGGGTCCGCGACGCGCTCCACGGCGTGGCTGGACGTGCCGCCGGCCGGTTTGAGGATCACCGGCCCGCCGACCTCCC
>KL569414.1:111775-118572 GCA_000715685.1 Streptomyces lilacinus
GTATAAGAGACAGGTCGGCGGACGAGGTCGGCGGGCGGCTCCGGACCGGGCTCAGCCCCCGGGCGTCGAGCAGCTCCCGCATCAGCCGTTTGTCCTGCAGCAGGCGCACGGTGTGCAGGGAGTTGCCGGGCACGCCGAGCCGCGCGGCCGCCGCGGCGGCCGGCAGCAGCCCCCGCTCGGTCAGCGACAGCAGACGGCCTCCCCGTCCGCGAGGTCGGCGGCGACCGCGTGGTCGGCCGCGTCCGCGGCCGCCGGCCGCGACTCGCCCGCCGGGTGCACGAAGACGGTCCGTACGCCGAGCGCGCGTGCCGCGCCGACCAGTTGGGGGGTGCCGGCGACGACGCCGACGACCGGTCCGGAGCCGCTGGTCATGCGGCGGGCTCCGGCTGCGCCGCCTCGGGCGCCTCGGGGGCCGCGTCGGGGCGCGGCGCGCCGAACCGTTCCTCGAGGTACGCGAGGATGTCGGCGTTCTCGCGGAGCTTTCCGGGGATCACGGTGGCGCCGTCCACCAGGGCGGGGATGAACTTGCTGCCCGTGACGCGGATGAGCTCGTGCCGCTCCTCGCGCGGCTTGGGCACGTTGATGTTGAGGTACGAGACCTGGAGCCGGGTCAGCAGCTCCCGTACGGGTTTGCAGTCCGGACAGGTCTCCCGCTGGAAGAGAACGAGCATCAGATTTCCTCCTCGTGGAAGGTGCGGACGACCTCGCCGACTCCGGCGCCGGGGGTGAAGCGGTGGCCGAGGGCGAGCAGGGACATCTCCAGGGCGCCGACGACCGCGCACAGGTCGAGGGCGTCGGCGGCGCCCACGTGCCCGACCCGGATGAGCTTGCCCTTGAGGTGGGCCTGTCCGCCGGTCATGGTGACGCCGTACTGGGTGGACAGGGTCTTCAGGAGCCGGGAGGTGTCGATGCCCTCCGGGGCGAGCGCCGAGGTGATGACGTGGCTCCTGCGGTGCGGCTCCTGGATGAAGGTGCTGAAGCCCAGGGCGGTCAGGGCCCGTTGGGCGGCCAGCCCCAGGGCGGCGTGGCGCCCGCGGAAGGCCGGCAGGCCCTCCTCGTCCAGCATCTTCAGCGACTCGTGCAGGCCGAGCAGCAGGGAGACCGCGGGGGAGGACGACGACATGGGGTAGAAGTGGCGCAGCCGCTCGAACGACCAGTAGTACGCCGGGCCCGTCGACCGGTCCACGGCGGTCCACGCCTTGTCCGACAGGGCGATGAAGGCGAGCCCCGGCGGGAGCATGAACCCCTTGTGCGAGGCCGCCAGGACGACGTCCAGGCCCCAGGCGTCCATCTCGAGCGGGTGCACCAGCAGCCCGCTGATGGCGTCCACGACCACGATCACGTCGGTGTCGCGGAAGATCCGGCCGATCGCCTCGACGTCGTTGAGCGCACCCGTGGAGGTCTCGCTGTAGACGACGAACGCGCCGCGGATGCCCGGGTGCCGGGCGTAGGCCTCCGCCACCCGTGCCGGGTCGGCGCTGGTGCCCCAGTCGCTCTCCACCGTGTGCACGATCAGTCCGTAGCCGTGGCAGATGGACTGGAAGCGCTCGCCGAAGTAGCCGTTGGAGACGACGAGGACCTCGTCGCCGGCGGAGAAGCAGTTGGCGACGGCGGCCTCCATGGCGCCGGTGCCGGAGGAGGCGATGGTGTAGACGGGGTGGGAGGTGCCGAACAGCGGCGGCAGGCCGTTGTTGATCTCGTGGATCAGGCCCTCCATCTCCGCCGAGCGGTGGTGGATGATCTCGCGGGCTCCGGCCAGCAGGAGCCGCTGGGGCACCTCGGTCGGGCCGGGGGTGGCCAGGCGCAGCTTCACTGGGGGTCCTCCTGGGACGGGCGGGGCGGGTCGATCAGGATCCGTCGGGTGGCCGGCTTCAGGTCGAAGTCCAGGAGCACCACCCGGTGGGAGGGGGACATGCCGAGCTCGCCCCCCAGGAAGGGCACGAGCAGGCTGGTGCCGAGCAGCGACGACTTCAGGTGGGAGAAGCCGTTGGGGTCGCCGGTCGTCAGCTCGTGCAGGTAGGTGCGCTCGCCGTCGGGGGCCAGGCGCTCCAACGTCCGCAACAGGTCGGTGACGGCGCCCGGTTCGTAGCGCATGACGGTCAGGCCGACCGTGCTGCCGTGGGCGAAGACCCCGGCGAGGCCGTCCCCGGCACCGTGCGCGCGCAGCCGCTCGGTGATCTCGTCGGTGATGTCGTAGTGGGCGTTGAGGCCCGCGCTGGGAACGGTCAGCTCGATCACGCGACGGTCACCTCCTCGACCGCCCAGGGGATGTTCTCCGCGGTGAGGTCGCCGGGGCCGGTGAGGGTCCACGCCGGGACCTTCGCCAGCGCCGCCGTGATCCGGCCGCGGCGGGCCGTCTGCGCGGCGCGGCCGTCCGCCACGTAGTGGTGCCAGCCGGCGTTGGCGCCGTCGAACGCCGACTCGACGTTGGCGTCGAGGCCCGCCGCCAGCGTCGCCGGGTCGGGCGGGCAGGCCGTCAGCACGGTCGCGTCGCCCGGCCCGATGGCGGGGTGGACGATCGCCGTGACCGGCACGAGCGCGCCGCGCGGCGCGCCGGGGAAGCGCTCCCGGAACCGGACGGGGTCCACCGCGAACTTGCCGACCGGCGAGAACGCGTGGCCCTCCGCCGGGACGTAGTCGTCGCCGATCCCGGCGATCTCCTTGAGACCGGGGTACTTGGCGACGGTGCCGTAGCCGAGGTGCGGGTAGTCCGGCCAGCCCATGGCGAGCACCGAGCCGTCCGGCTGCTCGTGCAGCACGGTCTTGTCCCCGCTCATGATCTCGTAGCCGAAGCGCTCCACCAGCTCCAGCAGGATGGTGCTCTTCCCCGCGCCCTTCGCCCCCGTGATCAGGACGGCGGTCCCGTCGCGGTGGGCGGCGGTGGCGTGCAGGACGGCGGCGCCCGCGTTCTCCTGGTCCTTGAGCACGAGGTCCCGCACCAGCTCGACGAGGTCCATGGCGCCGCCGGGCCCGAGCCGTACGTCGACGGTGCGCGCGGCCCGGTCGAAGACGAACCGGGTGCCGGTCCTGGTCAGTTCCAGGTACTCGCGCCCGTCCATCGTGGCGCGCCGGGCCGGGACGGTGAAGAAGTCGCTCGCGCTCTTGCGGACGTAGATCTCCTTCCAGGCCGCGCCGGGCGGCGGCAGGTGCCGGTCGGACACCTCCGCCGTGATCCGCAGGGTGGCCAGCGCGGGGGACGCCGCGTCGCCTCCGGGTCCGACGGTCAGGTGCGAGCCCAGGAACTCCAGTGCCTCACCGATGTCGGCACCGGACTCCCTGCACAACTCCAGCCGCGTGGTGCCGTAGGACAGGCTCAGCGTCTCCGCGTCGGGTCGCGCGCTCATCGGCCGGCCTCCGCGAGCTCGCGCCCCAGCGCCTCGTAGTGGGCCTGCCGCTCGAGCATCTGCGGCACCCGCTGCAGGTCGAAGATCTCCTTCAGCGAGGCGAGCTCGTGCTCCACGTGGTGGGTGGTGCCGTCCTGCATGATCCTGATCAGCGTCTCCCGCATGGCCCGCAGCGAGCTGCGCAGGGCCTGGTTGGCGTAGATCGCCATGGCGAAGCCGCGCTCCTGCAGCTCGCCGACGGTGACCTGGTTGTAGGTGGTGGGCACGACGATCACCGGGAGGTCGCCCGTGTAGGCCTCGCGGAAGGCGAAGACCTCGTCCGGGTCGGTCCGCTTGGAGTGGATCAACAGCGCGTCGGCACCGGCGCGTTCGTAGACCTCGGCCCGCCGCAGCGCCTCGTCCATGCCCAGGCCGGCGATGAGCGCCTCCAGCCGGGCGACGACCACCAGCTCCTCGCGGACCTCCGTCGCGGCCCTGATCTTGGCCGCGAAGTCGTCGAGCGGGGCCAGGTCCTGATTGCCCTCGACGAAGCTGTTGAGCTTGGGGAACTGCTTGTCCTCGATGCAGACGCCGGCGATCCCCCGGGCCTCGTACGCCCGCACCATGTGGATGACGTTGTTCACGTTGCCGAAGCCGGAGTCGCAGTCCGCGAGGACCGGTCGCTCGACCGCGTTCGCCAGCGCGGCCGCGGCCTCGAGGCAGTCGGGCATCGCGAGGATGTTGGCGTCGGGCACACCGGCGGTGGCGGAGATCTCGAGGCCGCTGGACCAGATGACGTCGAAGCCGGCCTCCTCGGCGAGGAGGGCGCTCAGGGGGCTGTGGGCCCCCATGGCGCGGGTCAGCCCGGGGGCGCGCAGGGCCGCGCGCAGCTCCCGCGCGGTGGCGGCCGATGCGGAGGGTCGGGAGACGGTCATGCGGGAAGCCCTTCACTCATGTCCTGGCACACACGCTCGATCACGTCGTCGAGGACCTTGCGCGGGCGGTCCGCGCCGATCCGGCGGCCGACCTCCCACGGGTCCAGGCCGTACCGGGCGGCGGCCTTCTCGAGGCGGTCCTGGTAGTAGAAGTGGTGGTCGTTGATGCCGGCCGCGATCTCGGCCCGGCGCACGGTCATGGGACGCGGCAGGACCCGCTCCGCCACGTACTCGGCCGCCTCGCACACCGCGGGCAGGTCCGTGTGCGTCTCGTAGGCGGGCCAGGCGGTCAGGAAGGCCGCCGCCTGCTCGGTCGCGAGGTTCCCCGCGCCCCGGGCCATCGCGCACAGCGACGCGTCCAGCCAGCCGGCACCGGCGTCCAGGGCGGCCAGCGCGTTGGCGGCCGCCAGGCCGAGGTTGTTGTGCGCGTGGATGCCGATCGGGCAGTCCAGCCGCTCGACGAGGAGCTCGACGCGCTCGCGCACGCCGTCCGGGGTGAGCGCGCCGAAGGAGTCGGCGACGTACATCACGTCGGGCGTCTCGGCGGCCACCGTCGCCGCGACGGACGCCAGTTCGGGCAGGTCGGCGTAGCTGACCGCCATCAGGTTGACGCTGGTGCGCAGGCCCAGGGAGCGCGCGGCCCGGACGTACTCCGGCACGCCGTCGATGTTCCAGGGGTACGCCGCGACGCGGACCATGGAGACCGGGCTGTCGGGCAGGTCGTCCAGCGCGGTGACGGGGCAGACGGTGGGCACGACCATGACGGCCAGTTCGGCGTGGTCCGTGGCCGGCAGCGCGGCGAGGTATTCCGGGGTGCAGTGCGCGGACGGTCCCGCCGTGGCGCTGCTCCGGCTTCCGGAACCGCCGCGGTAGCCGACCTCGATGACGTCGACGCGTGCCGCGTCGAGGCCGGCGACGATGGTCCGTACGTCGGTGGGGGTGAACTGCCAGTCGTTCTGGTTGCCCCCGTCGCGCAGGGTGCAGTCCAGCAGGATCGGTTTCACGCGTTCCTCCTTTCGGCGCCCGCCGGGACGCGGTTGTCGGCCGGGACGGGGCTGTCGGCCGGGACGGGCGTGTCCGCCGCGACGCCGGTGTCCGCCGTGACGCTGACGCCGATCTCCGTCCGGAAGCGGGAGACCAGCTCCTGGGGGGTCAGGGCGACCCGCCGTCCGGCCGCGTGGTCGCGCGGCCGGCACGGGACGTGCACCAGCGCGGGCGTGCGGGTGAGGTCGAGGGTCGCCAGCTCGTCGAGGGTCTCCACGCGGTGGGCCGCGGCGTAGCCGGCGGCCAGGGCGAGGGCGACCGGGTCGCCGAGGGCGGCCGTCCGCTGCCCGCCCGTGCTCTCGTGGGCGCCGTTGTCCAGGACGACGTGCACCAGGTCCGGCCGGTGCTCGGCGATCATCGGCAGGCAGCCGAGGTTCATGGCGAACGAGCCGTCGCCGTCGAAGACCACCACCCGGCGGTCCGGGTCGGCCAGCGCGATGCCGAGGCCGATGGGGCCGGCCATGCCCATGGAGCCCACCAGGTAGAAGTTCCGGGCGCGGTCGGCGATGTTGTACACGTCGCGGGTGATGTACCCGCAGGTCGTCACGGTCAGGGCCGACGGGTCCCGGGCCAGGACCGCCGTGATCGCCTCGCGGATGTCGAGCACGGTCAGACCCCTTCCTTGACGATGAGCACGGCGGTGCGCCGGCCGCCGTCGTGCAGGCCCAGGAACTCCTCGGCGGACCGCTCGGGCGCCCGGTTGTCCAGGACCGTCCACGGCAGGTCGAAGACGTCCAGCAGGGAGGTCAACTCCCGCCCGATGACGTCGTGCTCGACCGCGTCGTTGCCGTCGTGCCCCCGCCAGCTGACGACCAGCGGCAGGTGGACGTCGTAGATGAGCGTGAACGACGTGAGGACGTTCAACGAATAGCCCAGGCCGGAATTCTGCATGAGCACGAGCGACTTCTTGCCGGCCAGAGTCAGGCCGGAGGCCACCCCGACCGCGGTGTCCTCTCTGGGGGCCGGAAGATACCGGCCGGGGAAGTCCGGGGCGTCGAGGATCCGGAACATCCCCTTGAGCAGTGAGCAGGGAACTCCGGTGAAATGCGTGTATCCCTGGTCGAGGAAAGTCCTCATTAAGGTCTCTGCGGCGTTGTGCGTTGTCACAGCGCTCACGAGTCGTCACCCCCGTCTGGTCCGCTGGAAAAGCAAGCATGGCGTTAACTCCCGGCGTACACAAGGGGGTTATGCGTTAACGCGCATTATTGTGGTGTCGAGGAATTCAGGGCAGCCCGAAACGGCCATCCCGCGAAATGCGGGATCGCCGGATCGGTGGTTGTTTCGGCAGGGGGAGAACGCGGTGCCGCGCCCACCGGTCAGACCATGCGCATGCGCATTTCCGGCCCCCGGGCGGAAACGGCCCGGTAGCAGTACGCCGCGCGGGCCGTGGTCACCAGTTCCCAGCCGCGTTCCGCCGCCAGGTGGACGGCGTGACAGGCCGCGAGGACTTCGGGGCCCTCGATGTGCAGGGCGGCGGACGCGGCGTACAGGCGGG
>KL569414.1:118864-120115 GCA_000715685.1 Streptomyces lilacinus
GCGCCCGCCGCGTCCGGTCCCTCGGCGCCGGTCTCCAGCCCGGCCCGTTCACAGAACGCCGTGAGCCTTCTCCCCAGGAATTCGTGTCTTTCCGTGCATTCGTCGTCCCAGCACGAGCGCATGCCGCCGGCGACGGCCAGCGCCACCACCGGGGTCGCCAGGCGCAGCGTGCCGTCCAGAGCGGCCGCCCGCAGGGCGGCCGCCTCCGGGGTGTGGGCGGCGGCGATCCGGTAAAGGGCGAAGGAATCCACCACGGCGCGGTCCGCCCCACCTCGTGGCGAACTTCCCGCAACGGTCATCGACTCTCCTGTACGGATAGGGAATTCGGTTGCCGGACGGGCGGCCCGGTGCCGCCCGTCCGCTACGCGGCGGAGTCGAGCACACGGAGGAAGCGCGGGATCCCCGCCACCGACGGCAGCGCGGCGACGGTCTCCACGGCGGCCAGCAGGGCCGACTCCCGGGTCGTCTCCGTGAGCAGCGTCAGCGACTCCGCCCCGGCCGTCCGTCGCCGCTGGACGGAGGCGACGCCCACGTCGTGGCGGCGCAGCACGCCGGCGACGTCGTCGAGAGCCGCGCCGGTGTCGGCGACGCCCACCCTGAGGTGGTAGCGGGAGCGGAGCTCCCCCATGGCGCGGACCGCCGCCGGCGCCGACCGGGGCGCCACGGCCTCGTGGTGGCCGAGCAGTCGGCGCCTCGCCGCCGTGACCAGGTCGCCGAGGACCGCGCTGGCGGTGGGGGCGCCCCCCGCGCCCGCTCCGTGGAACAGCAGCCGACCCGCACCCGCCGCCTCGACGACGACAGCGTTGTCAGCTCCCCGCACGTCGGCGAGGGGATGCCCGAGGGGCACCATCGCGGGGTGGACCCGCACCATGAGGTCGTCGCCCGCCGTGCGCTCCAGCACGGCGACGAGCTTGACGACGGAGCCGTGCAACCGGGCGTCGGCCACGTCCTGGGCGGTCACCGCGGTCACGCCCTCGCGGTACACGCTCCGCGGGGGCAGCCAGCGGTGGAAGGCGAGCGCGCTGAGGATCACCGCCTTGGACGCCGCGTCCGTCCCCTCGACGTCGGCGGAGGGATCGGCCTCGGCGTACCCGCGGGCGACCGCCTCGGCCAGGGCCGCGTCGAAGTCCTCCCCCGTCTGCGTCATGCGGTCGAGGATGTAGTTGGTGGTGCCGTTGACGATGCCGACGACCCGGGCGAGGTCGTCACCGGCGAGCGAGTCCCGCAGCGGCCGCAGCAGCGGGATCGCGG
>KL569414.1:120404-127473 GCA_000715685.1 Streptomyces lilacinus
GTAGAACAGGTCGGCGCCGCCGAGGGCGGCCGTCTCGTGCAGGGCCGCGCCGTGCTCGGCCAGGAGGGCCTTGTTGGCGCTCACCACCGAGGCGCCGCGCTCCAGGGCCGTCGTGACCAGCGACCGCGCCGGCTCGATGCCGCCGAGCAGCTCGACGACGATGTCGACGTCGTCGCGCTTGACCAGCTCCAGCGCGTCGGGGGTGAACAGCTCGGGCGCGATGCCGACGTCCCGGGGGCGGCGGACGTCCCGCACGGCGACCCCGGCGATCTCGACGGGCGCGCCGACGCGGGCGGCCAGCAGCCCGGGCGACTCGTGCAGCCGCCGCACGACCTCCGTCCCCACCACGCCGCAGCCCAGGACGGCCGCTCTCAACGGCCTGGTGTGCGTACCGCTGTTCATGACGTTGTCATTCATGACGTCGTTGTCGTTCATGGCATTGTCCTTTCGTCGGCCGGGGCGACGGCGCGACGCCGTCGCACCAGCCGGAAGACCTCGGCCACCGCGACCAGGAGCACCGGCAGGACGAGGTAGTAGCGGAAGAAGACGAGCGAGCAGACCAGCGCGACCAGCCCGACGACCGCGCCGCACCAGGCGGCGGACATCCGCCGCAGCAGCCGCACCGCCGACGCCAGACCGGCCACGTACACGGTCACGAAGAGCACGGACGCCGCGGTCATGATCGAGTCGACGCCGACCGGCGCGATCGAGAGCACCACCATGACCGCGGTCGCGATCGCCGCCAGGACGACGAGGCTGCGCCGGGGCACCTGGCCCGCCGCACCGCCCTTGGCGAACCACCGGGGCAGGCCGCCGTCCCGGCCCAGCGCCGCGCCGAGCCGGGCCCCGCTCGCGGCGAAGGCGTTCACCGTGCCGAAGGAGAGCAGGACGGCCACGGAGACGGTGACGGCCTGCGCGGCGTCCCCGATGCCGCGCTCCATGAGCATCGTCAGCGGGACGGCGGAGTCGTTCATGGCCGGGCCCAGCACGCCGATGCAGGCGAAGGCGAGGCCGAGGTAGAGCACGGCGACCACGACGACCGAGAGCGCCGTGATCCGGGGCAGCTGCCGGCGCGGGTCGGAGAACTCGCCCGAGAGGTGGGTGACGGCCTCCCAACCCGCGAACGAGTAGAAGAGCAGCGTCACCGCCTCGCCCACCGCCAGCCAGCCGTGCGGCGCGAAGGGCTCCAGGTTCTCGGCCCGGGTGTGGGGGAGCGCGGTGAACACGGCCGTCAGCAGCACCAGCATGAGCAGGCCCACCAGCGCCAGCTGCATGCGGCCGGACATCCGCAGCCCGAACCAGTTGCCGGTGTACGCGACGAGGAGGATCACCGCCGCCGCGACCATGGCCGTGGCCCGACCGCCGCCGAGCCACCCCGCGACGTACTCCCCGCCGATGATCGAGGCGCAGCAGTTCGCCACCGGCACCGTGAAGTAGAAGCTCCACCCCACCGGTGTGGCCGCCCGCGCCCCGAACGCCTTGGTGACGAAGGTGGCGATGCCGCCGCCGTCGGGATAGCGCATCCCCAGGGCGGCGAAGGCGCTCGCCACCGGGACGCACAGCAGCACGATCACGCCCCAGGCGATCAGGGACGCGGGCCCCGCCGCGTGCGCGGCCAGGGCCGGCAGCGCCAGCAGCCCGCCGCCGAGCACCGCGCCCACGTAGAGCGCCGTGCCCTCGCCGATGCCGATGCCGTGGTGCGCCGCCGCGGGAACGGGCCGCGCGGCGGTCTCCGGCGGCGCGGGCCGCCGGGTGGTCGTCGATGTCATGGTCAGCGCCCCGTGCCCGCGTGGACGGTGGCGTACGTGTCGCTGTCCAGCCCGAAGCCGCTGTGCAGGGCCCGCACCGCGGCGTCGAGCTCGTCGGCCCGGCAGAGGGCCGACAGCCGGATCTCCGACGCCGAGATCAGCTGGACGTCGATGCCCGCCTCGGCCAGCGTCCGGCACAGCCGCGCCACGATGCCGGGCTCACGGACGCCGGCCCCGACGAGCGACACCTGGCCCACGTCGCCGTCGCAGCGCACCGCGCCGAAACCGACGCGGTCGCGGTGCTCGCCGAGGAGCTCGGCGACGCGCGGCCCGTCCTCCCCGGACACGGTGAACGTCAGCTCGGTCCGCGACGAGGCGTTCTCGGCGCCGGCGTGCTGGGCACTCGCCTTCTGAGCACCTGCCTTCTGAGCACCAGTCTTCTGAAACATGTCGACGGGTATCCCGGCGGCGGCCACCACGTCCAGGACGTCGGCCGTCGCCGACGGCCGGACCGGCACGTCCTCGACGGTGACCCTGGTGACCGACCGGGTGTGGGTCACACCCGTGATGTGCGAGCCTTCCACTGCTGAACTTCCCCCCACGGAATTCGAGACGAGCGTTCCCGGGTGATCGGTGAACGACGAGCGGACACGGATGTCCACGTGGTGCCTCCGGGCGTACTCCACGCAGCGCGACATGAGCACCTTCGCGCCGGTGGCCGCCATTTCCAGCATTTCCTCGTACGTGATGGCCTCGAGCGGCCGTGCGCTGCGGACGACGCGGGGATCGGCGGAGAACACGCCGTCGACGTCCGTGTAGATCTCGCAGACGTCGGCCTTCAGCGCCGCGGCCAGCGCGACCGCGGTCACGTCCGAGCCGCCGCGCCCCAGCGTCGTGATGTCACCGGTCTCCCGGTTGACGCCCTGGAACCCCGCGACCAGCGGGATCGAGCCCCGGTCCAGCGCCTCCCGGACCCGGTCCGGCGCGACCTCGACGATGCGCGCCCTGCCGTGGGCGGCGTCCGTGAACACCCCGGCCTGGTCGCCGGCCAGGGACTGGGCGCTGCTTCCCCGGTCGTGGATGGCCATGGCCATCAGGGCGTTGGACACGCGCTCCCCGGAGGTCAGCAGCATGTCCATCTCGCGCGCCGGCGGGTCGCCGGACACCTGCCGCGCCAGGTCGATCAGCTCATCGCTGGTGTCCCCCATCGCCGAGCACACGATGACGACCTCGTGACCGCCGCGGTGCATCCGCACCACGCGTTCGGCGACGCGTCTGATCCGGTCGGGGTCTTGCAGGGAGGAACCACCGTACTTCTGGACGACCAGCACTCACTAGCTCCGTTCAGAATCAATGGCGCATGAAGAAAGAAGAGCGAGAAATCACAGTGGAGTGAGGATGCTCCGCCTGATCGGGAGCGCAGAGGGCAGGCCCGTACGGCGTGCCGGCACAACTGCCGGCGCGCTCCGTCGGGCGCTGCGCGAAGGAATGCGGCTGTTCAGCCGAAGGTGAGAGCCGGCGACCTGAACCAGGGCGTCGGGCGGGAAATTCCGCCGCGACCGAAAAGGCCGATCGATGACCGGACGGTGCAGGTGCCATGCCGTGTTGGTTCGACGCTTCCCCCGTCGACTGCCGTCAAGCATGCCGTGCTACGAGCTAACACTCCGTGCATGGTGCTCTTTCTCGTCGACCAGTCGCCGTCGCCCGGTCCTGAACGTGGGTAGGAGGGGGCGAGGTCAACTGGCTCTGACTTTCCCTTACTTAGACAGAGACGTTGATAAAAGAGTGTGCCCCAGGACCGTAGGCAGCAGGTACGTGCACTGTCAACTCACATGTGACGCAGGCGTCGTGGCGCTGTGACATCGGTCGGATTCCCGCGTCAAGAGGGCATCAAAATCGCCGGTTTGGCGCGAACGCCGTTGTCTTAAAGGCGACTTGACCCGACGGTAAGGTGTCAGCGTGAGGCGGCTCGGCTGCACGGTTCCTTCACAGAACATGCCATCAAAATCAATCCGTCCGTCACTGCCGACACGTCCGTCGACTCCAGCCCCGCCCGGTCGGCGAGGGCGCCGAGCTCGTCCGGGCGGCGCAGCCGGCCCCCGTACACCAGCGCCAGCAGCAGGTCGAGCTCGAGCGGCCCGCTCGGGGACGCCGCGGAGTCGTCCGGCCGCGCGTACTCCACCACCAGCACCCGGCCGCCCGCCCCCACCGCCTCCGCGCACCGGCGCAGGACGACCTCCGCGTGCTCGTCCGGCCAGTCGTGGACGACGTTGACCAACAGGGCCGCGTCGGCCGTCCGCGGCAGCGCGTCGAAGAAGCTGCCGCCGACGAAGGCGCAGCGCCGACCTTCGGGCGTCGCGCCCCACGCGGCGCGGGCCGCCGCCACGGTGGCCGCGCGGTCGAACAGGGTGCCGCGCAGGGCGGGGCGGGCGCGCAGGACGGCGGCGAGCACGGCGCCGGTGCCGCCGCCGACGTCCAGGACGTGGCGGACCGACGACCAGTCGAACGCGGCGACGACGGTGGGGGCGAGGGCCGCGGCCCGGCGCTCCATGGCCGCGTCGAACGACGCCGCCAGCCCGGGGTCGGCCGCCAGGTCGTCCCACACGGGCCGCCCGTACGCCCGCTCGTGGACCGGACGGCCCGTGCGCAGGGCCTCGAGCACGTGGACGCAGGCGCGGTCGCCGCGCGCGACCGCGCCGTCGAGGTCCAGCCAGGGCCGCAGGCTCATGGGGTGTCCTGATTCGAGCAGCCGGGAGAGGTCGGTGGGGCCGTAGACGCCGGGGCGGGGCGCGGCGAGGACGCCGTGCGCCGCGAGCAGGCGCAGGGCGCGGTGGAGCGCCTCCGGCACGGTCCCCGTGCGGCGGGCCAGCTCGGCGACGTCGGCCTCGCCGTCGGCGAGGAGGTCCGGGACGCCGAGGGTCACCACGGCCCGCAGTGCCCACGGCGTCATCGTGTCCTTGAGCGCGAGCAGCCGGGCGAAGGCACTGTCGTCCATGCGGTCCGCTCTCCTCAGGCGCGCAGCGCGTACAGGGCGTTGAAGGGGCTCCCCGTCGGTACGGGCTCCACCCGGCCGAAGCCCGCCGCCTCCGCCAGGCGGCGGATCTCGGCCGGCGGCAGGCCGAGCGTGCCGAGCCCGGGGGCGCCGTCGGCGAGCGCGGTCGGCAGGCAGTACAGGGTGCTCGTGGCGTAGAGGACGGTGGCCTGCGGGCCGGCGTTGTCGGCGGGGTCGTCGGCCGACAGGGACTCCAGGACGAGGAGCACCCCGTCCGGTTCCAGCGCCTCCCGCACCGTCCGCAGCAGCCGCTCCGGCTCGGCCGCGTCGTGCAGGACGTCGAACATCGTCACCAGCCGCAGCGGGCCGCCGCCCGCCAGCGCCGTCGCCGCGTCCGCCGCCTCGACGGTCACCCGGTCGTCCACCACGGCGTCGCGGGCGGCCTCGCGGGCGCGGCGGACGTTCGGCTCGTGCAGGTCGTAGCCGGTGAGGCGGCAGGCGGGGAACCGCCGGGCCAGGCGGACGAGCGCCAGGCCGCCGCCGCAGCCGATGTCGGCCACCGCGCCGCCCCGCTCGAGGGCGGGCAGCAGCCCGGGGACGGCCGGGATCCAGTGCTCGGTGAGCTGCGCGTCCAGCCACGTCGCGCTCATCCGCTCCATCGCGGTGAACAGCCGCTCGGAGTACGTCGAGCGGTCGAGGCCCTTGCCGGTGCGGAAGTCACCGGCGACGTCCTCGACGGCGGCGGCCAGCGGGGGCAGCAGCTCGAAGCCGGGCGCCAGATGGACGGGCGAGTCCTCGAAGGCCAGCACGGCGGCGTGCTCCGGCGGCAGGGAGAAGCGGCCGTCGGCGCGGTCGAGCTCGAGGTAACCGGCGCTCGTCAGGCCCCGCAGCCACTCGAGGAGGTGGCGCTCCGACAGGCCCGTGCGGTCGGCCAGTTCGGTCGCCGTCGCCGGCCCGGCCGTGCCCAGCGCGGCGAAGAGCCCGAGCCGCACGCCCAGCGCGCACAGCACGCCGGCCATGGCGGTGCCGAGGTCGTCGACGACCCGGCCGAGGAACCGCTGGACGGCGAGGGGGTCCATGCCCTGCGGCATGCCGGGAGCCTGCGGCATGCCGGGGGCCTGTGCTGTTTCCGGGGTGCCGGCCATGGACCAGCCGTGCGGGCCGGCGGGCGGGCCCTGCGGCAGGAAGAGCGCGCGGGCGCGGTCGGCCGCGGCCGTCCAGTAGCCGGTGAGGATCCGGCGTTCGGTCACCGGGTCGTCGATGGCCAGGTTCTCCCAGCCGAAGTGGCACACCTGCAGCAGCGACGCGTTCAGCCCGGCCGGCTCGATCCACATCCGCCCGCCGAGCGCCGCCGTCCAACAGGGGCGGCGCAGCTCGAACTCGAGGTACGGGAGGTACGAGGGGAACTCCTGGGCCGCCTCCACGGACCGGGTGACCCGCATGCGGACGGTACCGCTGGCGTCCCCCATGACCAGGGTGAGGTCCTCGCCGGCCGCCAGGGTGCCGGTCGAGCGCTGCAGCCAGTGCTGGACGCCGGCGGGCGAGGTGAGCTCCTGCCAGGCCCGGTAGGCGGGCACGGGCAGGGGGATCTGGAGGTACGGGCCGACGCGGCGCCACGGCCACCGCCAGGCGGTGCCGGTGCGCAGGTGGGCGGCGAGCTGGTCGAGGATGCCGGGCCAGCCCATCCCGTTCCAGGAACGCCAGTCGGAGGGCGGGTTCTCGGCCTCCTCCACGACGGTGACGGTGCTGCCGGAGCCGGCGGCGCCGGGGGCCACGGTCCACGTGACCGCGGTGGCGGGGCCCACGCCCACCCACCGCCACAGCAGGCGCAGCGACCCGGGCCGCCCCGCCCGCGGCGGGCTCGCCCCGGTCGTGCGGCACCAGAAGAACTCGCCGTCCTCGAAGTCGAGCATCGACTCCCGCCCGGCGACCGCCCACGGCCCCCGACAGACCGCCAGCCAGCGCGCCACCCGGTCCGGGTCGGTGAGCGCGGCCCAGACCGCCTCCGGCGGTTCGGGCACGGTGACGGTGCTGACGAGGCGTTCCCAGCGGTCCTGGGAGACGGGGAACGCGCTGCCCCCCAGGGGTGGGAAGGCGGCGGACTCGCGGGACAGGCCGCGCGGGCGGAAGTCGTCGGGCGTCATGGGCACCTTCCTGGAACCGGAGGGGGCAGGGGCCTACTTGCCGAACTCCTTGCTGTCGGGGCCGAAGCGCTCCCGGGGCAGATAGCCACCCATGGTGAAGCGCAGGCTGGTGACGTACGCGACCGGCGCGTCGTCCATCCGCTCGATGTCGTGCAGCGGCAGCATCCGGTAGATCTGCCCCTTGC
>KL569414.1:127718-130264 GCA_000715685.1 Streptomyces lilacinus
ACATCCGGTAGATCTGCCCCTTGCCGGGCGAGCCGGCGGGCGGGATCTGCCGCACGTCGTCGATGGTGAGGATGATCGGTTCCTTGTTGGCCAGCCGCAGGCCGAGCTTGGGCATGTCGAAGATCGCGCCGACGGCCATGCGGCAGGCCTTGGCGGACGGCCCCTCGCCCGCGTACGGGTCGAAGGGGGTGCGGATCTGGCCGGTCGAGAGGCAGTCCGGGTTGAGGGTCACCGTGATGCGGCCGAGCTCCTCGCAGGAGCCCTCCATCTTCATCTCGATGAGGTTGGTGTACACCTCGGCCTTCGACCACTCCTCGGACGTCGGCTGCGAGCGCACCACGCGCACGAAGCCGTCGAAGGGCACCGTGTACTCGCCGACCCCGGGGACGGCGAAGGTGTCGACGGAGGTGATGCCGAGGTTGTCGATGCCGGGTACGGGCGGCGTCCAGGGGGTCACCTGGGTGCCGGAGTACAGGTTGGGCACACCGTCCGTGGTGACCGGTCGGCCATAGACCACGGACGGCCGCTGCGTCGGAGCGGACATCTCTCCCCTTTCAGGGCGGTGGATTGCTTCGGTGCGCCGCGGCGCGGTCAGGGCAGGGGCTGCCGTGCCGTCCAGTCGCAGCAGGTCAGGCCGGGCTCGTCGGGGATGCCGTCCTGGTCGGAGTCGATCTCGCCGTCCACGGTCGAGTACACGTCGCGGGAGTTGAGGTCGATGACCCCGTCGCCGTCCCAGTCGTTGAGCTTGCCCTTGAACGTGCCGAGGATGAACGCGTTCGTCATCGGCCCGACCTCGGGGTCGTGCAGCGTGGAGAGCACGCCGTTGCCCGGGGTGAGGACCTCCTCGAGCGGCTTGCCGGCGATCCGGGCGAGGTTGACGTGTCCCCAGCCCTGGAAGCGGCCGCGGACGTAGCGGATGGCGTACTCGTCGTGGATCCGGAACCGCGGCTCGAGGTGCCACGTGCCGTACCGGGCGAAGCCGATGTGGGCCTGGGCGACGCCCTGCGACGGGTCGTCGGCGCGGCCCGACTTGAAGAACGGCCGGGGCACGAGCGACTCGAAGAAGAAGTTGCCGCGGTCGCGCCGGCTGCGGTCGGTGAAGCCCCGGAAGAGGTAGTTGTCGACGTGCGGGGAGCCGTCCGCGTGGAGACCGGAGATGGTCTTGGCGATGACGAGCTGCTTCTCGCGGGTGGCGACGTTGGGGCAGGCGTGCGCCTGGCCGTAGATCCGGGCCAGGCCCTGCGGGGCCAGCGAGATCTTGCCCCAGTGCTGGTTGGAGTCGTCGAGGCGGACGTACAGGTCGCAGTGGATGAGCAGGAAGATCGTCTCGTCGAAGGTGCGGCCCGGGGTGGAGCGTCCGGCGCGGCCGTCGAAGGCCGGGTCGCCGGTCTGCAGCTCGCTCGCGAACAGCTTCGCCCACTCGGCGATCTCGGGGTCGGGGTCCTTGAGGAACGCCTGGAGGGTGGTCACGGCCCGGGCGCCGCCGAGCTTCTCCACGGCCCACAGCGCGTCCCAGCGCACCTGGCGGTCGGCGTCGTCGCGGATGGCCTGGGCCAGCAGGTCGATGGCGTCCGCGTGGTCGCGGTCCGCGTACTCGAACAGCGCCTGCTCGCGCATCGCGGGGTCGGGGTGGTTGAGCGCCTGGTCGCGCAGCTCGTCGTTGGTGCGGTTGTCGAGCCGGATCGCCACGCGGTCGAGCGCGTAGCCGAAGTCGCTGGCCCAGGCGGCCGGGTCGCCGGCGACGAAGCGCGGGTCGACGTTGCTGAGGGTGGTGCGGTAGGCGAAGTTGAGCGCGTCGCGCTGCTCGGTGCCGAGGTCGTCGAGCAGGACCGGTTCCGAGGGGCCGGCGGCGGCCCAGGAGCCGGGGTCGCCCTCGGCCAGCGAGGCCGGGGACTTGTTGCACAAGTCGATAGCCATGCGTGAGCTTCCTTCCGATAGAGGGAGAACTCGCTATCAGTAACTTATGTGACCTCGGCCGGCTTGCCTTCTCTCAAGTTGGGCTGTTGGCACGGTCGTCGGCGTCGTTGGCGTCGTCGAGGGGTTCGTTCGGGGGCGGGAAGGTCCGGTCGTCCGGCCCGGTGAGGACGACGGGTGCGGCGCTCCCGGGCCCGACCGGCCACGCGAGGAGCCGCAGCAGGGCCTCCATGCCGGGCCGGAGCGCCACGGGCGCCATGCCCATGCGCCGGGCCTGCCCCACCGCGCCCATCTCGTGGGCCCGGCCGGCCCCGCTCCACAGCGACCACTCGGCGACCACCGTCGCGCAGCCGGGCAGCCCCGCCGCCCGGCGCAGGGTCTCCCGGCGCAGCAGCTCGTTGGCGAGCCCGTAGCCGCCGAGCTGCCGGTGCGGGGCCCGCGCGGCGATGGACCCGAAGACCACCAGGTGCCGCAGCGCGCGCGGGTCGAGGGCGTCGAGGACGGCGCGCAGCCCGTCGACCTTGGCCGCCTGCAGCTCGTCCAGGTCCGCGGGCCGCGTACGGGCGACCGGGCCGCCGGCCACCAGGCCGGCGCAGTGCACCACGCCCCGGACCGGCTCCGGCAGCCGCCCC
>KL569414.1:130556-132005 GCA_000715685.1 Streptomyces lilacinus
CGGTCCAGCAGCGCGCCCGCGCGCCGGGGCAGCCTCCGGGGCGTGGTGACGTCGAGCAGTACGGGCCGCAGGCCGCACGCCGCCGACAGCACGGCCGCCGCCCGCAGCCCGAGCCCGCCCAGGCCGCCCGTCACCAGGACCGGGCCGCCGCCGGTCCGGGCGGGCCGGGCCCGGGCCCCGGGCAGGGTCGCGGTCCGCCAGGCGGTACGGGTGACCGTGCCGTCCCCGGCGGCGCGCACCTCCTCCCCGGGGCCCGCGGCGCGGACCAGCCGCCCGATCCGCTCGCCGGCGACCGCGCCGTCGAGCTCCACGCCGGTGACGCGCAGCCCCGGGGACTCCAGCGCCGCCGACCGCAGCAGGCTCATGCCGCCCGCGCCCCGGTGCAGCAGCACCAGCCGCTGCCCGGACGCGCCGGCGCGGGCGAGGCCCGCGAGCAGCAGGGCGTTGTCGCCGGGCCGGTGCTCGGTGCCCAGGACCACGGCGACGGCGGGCTCCCCGCCGGGGTGCGAGGCGTGGTGCAGCGCGGCGGCGAGGGGGTCGGCGGGCGGGTGGGGGAGCACGCTCCAGCGGAAGGGCCAGGGCGCGGTGCCCGCCTCGTCCACGCGTACCGCGACCGGTTGGAACGCTCGTACCGCCGAGTTGTTCATGAGGACTCCACTCCGGTCGGCAGAGGTCGGCTCAGTAGGTGTTCAGCGCGGTCAGCAGGGTCGGGATCGCCTCGCCCTGGAAGTCGACGTCCACGTCGAACTCGTTGATCATTCCCTCGAGGACCAGCAGCGACATCAGCGGGAAGACGAAGGCGGGCGCGGCCGCGATCCCCGAGCGCCGCTGCAGGTCGAACAGCCGGGTGGCGAAGGGCGCCAGCCGGAACTCCCCGGCCCGCCGCCCGGTCGTCGCCGCCACCAGCGCCTCGATCCCGGAGCGGAAACCGGCCAGGTCGCAGCCGGGCGGGATGCGCTCGGCACTGCGCAGGACGACGTCGGCGCACTCAGCGCCCCGCCCCAGGGACATGTTCATGAAGAACTCGGCGAACAGCCGCCGCACCTTCGGCTCGAGCTGGATGACGAACCCGGCGTCGAGCAGCACCACCACGCCGTCGGGGTTGAGGTAGAGGTTGCCGGGGTGCATGTCGCAGTGGACGAGACCGTCGATGAACAGCATCCGGTACACCCCCTGGAGGACGTTCCGGACGATCTGCCGGCGCTGCTCCCGGTCCAGCCGGCCGGCCCGGAAGCGCTCGAGGGGCTCGATGAAGTCCATCACCAGGGCCCCCGGCGCCGACGCCTCCGGGACGGGCTCGGGCAGCCGGAAGTACGGCAGCCGGGCCAGGTTGGCGCGCAACGCGGCCAGGGAGCGCGCCTCCCGCTCGAGGTCCAGCTGACCGAGGACCGCACCGCCGACCTCCTCCACGATGCGCAGCGCCGGCACCTGTCTCTTATACACATCTCT
>KL569414.1:132278-138415 GCA_000715685.1 Streptomyces lilacinus
CTGCCGCTGGCGGTCGGCGTCCAGTCGAAGGCGGCGAAGGGCCGACGGGGGCCGTACGCCTCCGCGAGCGCCCGCGCCGTCTGCGCGCGCGTCATCGGGGCCACCCGGTCGTGCAGCCCGCCCAACGCGCCGCAGACCCGAGGCGGCAGCAAGTCACTGCGGGTGCTGAGCAGTTGCCCGCCCTTGACGTACGTCGGCCCCAGCCCGCACAGCAGGCGCACCGCCCTGCGACCCAGCACCTCGGGCAGCGCGGCGGGCCCGGCCCGTACGGCGTCGAGGGCGCCGGCCGCGGTGTGCCGACCGGCGACGGCGGCCACGGCGCGAGCCGGCCGGCGAGCGCGACGTAACTGATCTCCATGGTCTCCCCTTGGACGATCACTTGTGGAAGAGCGAGCGAACGTGCCTGGAGACGCGCTGATTTGGAGCGTTGACACCGAACAGAGGCTACATAATATGGGAGCGATCCCTCCGGCGGTAGGAGGAACGGTGTCGGTCTCGGACGCAGTGCGGGTCACCCTCCGTCTCCCCGCGCCCGCGGCGCGGGTGTGGCCGAAGCTCACCGAGCCGCGGCACGTGGCCCAGTGGTTCGGCGACCTGGCCGGCCCGCTGACCGTGGGCGAGGACAACCGCCTGGACTTCGAGGACGGCGACTTCTTCACGCTGCGGCCGACGCGGCTCGTGGCGGGACGGGAAGTCGCCTTCGAGTGGCGGTTCCTGGGCGTGGGCAAGCGCCAGCGGATCGTATGGACGCTGGAGCCCGCGGCCGACGGCCCGGGGGAGTCCGTGCTGACGGTCGACGACCACGACGCCACCCGCACCCCGGCCGAGGCGGCCCAACTCCGCGAAGGCTGGACCGACTTCCTCACCCGCCTCGCCACCCACCTCCGCACGGACCGCAGCGCCCGCTACGCCCTGCGCGACGACATCGACGGCGCCGTCGACCTGCCCACCGGCCCGTACCGTCCCCTGACGTACCCCGCGCTCCTCGACTGGCTCCCCGTCGCCGAGGACGGCTTCCGACCCGCGTGGTTCTTCGTCGTCGACGACGAGGGCCCGCGGCGGTTCGCGCTGCGCGACTGGGATCTTCTGGAGGATGAGCGACTGACCTTCGAGGTCGAGATCCCGGAGGCGCCCGGGGCACCGTCGGCGGAGGTGACCCTGACCCCTGTGCCGGACGGCCTCCGGCTGTCCTTCGCCCACCGGGGCTGGACGCGGCTCGGCCTCCCCGACCACCGGGCCCAGGACCTCCGCCGGCGCTTCACCGCCACGTGGGTGGCATCGCTGGCAGCGGCCCGCGCCCGCGCCCGCGCCGCCGCCGGGCCGGACTGACCGTGCGCCCGGCCCCGGCTCCTGCCGCGCCTTCGCTTGTCGCTCCGCCGCCCTCGGCGGACCAACTCGCCTCGGTCGAACGCGCGATCCGCCGCATGCGCGACCACCTCGGCGAGACCCAGTGCCTGTCCGACCACGCCGAGGCCGGCCTCTTCAGCCCCTTCCACTTCCATCGCGTCTTCCGCAGCGTCACGGCCGTCACGCCGGCCCGCTTCCTGGCCGCGCTGAGGATGGCGGAGGCGCAACGGATGATGATCCGGGGCTCGCCGCGGGTGACGGACGTGTGCACGGCGGTCGGCTACTCGAGCCTGGGCACGTTCACGACGCAGTTCACGCGCCTGGTGGGGATGTCGCCGAGCCGCTTCAAGGCGCTGATCGACCGGCATGGCGACCGTCGTATCGGCGAGGTGGTGGACGACGCGGCCGGCTCCGATGCCGGCTCCGACCCCGCGCCGGCCGGTGGGGCGTCACGACTCACCGGCCGGGTCGCGGGCGCCGCCCCCGCCGCCGGCGTCCTCTTCGTCGGTCTCTTCCCCCACGGCGTGCCCCAGGACTTCCCGCTCGCCTGTACGGTCGCCCCCGCCCACGGCACCGTCCGCCTGCGCCCGCCGGGCGGCACCGGAGCGCGGATCCTGGCGGTCTGCTTCGACCGCGCCACCCGCGTCGCGGAGGCGCTCGACGACCCGTCCGGCGCCCACCGCCTGGTGGCCGGCGCTCCCGCACCCACCCACGGCTCCTTCCGCCTCCGCCTGCACGCCCCCGCCCTCAGCGACCCGCCGATCGTCCTGGCCCTGCCGCTGCTGCTGGCCAGGGACCCGGGCGCGGCAGCCTGGCATAGTCATGCACACTGAAGCTTTTTCATGTGCTGGTTCATGTGCGTCCGAAAGGCGGGGACTTGGTGTCCACCATGGGGTCGAACGAGATGTACGAGAAGCTGATCGCCCTGCTCGACGAGCACGGAGCCACCTACCGCCCCATCGACCACGAGCCCGAGGGCGCCACCGAGGCCGTGAGCCGCCTGCGCGGACACACGCTCGAGCAGGCCGCCAAGTGCATCGTCGTCATGGTGAAGCTGGACAAGAAGACGAAGCGCTACGTCCTGGCCGTGGTCCCCGGCGACCGGCGTGTCGACCTCGCCGCGATCAAGGGCCTGCTCGGCGGGACGTACGCGGGCTTCGCCACCCAGGACGTGGCCGAGCGCCTGTCGGGGTGTGCGAGCGGGTCGATCCTGCCGTTCTCCTTCGACCCGGAGCTCGAGCTCGTCGTCGACCCGGCGCTGCTGGAGCACCCGGAGTTCTTCTTCAACGCCGCTCGTCTCGACCGTTCTCTGGCCCTGTCCACCGCCGACTACGTCAAGGTCGCCGGCCCGCGGGTGGAGCCGATCGCGGCGGACTGACTGGAGGTCACTGGGTGGTCGGGGTGAGCGCCAGCGCCACGCCGAGGCCGACGAGCACGGAGCCGATCACCCGGTTCAGGACGACCTGGCTGCGCAGCATCTTGGCGCGCAGCCGGTCGTTCGAGAAGAAGAGCGCCGCCAGCGCGAACCACACCAGGTGGGCCAGGGACATGAAGAGCCCGTAGCCGATCTGCCGCCACAGCGGCGTGTCCTGGTGGACGACCTGGGTGAAGGTGCTCAGCACGAACAGCGTGGTCTTCGGATTGAGCGCGTTCGTCAGGAATCCGGTGCGCAGGGCCTGGCCGCGGGAAATCACCGGGCCGTCGGAAAGGTCGATGTCCAGCCGCGTGCGGTTCACGAAGGTCTTGCAGCCGATGAAGACGAGATAGGCCGCGCCCGCCAGTTTGATGGCCGTGAACACCGACGGCGAATGGGATATCAGCAGCCCCACGCCGAGAATGGTGTACGTCACGTGCACGAGCACGCCGAGCGAGATTCCCGCCGCGGACAGCAGGCCGGGGGTGCGCCCGTACAAATAGCTGTTGCGGACGGTCATCGCGAAGTCCGCGCCGGGGCTGATGACGGCCAGGACGGTGATGAGGGCGACGGCGAGAAGTTCGGCCATGGTTCCTGATTCCGGCGGGAGGGACGGACGGGGCGGGCGCCGCTCTCCCGGACAGCGGGCTGTCCGGCGCCCGCGATGCCCCGCGTTGCGTTGTGCGCTGTCAGTGGAACCCATCTCGTTGTTCATGACAAGTACCCGACAAAGGATGTGCGGGCAATCGCAATGCGGCGGCCTGGCCCGCCGGGTGCGCCCCGGCACGTCCGTACGATGGTGATCATGCTTATGACAACCCGCCGCCCCCGGGCCGCGATGGCCGCGGCAGGCCTGATGACCCTCTTCATCGTGAGTACGACGGGCTGCGCGTCCGGTGGAGGGGCGGCGGAGGGAACGCCGTCGACGCGGGTGTCCGGGCAGGAGAAGGCCAGGGCCAAGGAGGGTCTGGTGGACATCCTCGTGGCCGGTCGACCGATCACGGGCACGAAACCGTCGGGGCACGCCAAAATCCCGTACCAACGCACGTACGCGGAGGGCGAGTTGTACGCGGCGGTCACCGGGTACCGGTCGTTGGCTTTCGGGTCCGCAGGGCTCGAGTCCATCTACAAGGACGTCCACGGCACGGTGGAGACCACCATCGACCCGGCGCTGCAACGCGCTGCGGCGGAAGGTTTGCGGGGTCGGAAGGGGGCCGCGGTGGCCCTGGACGCGGAGACGGGCCGCATTCGGGCGCTGATGAGCACGCCGTCGTACGACCCTTCCGCCTTCAGCGGGTACGCGAACGCGGACAGGGCGGCGTGGAAGGAGGTGACCGACAGTCGGGACCACCCCCTGCTCAACCGGGCCCTGAGGTCGACGGCGCCGCTGGGCCGGACCTCGCACGTGGTGGTGGCAGCGGCGGCGCTGGAGAAGGGCCTGTACGCGACGGTGGACGTACCGACGCGCACGCCGGGGGCCGCGGGGCAGTGCGCGAACGCCTCGATCAGGCAGGCGCTTCAGCACGGGTGCGACGAGGTCTTCACCGGCATGGCGTCGGAGGTGGGCCAGGAGGCACTGCGGTCCATGGCGGAAGCCCTCGGCTTCAACGAAAAGGCACTCGACGTGCCCGTGCGGGTCGCGGAGAGCACTTACCGCGACGGAGAGACGACGGCGACCCCGCTCCAGATGGCGAGGGTCATGGCCGTCCTCGGAAACGGCGGCAAGCAGCTCGGCCCGCGCCTGGTGGACCGGGTGGTGCACGGCGACGGCAGCGTGCAGAAGCCCACGACGTACACGGCGGCGGGCCGCCAAGTGGTCAAGCGCGAGACGGCGGATCAACTGCGCACGGCTCTGTCGGACCGCGCGACCGGTGACGGATGGTCGTTGGCCCTGACGCGCGCGGCGGGTGGCCGGCTGGTCGCGCTGGCCGTCTACGCGAAGGGGGCGGGCGACGACGACATGTCGGCGGTTGTGGATCGCATGGCGAAGGCGGCCACCGGCTGAATGGCCGAGCGAATGCCGTGAAGATGTTGGATTTCCACCCGCTTTCGGGAGCGCGAGAGGCAATACTTGGCCGCACGGCAACCGCGAAACGGGGGACGGGAAATGCGGCGAACATACGTAGCGGCAGCGGCGCTGGGGATTGCTGGGGTAATTGCCCTCAGTGGATGCGGGCAAAGTGACGACAGTGACGCCGGTGCCGCAATCCGAGGAAACGGCGTCGCCCTGAACGGAGGCGGCGCCAACGGAGGCAAGCAGCAAGGGCTGCCCACCCCGCAGGCGATCCCCTCCCAGCTCATAGGCAGCTGGAGCGGCGGCAACTCGGACGGATTTCGATCCTCCGTCTACACCCTTCGCGGGGACGGGACGTACACCAAGGACATCCTGGGGGGAGTGCGCGTTGACGGCCGCTATGTCGTCACGGGAAACGTGATCACCTGGTTCTACGACCAGCGCCCTGGCGTATACATCACAAGCCAGTGGTATGTGGCGCCCAACGGCTGGCTTTACCTGGACGGTGAGAGCTTCCTGCCGTACCGCTAAAGCTCGTTGAGAGTTCGCGCCCTGTGCTCCGGCCGGCCGGCCGCCGCCGCCGTCAGTCGTCGTGTCCCGTCGCGTGTCGCATGTTCTCCTGCGCCTCCCGGACCCGTTCCGGGGTCCAGTGGCGCTCGACGTCCTGCGGGTCCTGGGTCGAGTCGTGCACCGCGGCGGACTCCGGGTGGGGCGGGGGGTCGGGGTGTGTGTCGCGGCTGCCGGGCCGTAGGGCCGCGGTGATGGCCAAAGCCAGTGCTGCCGCGCCGGCCGCCGCGATCGCTGCCTTCACCTTCCGGGAAACCATCGAGATCACCTGCTTCCTGCACCGTGGGTGCCTGCCGCCAAGGTAGCAACTGCCGTGCTTACGGCTCCGGTTCGCGCTCCTCCGACGCCGGCCCCGGACTCGAATCCGGCCAATGCTGTCCGAACCCCTCCTTCCCCCTCGCCCGGCTGGTCTACTCGCACGCGTCTTCGTGCACAGCCCACACGAACGCATAAGGGGGAACGGGGTGAAGATGCGATTCATGGTGTCCCGGTCGTCGTCCGGCCGGGCCCGGGCAGCCGCGGCTGTCATCGGTCTGCTGGCGCTCGGTCTGAGCGCGCCCGGCGTCGCCCACGCCGACGAGACCGCACGGGAAAGCGCACGGGAAACCGCACAGCCGATGAACGCGGACACGGCCTCCACGGCCGCGTCGCACCGCTCGACGGAGGACCCCTCGCAGGCTCCTTCGCTCGTCGACTCGTACTGGACGCCCGAGCGGATCAGAGCCGCCCGGCCGGTGGCCGGGCCGGCGCCGGGCGGGGGGCGGACGGTGCCGCCGCAGACGCACCGGCTGCCGG
>KL569414.1:138673-139511 GCA_000715685.1 Streptomyces lilacinus
CGCAGACGCACCGGCTGCCGGCCCGTACGGAGCCCGGTTCGGCACCGACGGGCAAGGCGGACAAGGCGGGCAAGGCGGCAGCGGGGGAGACGGCGAGAACCCTCGCCGACCTGTCCCGGTCCGCGGTGTGGACCGCCCACGGCAGCATGCCGGCCACCACCGTCGGCAAGCTCTACTTCCAGACGCCCAGGGGCCCGAGCGAGTGCAGTGCCGCGGTCGTCAACTCGCCGAACAAGAGCCTGATATGGACGGCCGGCCATTGCGCCAGCGACGGCAACGGGCACTGGTACAGCAACTGGCAGTTCGTACCGGACTACCACAACGGTCAGCGGCCGCTGGGCGCGTGGTCGTGGAAGTCGGTGACGACTCCTCAGGGGTATCTCAACGGCGGGAGCAAGGACTACGACCTCGCCGTCATCACCCTCTGGCCGCAGAACGGCCGCAAGGTGGCCGATGTGACCGGCTCCCAGGGGTACAAGTTCAACTCCGGCTACACCTGGCACGCGTATGAGTTCGGCTATCCCTACGACACCCACCCGGCCCGCTCCGGCATCACCGGTCAGGACCTGCGGTACTGCGTCGGGACGACCTGGCGACCGGGCATCTGGCCGTTCCAGCCCGCCCAGGAGGCCATCCACTGCGACCAGGGCCACGGCGCCAGCGGCGGCCCCTGGCTGGACGACCTCCAGCTGTCGCGCGGCTGGGGCTATCTCGTCGGCAACGTGAGCTACCACGGCAGCGACAGCTCCGACGAGGAGCGCAGCCCGTACCTCGGCGACGCGGCCGTCAAGGCCTACGACGCGGAGAAGAACCGCTAGCGACACACGTCGCCCCCCGG
>KL569414.1:139773-146298 GCA_000715685.1 Streptomyces lilacinus
CCCTGTCGCCCCCCGGCCCGTCGGGCCGGGGGGCGACGTACGCCTCAGACGGCGATCAGCACGATCAGCACTCGATGACGTTCACGGCCAGCCCGCCGCGCGCCGTCTCCTTGTACTTGACCTTCATGTCCGCACCCGTCTCCTTCATGGTCTTGATGACCTTGTCGAGGGACACGTGGTGGCGGCCGTCGCCGCGCAGGGCCATGCGGGCGGCGGTGACGGCCTTGGCGGCGGCCATGCCGTTGCGCTCGATGCAGGGGATCTGGACCAGGCCGCCGACCGGGTCGCAGGTCAGGCCCAGGTTGTGCTCCATGCCGATCTCTGCGGCGTTCTCGACCTGCTCCGGGGTGCCGCCGAGGACCTCGGCGAGGCCGCCGGAGGCCATCGAGCAGGCGGAGCCGACCTCGCCCTGGCAGCCGACCTCGGCGCCGGAGATGGAGGCGTTCTCCTTGAAGAGCATGCCGATCGCGCCGGCGGCGAGGAGGAAGCGGACGATGCCGTCCTCGTCCGCGCCGGGGACGAAGTTCATGTAGTAGTGCAGGACGGCCGGGATGATGCCTGCGGCGCCGTTGGTGGGGGCGGTGACGACGCGGCCGCCGGCGGCGTTCTCCTCGTTGACCGCCATGGCGTAGACCGTGATCCACTCCATCGCGCGGGCCTGCGCGTCGCCCTCGGCGCGCAGCTGGCGGGCGGTGCTGGCGGCGCGGCGGCGGACCTTCAGGCCGCCGGGGAGGATGCCCTCGCGGGACATGCCGCGGGTGACGCAGGACTGCATGACGCGCCAGATCTCCAGGAGGCCCTCGCGGATCTCCTCCTCCGTGCGCCAGGCCTTCTCGTTCTCCATCATCATCGCGGAGATCGACAGGCCGGACTCGCGGGACATCCGCAGCATCTCGTCGCCCGTGCGGAAGGGGTACTTCAGGACCGTGTCGTCCAGGACGATCCGGTCGGCGCCCACCGCGTCCTCGTCGACGACGAAGCCGCCGCCGACCGAGTAGTAGGTCTTCTCCAGCAGCGGCGCGCCGGCCTCGTCGTAGGCGAAGAGGGTCATGCCGTTGGCGTGGTACGGCAGGGCGCGGCGGCGGTGGAGGATCAGCTGGGTCGACTCGTCGAAGTCGATCTCGTGGTCGGAGCCGATCTCGGCGCCGAGCAGGCGCAGCCGCTTGCTGGTGCGGATGCGCTCCACCTCGTCGTCGGCGATCTCCACGTCGACGGTGCGCGGGGAGTGGCCCTCGAGGCCCAGCAGGACGGCCTTGGGGGTGCCGTGGCCGTGGCCGGTGGCGCCCAGGGAGCCGTAGAGCTCGGCGCGCACGGCGGTGGTCTGGGCGAGCAGGCCGTCCTTCTTCAGGCGTCCCACGAACATGCGGGCGGCGCGCATGGGGCCGACCGTGTGGGAGCTGGACGGGCCTATGCCGATCGAGAAGAGATCGAATACGGAGATGGCCACGGTGGCAGCTCCTCTGTGGGTCGGTGGTACGGGGTGGTACGGGGGGTGGTGCGGTCGTGCGTCATGTGGTGCGGGGCACCGCACCCACTCTTCAGTGTGCGTGATGCCGGCCGCTCGCCGCGGTGGGCGTTCTCACACCGGGGGGCACCGGGGTGAGGCGCGCGGGCCCCGGTCGTGACGCGGGGCACCGGGCACACTTCGCAGCGTGCCCGGTGCCCCGCACCCTCCGGGTGAATCCCGTGCGTCGGTCCTACTTCAGCCCGGGGTACAGCGGGTGCTTCGCCGCCAGGGCGGTGACGCGGGCCCGCAGGCCCTCGGCGTCGAAGCCCGGCTTCAGGGCCTCGGCGATGATGTCGGCGACCTCGCGGAAGTCCTCCGCCTGGAAGCCGCGCGTCGCCAGTGCCGGGGTGCCGATCCGCAGGCCCGAGGTGACCATCGGGGGGCGCGGGTCGTTCGGGATGGCGTTGCGGTTGACCGTGATGCCGACCTCGTGGAGGCGGTCCTCGGCCTGCTGGCCGTCCAGCTCGGAGTTGCGCAGGTCGACCAGGACCAGGTGCACGTCCGTGCCGCCGGACAGGACGGAGACGCCCACCTCGGCGACGTCGTCCCGCACCAGGCGCTCTGCCAGGATCTTCGCGCCCTCCAGCGTACGCTGCTGGCGCTCCTTGAACTCCTCGCTGGCCGCGACCTTGAAGGAGACCGCCTTCGCCGCGATCACGTGCTCCAGCGGGCCACCCTGCTGACCGGGGAAGACCGCGGAGTTGATCTTCTTGGCCAGCTCGGCCGTGGAGAGGATCACACCGCCGCGGGGGCCGCCCAGGGTCTTGTGGGTGGTCGTGGTGACGACGTGGGCGTGCGGCACCGGGTTGGGGTGCAGGCCCGCGGCGACCAGGCCCGCGAAGTGGGCCATGTCGACCATCAGGTACGCGCCGACCTCGTCGGCGATCCGACGGAAGGCCGCGAAGTCCAGCTGACGCGGGTAGGCGGACCAGCCGGCGACGATCAGCTTCGGGCGGTGCTCCTTGGCGAGGCGCTCGACCTCCTCCATGTCGACCAGGTTGGTCTGCTCGTCGACGTGGTAGGCGACCACGTTGTAGAGCTTGCCGGAGAAGTTGATCTTCATGCCGTGGGTCAGGTGCCCGCCGTGGGCGAGGTTCAGACCCAGGATGGTGTCGCCCGGGTTGAGCAGGGCGAACATCGCGGCGGCGTTGGCCTGGGCGCCGGAGTGCGGCTGCACGTTCGCGTGCTCGGCACCGAAGAGCGCCTTGATGCGGTCGATCGCGATCTGCTCGACGACGTCGACGTGCTCGCAGCCACCGTAGTAGCGGCGGCCCGGGTAGCCCTCCGCGTACTTGTTGGTGAGCACCGAGCCCTGGGCCTCCATGACCGCGACCGGAGCGAAGTTCTCCGAGGCGATCATCTCGAGGGTGGACTGCTGGCGGTGGAGTTCGGCGTCGACAGCGGCGGCGACGTCGGGGTCGAGCTCATGGAGGGAGCTGTTGAGAAGCGACATGAGTTCTTCCTGGACTTCCTGACGGGAGGGAAGTGGGCGGGGTCAGCCGGCGAAGGCGGTGTACTCGTCGGCGGACATCAGGTCCTCCGGCTCGTCCGTGATCTTCACCTTGAACAGCCAGCCGCCCTCGAAGGGGGCGGAATTCACCAGCGAGGGGTCGTCCACGACGTCCTGGTTGGCCTCGACGACCTCGCCCGTGACGGGGGCGAAGAGGTCGCTGACCGACTTGGTCGACTCCAGCTCGCCACAGGACTCGCCCGCGGTGACCGTGTCGCCCACGGCCGGGAGCTGGGCGTACACGACGTCACCGAGGGCGTTGGCCGCGAACTCGGTGATGCCGACGGTCGCCACGCCGTCCTCGGTGGCCGACAGCCACTCGTGCTCCTTGGAGTAACGCAGCTGCTGGGGGTTGCTCATGGCTAGATTCTCCTGTACGCGCGTGGGTGCTTGTGCAAGGGGTCTTGACAGGTGGGATGAGGGGGACTCAGCGAGCCCGCTTGTAGAAGGGCAGGGCGACGACCTCGTACGGCTCGTGGGTGCCGCGAATGTCCACCGATACACCTTCTGTGCCCGGGGCGGCGTGCGCCGCGTCGACGTACGCGATCGCGATCGGCTTGCCGAGGGTGGGGGAGGGGGCGCCCGAGGTGACCTCGCCCACGACCTCGCCGCCCGCGACGACGGAGAAGCCGGCGCGCGGCACCCGGCGACCGGTGGCGATCAGGCCGACCAGCTTGCGCGGCGGGGCGCTCTCGGCGCGCTCGGCGGCGGCGGCGAGGGCCTCGCGGCCCACGAAGTCGCCCTCCTTGTCGAACTTCACGACCCGGCCCAGACCGGCGTCGAAGGGCGTGGTGGCGGTGGTCAGCTCGTGCCCGTACAGCGGCATGCCGGCCTCCAGGCGCAGCGTGTCGCGGCAGGAGAGCCCGCAGGGCACCAGGCCGGCGTCCGCGCCCGCCTCCGTCAGGGCCTGCCACAGCTTCTCGGCGTCGCCCGGCGCGACGAACAGCTCGAAGCCGTCCTCGCCCGTGTAGCCGGTGCGGGCGATCAGCGCGGGCACGCCCGCGACGGTGCCCGGCAGGCCCGCGTAGTACTTCAGGCCGTCCAGGTCGGCGTCCGTGACGGACTTCAGGATGGCGGGGGAGGCGGGGCCCTGGACGGCGATCAGCGCGTAGTTCTCGCGGTCGTCGCGGACGACGGCGTCGAAGCCGGCGGCGCGCTCGGTGAGGGCGTCGAGGACGACCTGGGCGTTGGAGGCGTTGGCGACGACCATGTACTCCTCGTCCGCCAGGCGGTAGACGATCAGGTCGTCCAGGATGCCGCCGTCCTCGCGGCAGATCATCGTGTAGCGGGCGCGGCCGACCGCGAGCGCGGAGATGTTGCCCACCAGGGCGTGGTCCAGGGCCTGCCCGGCCTGGGCACCCGTGAGGGTGATCTCGCCCATGTGCGAGAGGTCGAAGAGGCCGGCACGCGTGCGCACGGCGACGTGCTCGTCGCGCTCGCTGCCGTAGCGCAGCGGCATGTCCCAGCCCGCGAAGTCGGTCATGGTCGCGCCGAGCGCGCGGTGCAGCGCGTCGAGGGCGGTACGGCGGGGGGCGGTCGTCATGGTCAGGCTCCCGGGCAGTGAGTCGCGGAGGAATGCCTAAAGAGGCGGCCTCCCCATCTGTCATCGGAACCTGAGAGGTTCACCGCGAGCCCCCGCCTGTCACAAGGGTCACGGCTTGCACCTTGGGTGGGACCACCGCCGCATGACCGCGGTCCGCTTTTCAGATCTGCCTCATCCGCGCGGTACGGGGCCTGAGAGATTCAAGGGAGGAACTTGCTCCTTCGGCGCCCGGTGCGCTTGCGGCACCGGGACTCTCCCGCGCGGATTCGAGCGGCCAATATGCAGTTGATTGCGAAAGGGTCGTGCATGTGGTCGTGCGTGCCGGATGGCGCTTGGCGCGCACATCATTGCACGTACGGGCGTACGACGGACTGCCCACCGCCTCTCGAATTGGCATACCTTCGGTCCGGGCGGCGACGGAGGGACGGGAATCATCACAGTGCGTACGGGGGGCGGGGTGGGGAGGGGACTCACCCCGGTGGGGCTGGTCGATCTGCGCGGCGGCGACGACCGGGCCCCGGTCGGGGAGCTGCGGTACGCCGCCGGTGACCTGCTGGTCGTCTCCGGGCTGCCCGGGGGCGGCAAGTCCACGCTCATGCGGCGCGTGGTCGCCGCGCCCGTCCACCGGGTGGACTCCCAGGACTCCCGGGAGCGCCTGGAGCGCCGGGCGCCCCTGCGGCTGCCCTACGCCGCCTACCGGCCGCTGGTCCGCCTCGCGCACTACGCCGCGCTGCGGCGCGCGCTGCGCACGGCGGAGAGCGTGGTGGTGCACGACTGCGGCCAGTGGAGCTGGGTGCGCCGCTGGCTCGCGCGGGAGGCGCGGCGGCGGGGCGCGGGGCTGCACGTCGTGGTCCTGGCCGTGGACGCGCGGACCGCGCTCGCCGGGCAGGCGGCGCGGGGGCGCGGGGTGTCGGCGCGGGCCTTCGGGCGACATCGGCGGGCAATGGCCCGCCTCGTCGCGGACGCGGCGGCGGGCCGACTGCCGGCGGGGGCCGCCTCGGCCGTCCTCCTCGACCGCCGGGCTGCGGACGCGCTCCGGGCGATCGTCTTCGCCTGAGCCGGGTTCGGCACCGCCGGGTTCGTAGGCGGTGGCTGAGCGCCGTTGCGGCGGGAGGTGTTCCCCAAGCCCGCCCCTTCCCGGCTGTATCGATTTGCGGCTCCGCCGCGCGAGGGGGCAAGCCCCCGGACCCCGGGGGGCTGGGGGCTCGCCCCCAGGAAACGGTGAAGGGGCGGGACCGGGGAAGGAACTCCGCCGCAACGGCGCGCAACCACCGTGGCGCGCCCGGCGGTGCCGAACCCCGCCCCACCCCCCGGGCCCCCCGAAGCCCAGGCGCAGCCGTTAAGGTGCGGGTGCGGTTGCGACGAGACGGCGGTTGGAACGGATGAGCATCCCCGAGCAGCAAAACGGGCAGCAGACTGGATGGCCCGCGGCGGCGACCCCCGCATGCCCCTGGCCCGTCAACGAACTCGAAGAGGTCCTCGCCGCCTCCCTCGGCGCCCCCGGCGCCGGCCCCCGCATCGTCGAGGTGCTCGGCCGCAGCGACGTGTGGATCCCGCTGCCCAAGGGCGGTGGGCCCGACAGCCCCGACCTCGATCTGCCCACGCTCGAGCTGGACGGCGCCGCGTACGTGCCCGTCTTCAGCTCCCGGGAGCAGTTCCTGAGCGTCGCCGGCGCGTCGATGCCGTTCGCCGTCGCCCCCGCCGTGGAGTTCGCCCGCGGCCTGCCCCCGCAGGTCGGCATCGTCGTCAACCCCGAGGGCACGGTCGGCGCGCCCCTGCCGCCGCCCGCCGTGGCCGCGCTGTGCCGGGCCGGGCGCTATAAGAGACAGGGCCTGGAGTTCGCGGCCGCCGGGGTCGTACGCACCGCGCGCCGCGCCCTGGCCAGCGTGGAGGGCGCCGCCCCGGCGCTGTTCGTGGGCGTGGAGCCTGGACCTGCCGGATCCGGACAGCCGCTCCGCCACCATG
>KL569414.1:146553-147142 GCA_000715685.1 Streptomyces lilacinus
TGTATAAGAGACAGGCCGTGGCCCGTGCAACTGGTCTTCCTGGACGTCGCGAACGACCCCGTCGGCCACTGGATGCGCGATCGCGTGCGTCCGTTCTACGACCGTGACCTGTGACAGCTCTCATGTCCGCCGCCGCGGGCTCGTAAGCTGGTGGGAACAGACGGCCAAGAGAAGAGGCGGACCCAGGTGAGCGCGGGCGCGGAGAGCGGCGTGGAGCAGGTGCTGCGCCAAGTGGCGCCCGGCAGGTACGACACCTACGAGGCGCTGCTGCACGCCCTCGCCGAGGGCCGGGTGTGGATGCTGCTCTGGCACGGCCAGGCCGGCTCCCCCGACGCCCAGTACGGGAACATGGAGGTCGACGGCCTCGGCTACGCCCCCTGCGTGACCTCGGCCCAGGAGCTCGCCGCCAGCGGCTGGACCCGTGCCCACGAGGTGATTTCGGGTCGGGCCGTCGCGGCCGCCCTCTACCCCGACCGCTGGGGCCTGTGGCTCAACCCGCACGCGCCCGGCGGCGGCGTCGGCGTCCCGTGGGCGGACCTGCGCCGCATCACCGCGGGCCTGGACCGGCTGCCCGCCGGCCCGCTGCGGT
>KL569414.1:147456-147774 GCA_000715685.1 Streptomyces lilacinus
GATGTGTATAAGAGACAGTTCTACGCCCTGCTCGGGCAGAACGCCCACCGCACGCCCGTGGTCCGCGCGCTGCGCCGCGCCTGGGTGCAGCCCGCGCTCGGCACGCCGTACCTGGCCATCGGCCTGGATCTGTACGACACCTCGCCCGCCGCCGTCGAGTCCGTGCGCCTGATGATGCAGCAGTCCGTCGGCGTGGTGCCGGAGGGGCTGCCGGTGTCGACGGTGTCCATGGCGGACGAGTACGACCCGGTCGCGCTGTGGATGCGGGCCAACGCCTGTCTCTTATACACATCTCTGATGGCGCGAGGGAGGCGTGTA
>KL569414.1:148001-153138 GCA_000715685.1 Streptomyces lilacinus
TCAGAGATGGGTATAAGAGACAGACGCAGGGCTGGCAGGCCGGCGCGTACTGACGCGCCCGCGTCAGTACGGACCACCCACATTCACGTAGCGCTGCCCCCTCACGTAACGCTGACGGAACAGCGCTGTCCGTATAACGGAACCCCTCCCCACACATCACGGTTGCGCATACATTGCCGGCGAGGGCTGGCGGGTGATCGCGAGGGCGATGAAGACTCCCGCCAACAAGAGACGCCGCTCCTGCGTACGAGCTGTAGAGCTGTACGAGCTGTACGCGCTCTTTTCCTGAACCTCCGCTCCATCTGCACCACTTGCACTGCTCCAGTACTTGTGAGAAGCCAGGCCGCTACTGCGGCGAGCGTGGGCCGGTCACCCCCGGCCGAGAGGGGTCGTAGGCACTGTGACCGCACCTATCGAGACCACCGGGTCCGCTGCCGGGGCGCAGCCGGAGGCTGTCCTCGCCGGTGCCAGGAAGAGTCAGATCGAGGGCCGTTCGCTCACCCAGATCGCCTGGATCCGCTTCAAGCGGGACAAGGTCGCCGTGGCCGGCGGCATCGTCGTCGCCCTGCTGATCCTGCTCGCCGTGCTGGCCAAGCCGATCCAGGCGGTCTTCGGCCTGGATCCCAACGAGTTCCACCAGGACCTCATCGACCCCAGCCTTCTCGCGCCCAAGGGCGGCTGGGGCGGCATGAGTTGGGAGCATCCACTGGGCGTGGACCCGCAGTACGGGCGGGACATCCTGGCCCGGGTGATCGAGGGCTCCTGGGTCTCCCTGATCGTGGCCACCGGGGCCACCGCCCTGTCCGTGGTGATCGGAGCCGTGCTCGGTGTCGTCGCCGGCTTCTACGGCGGCTGGGCCGACAGCGTCATCAGCCGGATGATGGACACCTTCCTGGCCTTTCCCCTCCTGCTGTTCGCGATCTCCATCTCCGCGGCGCTGCAGGACGGCGCGTTCGGCCTCTCGGGGCTGCCGCTGCGGATCGGCGTGCTCATCTTCGTGATCGGGTTCTTCAACTGGCCGTACATGGGCCGGATCGTGCGGGCGCAGACCCTCAGCCTGCGGGAGCGCGAGTTCGTCGAGGCGTCGCGGAGCCTCGGTGCCCGGGGCCCCTTCATCCTCTTCCGGGAGCTGCTGCCCAACCTGGTGGCGCCGATCCTGGTCTACTCCACGCTGCTCATCCCGACGAACATCCTGTTCGAGGCCGCGCTCAGCTTCCTCGGCGTCGGCATCGCCCCGCCGCAGGCCTCCTGGGGCGGCATGCTCACCCAGGCGACCGACCTCTACCAGGCCGATCCGCAGTACATGTTCGTGCCCGGCCTCGCCATCTTCGTCACGGTGCTGGCCTTCAACCTGCTCGGCGACGGGCTGCGCGACGCCCTCGACCCGCGCAGCAAGTGACCGACCCGCTCTCCCGATCCACTCTCCCGACCCGTTTTCCTCATCCGCTCTTCCGATCCGATCTCCCGACCCGTTTTCTCCGCACATTTCCCCACGCGTTTCCCGCACGGCAAGCGATCTAATGAGGGGGCTTTTCCCAGGTGAAGACACAAAGAACGACGGTTGCGATCGCCACGGCAGTGGTGCTGGCGCTGGGGGCGTCCGCGTGCGGCGGCTCCGGCGACGACGGCGGCAAGAGCGGTGAGAAGGGCGGCAAGGCCGCGGCCAACGCCGCCCTCACCGAGATCGCCAACAAGTCCGACAAGAAGGGCGGTACGGTCAGCTACGAGCTGTCCGACACCGCCGACTCCTTCGACCCGGGCAACACCTACTACGGCTGGGTGCAGAACTTCTCCCGCCTCTACGGGCGCACCCTCACCATGTTCAAGCCGGCCGCCGGCAAGGCGGGTCTCGAGGTCGTCCCGGACATGGCGGAGTCGCTGGGCAAGGCGAGCCCCGACGCCAAGACCTGGACGTACACGCTGAAGCCCGGGCTGAAGTTCGAGGACGGCACGCCGATCACCTCGAAGGACGTCAAGTACGCGGTCGAGCGCAGCAACTTCGCGCCCGAGGCGCTGTCCAACGGCCCCACGTACTTCAAGGCGCACCTCGAGGGCGGCGACAAGTACCAGGGGCCGTACAAGGACAAGTCGCCGGAGGGCATCAAGTCCATCGAGACCCCGAACGATCGGACGATCGTCTTCCATCTCAAGGACGCCTTCGCGGACTTCGACTACCTCGCGACCTTCTCGCAGACCGCCCCCGTCCCCCAGAAGGCGGACAAGGGCGCGGAGTACGTCAAGCACATCATCTCCTCCGGCCCGTACAAGTTCGAGTCGTACGAGGAGGGCAAGGGCGCCACGCTGGTGCGCAACCCGCAGTGGGACCCCAAGTCGGACCCCAACCGCCCGGCGCTGCCCGACAAGATCGCGATCCGGTTCAAGATCAACCAGGTGACCGTCGACAACAACCTGCTCAACGACAGCATCACCACCGACGCCGCCGGCACCGGTGTCGCGCCCCAGACCCAGCCGAAGGTGCTGCGCGACGCCAAGCTCAAGAACCAGACGGACAACCCCTACGCCAGCGCCACCTCGTACATCGGCCTCAACCTGAAGGTGAAGCCGTTCGACAACGTCCACTGCCGCAAGGCGGTCCAGTGGGGCATCGACAAGGCCTCGGTCCAGGAAGCCCAGGGCGGCGACCCGAAGGGTGACGTGGCGACCACGCTGCTGCCGCCGTCGGTCAACGGCTACGCGAAGTTCAACCTCTACGAGACGCCGGGCAACAAGGGCGACCTCGCCAAGGCCAAGGACGAGCTGAAGCAGTGCGGTCAGCCCAACGGCTTCTCGACCACCCTCACGGCCCGCTCCGACCGCCCGGCCGAGATGTCCATGGCCACCGCGGTGCAGGCGTCGATGAAGAAGCTCGGCATCAACGTCGAGATCAAGACCTTCCCCACCGGCAAGTACTTCACCAACTTCGCGGGCGTGCCGGACTACGTCCACAGCCACAACCTCGGCATGATCATGACGGCCTGGGGTCCCGACTGGCCGACCGGCTTCGGCTTCCTCGACCAGATCGCCAACGGCTCGGCCATCAAGCCCTCCGGCGGCAACAACGTCCAGGAGCTCGACGACCCGCAGATCAACAAGGCGCTCAACGAGGCCATCGCCAACACCGACGCGGCCGCCCGCGCCAAGGCCTGGGGCGAGGTCGACAAGATGATCGCCGAGAACGCCTCGGCCGTGCCGCTGATCTACCGCAAGAACCTGCTGCTGCGGCCCAGGTCGGCCACCAACGTCACCGTCGACCAGGCCTACCTCGGCACGTACAACTACCTGCTGATGGGCTCCGCCAAGTAGCCGCGGGCCCCGTCCGCCGACGACTCACGAAAGGCAGGTGAAGGCCTCGCGGCCGCCGGACCGGGTTCGTCCCCGGTCCGGCGCGCCCGGCGCCGTACAGCTGTGGCTGCGTACATCATCCGACGCCTGTTCGCCGCGGTACTGCTGTTGCTGGTGGTCAGCGCAGTCACGTTCGCGATCTTCTTCCTCGTCCCCCGGATCGCCGGGCAGACGGTGGACCAGCTCGCCACCCAGTACGTGGGCAAGGACGCCAACCCCGACACGGTCGCCGCGGTCAAGAAGAACCTCGGCTTCGACCAGCCCGTCCACCTCCAGTACTGGCACTTCGTCAAAGCGCTCGTCGTCGGCGCCGACTACAACTTCGGCCCGGACGCCTCGCACTGCGACGCCCCTTGCTTCGGCTACTCCTTCAAGTCCCATATCGCCGTCTGGCCCCAGCTGACCTCCCGGATCCCCATCACCCTCTCGCTCGCGGTCGGTGCCGCGGTGATCTGGCTGGTGTCCGGCGTGGCCATCGGCGTGCTCTCCGCCCTCAAGCGGGGCACCTTCGTCGACCGCTTCTTCATGGGCGTCGCGCTGGCCGGCGTCTCCCTGCCCATCTTCTTCACCGGCATGCTGGCCATGGCCGTCCTCACCGTGCAGTGGCCGGTGTGGGGCGACGGCATCAACTACGTCGCCTTCACCGACAACCCCGCCGAATGGGCGTGGAACCTGCTCGTGCCCTGGTGCAGCCTCGCCTTCCTCTACTCCGCGCTCTACGCCCGGCTCACCCGCGCCGGAATGCTCGAGACGATGAGCGAGGACTACATCCGCACCGCCCGCGCCAAGGGCCTCAAGGAGAGCGCGGTCGTCGCCAAGCACGGCCTGCGCTCCGCCCTCACCCCCATCGTCACCATCTTCGGCATGGACTTCGGCCTGCTGCTCGGCGGCGCGGTCATCACCGAGTCCGTCTTCTCCTTCAAGGGCATCGGCGAGTACGCCGTCGCCGGCATCAAGGACAACGACCTGCCCATCGTCATGGGCGTGACCCTCGTCGCCGCCTTCTTCATCGTCATCTGCAACCTGCTGGTGGACGTGGTCTACGCGGCCATCGACCCCAGGGTGAGGTACTCGTGAGCGAGCACACCGACGCCTTCCTGTCCGTACGGGACCTGCGCATCCACTTCGACACCGACGACGGCCTCGTGAAGTCCGTCGACGGCGTCAGCTTCGACGTCCGGGCCGGCAAGACGCTCGGCATCGTCGGCGAGTCGGGATCCGGCAAGTCGGTCACCTCGCTCGGCGTCATGGGCCTGCACCGCACCGCGCGGGCGAGGATCTCGGGAGAGGTGTGGCTCGACGGCGAGGAACTGATCGCCGCCGACCCCGACCACGTACGCCGGCTGCGCGGCCGCAAGATGGCGATGATCTTCCAGGACCCGCTGTCGGCCATGCACCCGTACTTCACCGTCGGCGCCCAGATCGTCGAGGCCTACCGCGTCCACCACGACGTCGACAAGAAGACCGCCCGCCGGCGCGCGGTCGAACTGCTCGACCGGGTCGGCATCCCGCAGCCCGACCGCCGCGTCGACGACTACCCGCACCAGTTCTCCGGCGGCATGCGGCAGCGCGCGATGATCGCGATGGCGCTGGTCAACAACCCCGAGCTGCTCATCGCCGACGAGCCGACGACCGCCCTCGACGTGACCGTCCAGGCGCAGATCCTCGACCTCATCCGCGACCTGCAGAAGGAGTTCGGCTCCGCGGTCGTCGTCATCACCCACGACCTGGGCGTCGTCGCCGAGCTCGCCGACGACATCCTGGTGATGTATCTGTCTCTTATACACATCTCTGA
>KL569414.1:153353-154218 GCA_000715685.1 Streptomyces lilacinus
TCTACACGCCTCCCTCGCGCCATCAGAGATGTGTATAAGAGACAGGAGAAGGTCTTCTCCGCGCCCCGGCACCCCTATACCTGGGGCCTGCTGGGCTCCATGCCGCGCATCGACCGCGAGCAGACCGACCGGCTCATCCCCGTCAAGGGCTCGCCGCCCAGCCTGATCAACGTGCCGCCCGGCTGCGCCTTCCACCCCCGCTGCCCCTACGCCGACGTGCCGAAGGACAACCTCACCCGCACCGAACGGCCCGAGCTGCGCCCGGTGCCGGGGACCGGTGGTGACGACGACCGGCCGCACCACTCCGCGTGCCACATGTCCTTCGAGGAACGCACCCGGATCTGGACCGAAGAGATCGCGCCCAAGCTGTGAAGGACCAACAGATGACGATCCCCGCGCAGCCGGCGCCCGCCGCGCCCGAGACCCTGCTGAAGGTCGACGGCCTGGTCAAGCACTTCCCGATCACCAAGGGCCTGCTGCGCCGCCAGGTCGGCGCGGTGCGGGCGGTGGACGGCCTCTCCTTCGACGTCCGCGCGGGGGAGACCCTGGGCGTGGTGGGCGAGTCCGGCTGCGGCAAGTCGACCATGGGCCGGCTGATCACCCGGCTGATCGAACCCACCGGGGGCAGCATCGAGTTCGAGGGCCGGGACATCACCCACCTCGGCACCTCCGGGATGCGGCCGCTGCGCCGCGACGTCCAGATGATCTTCCAGGACCCGTACTCCTCGCTGAACCCCCGCCACACGGTCGGCACCATCGTCGGCGCGCCGTTCCGGCTGCAGGGCATCGAGCCGGAGGGCGGGGTGAAGAAGGAGGTCCAGCGGCTGCTGGCGCTCGTGGGCCTCAACCCCGAGCACTACAACCG
>KL569414.1:154445-157513 GCA_000715685.1 Streptomyces lilacinus
GGGCCTCAACCCCGAGCACTACAACCGCTATCCCCACGAGTTCTCCGGTGGCCAGCGCCAGCGCATCGGCATCGCCCGCGCCCTCGCCCTCAAGCCCAAGCTGGTCGTCGCCGACGAGCCGGTGTCCGCGCTGGACGTCTCGATCCAGGCCCAGGTGGTCAACCTCCTGGACGACCTGCAGGACGAGCTGGGCCTGACGTACGTGATCATTGCCCACGACCTGTCCGTCATCCGACACGTCTCGGACCGGATCGCGGTGATGTACCTCGGCAAGATCGTGGAGCTCACGGACCGCACGTCCCTCTACGAACGCCCCCTGCACCCCTACACCAAGGCACTGCTCTCCGCCGTGCCCGTGCCGGACCCCAAACGGCGGGCGCAACGGGAGAGGATCCTGCTCAAGGGCGACGTGCCCTCGCCGATCTCCCCGCCCTCCGGGTGCCGCTTCCACACCCGCTGCTGGAAGGCGACGGAGGTGTGCAAGCGGGACGAGCCCCCGATGCGGGAGCTGCGCACGGGCCACCGGGTGGCCTGCCACCACCCGGAGCTCACGCCCGAGGAGCAGCCGTCGGCGGCGGAGGCCGGGACGCAGTAGCGGGCCGAAGCTCGAACGCAGTAACGAGGCATGCGGCCGGGGGAGGGCCGTGCCAGGCTGACTGCTGATGGTGAGACGGCTGATACGCGCGATACGCGGCCGGCGGCGGCCGGCCCGGCTCGTCGCCCTCGTCACGGCGGCGGGCGCGGTGGGCTGGGTGATATCCGCCGCGCCGGCCACGCCGGGCCGCGAGCTGCCCGGCGTCGGTACGCCGGGCGTCGGCGACCCGTACTTCCCCGCCCTGGGCAACGGCGGCTTCGACGTCAGCCACTACGACCTCGACGTGCGCTACACCCCGGACAACGGGCGCCTGGACGGCCGCACGACCCTCACGGCCCGCGCCACCCGGAGCCTGTCCGCCTTCCACCTGGACCTGCGGCGGCTCGACGTCACGCACGTCGAGGTGAACGGCCTGGCCGCCGCGTTCACCCGCACCGGCGACAAGATCAAGATCCGGCCGGCGCTCCCGCTGGTCAAGGGGCGGTCCTTCACCGCCACCATCACCTACGGCGGCATACCCCGGCCGCTCGACGGCCCCATCGTCTTCGGCTCGAAGTACGGCTGGATGAAGACCGCCGACGGCGTCTTCGTCGCCTGCGAGCCCAACGCCGCCTCCACGTGGTTCCCCTCCAGCGACCACCCCTCCGACAAGGCGACCTTCGACATCCGCATCAGGGCCCCCAAGGGCCTCACCGCCATCTCCAACGGCCGGCTCCTCGCCACCCACGACCAGGGCACCACCTGTCTCTTATACACAGACAGGACCAAACCCATGGCGCCCTACGCGGCCACCGCCACCATCGGGAAGTTCGACGTCCGGCGCGGCACCACGCGCGGCGGCATCCCGGTGTACGTGGCCACGGACCCGGCCCTCCCCACCGGCAAGCTCGACTTCTACGGCATCACCGCCGAGGCCACCGACTACTGGTCCACGCTCTTCGGCCCGTACCCCTTCGAGGAGACCGGGGCGATCGTCGACGACATGCCGCAGGCCGAGTTCTCGCTGGAGACCCAGACCAAGCCCGTCTACTCGGCCGTGCGCGACGAGTCGACGGTCGTCCACGAGCTGGCCCACCAGTGGTTCGGGGACTCCGTCTCGGTCGCGACGTGGAAGGACATCTGGCTCAACGAGGGCTTCGCCACCTACGCCGAGTGGCTGTGGGCCGAGCACAAGGGCCGCAAGACCGCCCACCAGTCCTTCCTCGAGGCCTACAACCAGCGGCCGGCCGAGGACCCCTTCTGGAAGATCGACATCGCCGACCCCCAGCGCGACACCATGTTCTCCCGGGCGGTCTACTTCCGGGGCGCCATGGCCCTGCAGATGCTGCGCGAGCGCATCGGGGACCGGGCCTTCTTCAAGCTGCTGCCGCTGTGGACCAAGCTCCACCGGGGCGGCAACGTCCGCACGGCGCAGTTCGTCGGGCTCGCCGAGGCGGTCGCGCACCAGGACCTGGACGAGGTCTTCCACACCTGGCTCTCCGCGCCCGGCAAGCCGAAACTGCCCACGCCCACGGCCACTCCTCGGACCACGGCCGGGTCCACACCTCGGAACGGGTAAGAATCACGGTCTGTGACGAGTAAGAATGTCGCGTGCTCACCGATCTGTTCACCCCCTCCGTCCAGCACTCGCTCGACATCGCCGGGATCTTCGTCTTCGCCATCTCGGGCGCCCTCCTCGGCGTCCGCAAGAACTTCGACGTCTTCGGCATGGCGGTGCTGGCGGAGGTCACGGCGCTGGGCGGCGGACTGTTCAGGGATCTGATCATCGGTGCCGTGCCGCCCGCCGCCTTCACCGACCTGGGCTACTTCCTCACCCCCCTGATCGCCACCGCCATCGTCTTCTTCCTCCACCCCGAGGTCGAGCGCATCACCAAGGCGGTCAACGTCTTCGACGCCGCCGGCCTGGGACTCTTCTGCGTCGCCGGCACGGTCAAGGCCTACGGGCACGGGCTCGGCCTCACCTCCTCCGCCGCGCTCGGCCTCGCCACGGCCGTCGGCGGCGGCGTCCTGCGCGACGTCCTCGCCCACGAGGTGCCCTCGCTGCTGCGCTGGGACCGCGACCTCTACGCGGTGCCGGCGATGGTCGGGGCGACGATGGCCGCGCTGCTCATCCGCTTCGACGCGCTGCACGCCACGACCAGCGTGCTCTCGGCCGCGACGGCGTTCGTCCTGCGGCTGCTGGCGATGCACTACCACTGGCGGGCCCCGCGCGCCTGGCACCGGCGCAGCGCGGCGAGCGAGGACTCCGCCGTCGGGTAGCCGCGACGGTCAGCAGCCACGCGGCGTAACGTTTCCGCGTGGCTCCGGAGCGCCCGTCTCAGACGGTCCGGCCCAGCCAGGCCGCCAGCCGGCCGTAGGCGTCGGCGCCCTCGGGGGCCGGCCGCACGGGCCCGAAGGGCACGCCCTCGCCGCGCCGTTCGGCCGGAAGGATGCGGTGGGCCCACTCGAGGGCGTACTCCTGTCTCTTATACAC
>KL569414.1:157768-158829 GCA_000715685.1 Streptomyces lilacinus
CCCCCGAGCTCCTGGTCGAGGGGGAGCGGCCGGCCCAGCGCCTCGGAGAGGTCCCAGGCGTGGGCGACGGTCTCCAGCACGCAGCCGGAGGCGACGTAGGCCCGGCCCGGCATCCGCCCCCACGGGACGGTCACCGGCGCGTCCAGCTTCGCGTCGTCCGCCCACACCTCGGCGAAGCGGGCCCGCGCCTCGTCGTAGGCCCGCTCCCAGCCGCCGTCCGGGGTCCCGGACACGGGCTCGATCTCCACGTCGGCGCCGGTCCGGCCGAGCTCCGCGCCGGCCCGGACCCCGCCGACGAGGTGGGCGAGCAGGCCGCGGACGTCGAAGCCCTCGCAGGGCGTGGGGTCGCCGAGCCGCTCGGGCTTCACCAGCCCGATCAGGGCCGCCACCTGCTCCGTCGCGCGGGCGTGGAGGGGGCGGGGGTCGAGGGCGGTGGTGTCCATGGGGCTGCTCCTTCTGCTGCGGGGTCGTTCCGCCGGGTCGTTCCGGTGAAGGAGAGCTTCGCGGGATAAGTTGACACCCGCCGTCAGGTATTCGAGGAGCCGGTCGGCATTCTCGATTCGGCATTCTTGATCACGTGAAGTCCGACCGCCTGCTGTCGATACTCCTGCTGCTCCAGACCCGGGGCCGGGTGCCCGCCGCCGAGCTCGCCAAGCGCCTCGAGGTGTCCGTCCGCACCATCTACCGCGACGTCGAGGCGCTCTCCGCCTCCGGCGTGCCCGTCTACGCGGAACGCGGCCGGCACGGCGGCATCGCGCTGCTCGCCGGCTACCGCACGGACGTCACCGGGCTCACCGCCGACGAGGCGCGCGCCCTGTTCGTCCTCGCCGACCGGGGCACCCACGCCGCCCTGGGCCTCGACGGCGCCCTCGGGTCCGCCCTGCGCAAGGTCATGGCCGCCCTGCCCGCCCCGCACCGCCCCGCGGCCGAGGCCACCAGCCGGCGCATCCTCGTCGACCCCGTCCGCTGGATGGGCGGCCCCGCGGGTCCCGCCGGCGAGGCCGTCGCCGACCTCGGCGACCTGCACAGCGCCGTCTTCACCGACCCTGTCTCTTATACAC
>KL569414.1:159083-160847 GCA_000715685.1 Streptomyces lilacinus
CCCGCCACGGCGGCGCCGCCGAGCCGCGCACGTACACCGTCGACCCCTACGGCCTCGTCGCCAAGGCCGGTGTCTGGTACCTCGTGGCCGACCACCGGGGCGGCCCCCGCCTCTACCGCGCCGACCGGGTCGCCGCGGCGACGCTCACCGACGAGCCCGTGCGCCGCCGCGCCGGCGTGGAGCTGGCCGACGTCTGGGAGGTGCTGCGCCGGCAGGTCGAGGAGCGCCCGGCGGGCGTCCTGGTCACCGCCCGGGTCCGCCGCTCCCGACTCGACATGCTGCTGCGGCTGCGCGGCCCCCAGCTCACCGGCCCGCCCTCCGACGGCGACCCGGCCACCGTCGAGTTCGCCTTCCCCGACGTCCGCGCCGCCCGCGGCCTGCTGGGCTTCGGCACCGACGTGGAGGTGATCGCTCCGCGGGCGGCCCGCGAGGAGCTGGCGCGAGCGGCGGCGGAGGCGGTGGCGCTGTACGCGGACGCCACGGATCCGGACTGACGCCGGACCGACCCGGTGCACCCGTCCCGTCCGTGACCTGGAACGCCCGGTACCGGCGCGGTCCCCACCTCGTAGAATCGTCCCCACCATGGCCTACCTCGACCACGCCGCCACCACCCCCATGCTTCCGGAGGCGGTGCGGGCGATGACCGCCCAGCTGCCCCTCGCCGGAAACGCCTCCTCCCTGCACGCCGCGGGACGGCGTGCCCGGCGCACCGTCGAGGAGGCGCGCGAGTCGCTCGCCGCGTCGCTCGGCGCGCGCCCGAGCGAGGTGGTGTTCACCGCCGGCGGCACCGAAGCCGACAACCTCGCCGTCAAGGGCCTGTTCTGGGCACGCCGTGCCGCCGACCCGGCCCGCACGCGCGTCCTCGCCAGCCCGGTGGAGCACCACGCCGTGCTCGACGCGGTCGACTGGCTCGCCACGCACGAGGGCGCGACGGTCGAGTACCTGCCGGTCGACTCCTACGGCCGCGTGCACCCCGACGCGCTGCGCGAGGCGATCGCCCGCAACCCCGCCGACGTGGCCCTGGCCACCGTGATGTGGGCCAACAACGAGATCGGCACGATCATGCCGGTCCGCGAACTCGCCGACGTCGCGGCCGAGTTCGGGGTGCCGCTGCATGCCGACGCGGTGCAGGCCGTCGGCCAGCTGGACGTCGACTTCGCCGCGTTCGGGCTCGCCGCGATGACCGTCAGCGGCCACAAGATCGGCGGCCCCTACGGCATCGGCGCCCTGCTCCTGGGCCGCCAGTACGCGCCCGTACCGCTGCTGCACGGCGGCGGCCAGGAGCGCCACGTGCGCTCCGGGACCCTGGACGTGCCGGCCGTCGCCGCCTTCGCGGTCGCCGGCACGCTGGCCGCCGAGCGGCGCGCGGACTACGCCCGCGAGGTGGGCGCGCTCCGGGACGAGCTGATCGCCGGCGTCCGCGCCGCCGTCCCCGACGCCGTCCTCGGCGGCGACCCCGACCCGGCGGGCCGCCTGCCCGCCAACGCCCACTTCTCCTTCCCCGGCTGCGAGGGCGACTCCCTCCTCCTCCTGCTCGACGCCCAGGGCATCGAGTGCTCCACGGGCTCCGCGTGCACGGCGGGCGTGGCCCAGCCGAGCCACGTCGTCCTGGCGACGGGGACGGATCCGGAGCTGGCGCGGGGGACGCTGCGGTTCTCTTTGGGGCACACGTCGACGGCGGCGGACGTATCCGCCGTGGTCGAGGCGATCGGCCCGGTGGTGGAGCGGGCCCGGACGGCGGGGCTGAGCTAGGGGGCTGATTTC
>KL569414.1:161187-163000 GCA_000715685.1 Streptomyces lilacinus
GGGTCTGGGGCGGAGCCCCAGGAAACGGCGGAAGGGCGGGACCGGGGCCTCCACACCAGACCCGTACCCTGGAGGGGTTATGACTGACTTCCCCGGTGCCCCCGACCCCCGCGCCCCCCGCAAGGGGCTCCGCGTGCTCGCCGCCATGTCCGGCGGCGTCGACTCCGCCGTCGCCGCGGCCCGCGCCGTGGAGGCCGGTCACGACGTGACCGGCGTGCACCTGGCGCTGTCCGCGAACCCGCAATCGTTCCGCACGGGCGCCCGCGGCTGCTGCACCATCGAGGACTCGCGCGACGCCCGCCGCGCCGCCGACGTCATCGGCATCCCGTTCTACTGCTGGGACCTCGCCGAGCGCTTCCGAGAGGACGTCGTCGAGGACTTCGTCGCCGAGTACGAGGCCGGGCGCACCCCGAACCCCTGCCTGCGCTGCAACGAGAAGATCAAGTTCGCGGCGCTGCTCGACAAGGCCCTCGCCCTGGGCTTCGACGCGGTCTGCACCGGCCACTACGCCACGGTCGTGGTCAACGAGGACGGCACCCGCGAGCTGCACCGGGCCAGCGACATGGCCAAGGACCAGTCCTACGTCCTCGGCGTCCTCGACGAGCGCCAGCTGGCCCACGCGATGTTCCCGCTCGGCGACACGATCACCACGAAGGACGAGATCCGCGCCGAGGCCGAGCGCCGCGGCCTCGCGGTGGCGAAGAAGCCGGACAGCCACGACATCTGCTTCATCGCCGACGGCGACACCCAGGGCTTCCTGGCCAAGCGCCTCGGCAAGGCCGAGGGCGACATCGTCGACGAGTCCGGCACCAAGATCGGCACCCACGAGGGCGCCTACGGCTTCACGATCGGCCAGCGCAAGGGCCTGCGCATCGGCCACCCGGCCCCGGACGGCAAGCCGCGCTACGTCCTGGACATCTCCCCGGTGAACAACACCGTGACGGTGGGCCCCGTGGAGGCGCTCGACGTGATCGCCCTGACGGCGATCAAGCCGCGCTGGTGCGGCGTCGCGCCGACGGGCCCCGGCACGTACACCGCCCAGCTGCGCGCCCACGGCGGCGAGACCGAGGTGACGGCGGAGCTGGTGGACGGCGCGGAGCTGCGGGTCCGCTTCGCCGAGCCGGTCCGCGGCGTGGCCCCCGGCCAGGCGATCGTCCTCTACGACAACACGCGCGTCGTCGGCTCGGCGACGATCGCGGCCACGGAGCGGGCCGGCGCCGTCCGGCAATGACGTGAGAAATGACGTGGGGCCGGCCGTACCCCCGTGCACGGCCGCCCCCACGGGCTTTCCTCGATCGCGACCGCTCAGTTCGCGATCGTGCGCGTCACGTTCGTGACCTCGCACCGGCCGCCGCTGCTCGGCGAGCCCGCCTTCGCGACGTACGGCGTGGAGACGTCGAGCGTGTCGGTCTTGCCGGGGCCCACGTAGGGGATGGAGGGGTTCCGGACGGTGGTCTTGCCCTCCGGGTCGGTGAACTTCACCGTCAGGCGGTACGTGTACTTGAGCGTCGCGCTGCTGTTGGTGGCGCTGAGCTTCGCCGTGATGCCGAGGCGGTCGGTGTAGGCGCAGTCCACGATCTTGATGTCGCGCATGGCGCTGCTGCTGCCGCCGCTCGAGCCGAGGGTGGACGAGCCGCCCGAGGAGGTGCTCGAGTCACCGGAGGTGCCACTGGTGGTGCCGCTGGTGGTCGTGCTGCCGGTGGTGCCGCTCGTCGTGGTGCCGCCGTTCGTGAAGCCGCCCGAGGAGTCGCCCCCGGTGCCGCTCGTGCCGCCGCTGGTCGAGGAGCCGCCCGTGGACTGTCTCTTATACACA
>KL569414.1:163249-166124 GCA_000715685.1 Streptomyces lilacinus
GAGACAGGGCCACGGGCGCCGGTCAGGGCGACGACGCAGACTCCGAAGACGGCGGCCGCGCGGACATGACGAAGCTTCACGATGGAACTCCCCCGATGAGTGGCTTGTTTTGCGCTGACGTTTGACGAGCGCACGTCACGCTAACAACGGCCTTACAAGCCGCCAAATCGAGGGAGTGACAAGGGAAGTTCTGTGACACGGTCGCGACATAAGAAGCCCCGAACCGAAACGCGGGCCGACCGAAATCAGGTCATAGCGGAGTCAAGGACGGTCGCGGGAATGCGTGCCGCTCAGCCGGTGCCGCGCGTCACCTTGTCGATCTCACACTTGGCGCCGGTGGTGGCGGCGCCCGCCTTGGGGGTCCAGGCGGTCGTGACCTCGCGGTTGTCCGTGCGGCCGGGGCGGACGAAGAGGATGGACGTGTTCTGGGGGGCCAGCGCGGTGCCGTCCGGGGCCGTGAACTTCACGGTGACGTCGTAGGTGTACGTCGACGTCGCGCTGTCGTTGGTGGCGCTCAGCTTGGCAACGATGCCCTGCTTGTCGGCGTATTCGCACTTGGCGACCGAGATGTCCTTCTTGGGGTCGCGGGTGTCGACCGCGCCGGTCGAGTCGTCGGCGGCGGACGCGCTGCCGGCGGCGGCTGACCCCTTTTCGCCTGAATCGCCGCTGCAGCCGCTCGCTCCGGTGAGGGCGATGATGACGAATCCGGATACGGCGGCCGCGCGGGCAAGGCGAAGATTCACGGTGTCTGCTCTCGACGAATTGACAGGAAAATGATGCGAAATGGCGCCCATATCGGCGCCATTGACGAGTCGGCCTCACGCTAGACACCAAATTCCCTGTTCCGCCATACCGGCGGTAACACCGTGATGGAGTCGCGACCAATCAGATCCCTAACTGATGATTGGAGATGGCTGAAAACCGACGTTTAGTGTCCGGCTTGCCTGTAGACGGCACACAGGTGGACGCAGGCGGACACAGACGACGTAGGGAACGGCGTTCGGACGTGGTTCGGATGTCGTACCGGCGGCGTACCGTGAATCCATGAACATCACCGTCTTCTGCTCCGCCGCCGACCTCGACGACCGCTACACCGCCCCCGCCCGCGAGTTCGCCGCGCTGATCGGCAAGGGCGGCCACACCCTGGTCTGGGGCGGCTCGGAGTCGGGGTTGATGAAGGTGATGGCGGACGGCGTGCAGGAGCACGGCGGGCGGCTGGTGGGGGTTTCGGTGGAGTTCCTCGCCGCCAAGGCGCGCAAGAACGCCGACGAGATGGTCGTGACGAAGGACCTCGCGGCCCGCAAGGCGCAGCTGCTCGCGCGCGGGGACGCGATCGTCGTGATGGTCGGTGGCACGGGCACGCTGGACGAGGCGACGGAGATCCTGGAGCTGAAGAAGCACGGGTTGCACGGCAAGCCCGTGGTGCTGCTCAACACGGCCGGGTTCTACGACGGGCTCGCGCAGCAGTTCCGACGGATGGAGGCGGAGGGCTTCCTGCCGCTGCCCCTTTCCGAGCTGGTGTTCTTCGCCGAGGACGGCATCGCGGCCATGGCCCACCTCGAGGAGTCCCTGGGCTCCCGCTAGGGCAAGCTGGGAGAATGGCAACACATCTGATCACCGGCTCCGGGTCGGGCATCGGCGAGGCGATCGCGCGGCGGCTGCACGAGCGGGGGGACGAGCTGTGGCTCGTCGCCCGCGACGCGGGGCGGGCCAAGGAGCTCGCCGGCCGGTACCCCGGGGCCCGTACGCTCGTCGCCGACCTCGACACCCCCGACCGCCTCTCCTGGGCCCTCGGCCACCAGGCGCTGCCGGACCGGCTGGACTCCCTGCTGCACGTCGCCGGCGTCGCCGAGCTCGGCGCGGTGGGGGACCTGACGCCCAAGACCTGGAACCACACGCTCGCCGTCAACCTCGTCGCACCGGCCGAGCTGACGCGCCTGCTGCTGCCGCAGCTGCGCGTGTCGAAGGGACACGTCGTCTTCGTCAACTCCGGTGCCGGGCTGCGCGCGAACCCGGAGTGGGGCGCGTACGCGGCCAGCAAGCACGGACTGAAGGCGCTCGCCGACTCGCTGCGCGCCGAGGAGCACACCCACGGCGTGCGCGTCACGAGCGTCTACCCGGGCCGCGTGGCCACGCCCATGCAGGTGAAGGTGCGGCAGCAGGAGGGCGCGGAGTACGACGGGGAGAAGTGGATCGACCCGGACTCCGTCGCCACGACCGTGCTCCTCGCGCTCGACCTGCCGCGCGACGCCGAGGTCCACGACCTGTCGGTCCGCCCGGGGTACTCCGGCTGTCTCTTATACACACAGGTCTCGTACCCTTCCTGGGTGAGCGAGAACAGCAAGTCCATGTCATGGGGCGCCGGGACCGCCACCGGCGTCGGTTCGATGCCGGGGACGGACGCGCGGGAGGCCGCGAAGACCGTCACCGGCTCGTTGGAAACGCTGCCCCACCTGCCGGAGCTGCCCGCGCGCGGACCCGGCGCGGACATGATCGGCCGGACCGCCGGGCTCCTGGTCGAGGTCTTCGCGCGCGTGGAGCCCAGCGGCTGGCGCATCAGTGACCGGCCGGGCCGCGACACCCGCCGGGCGCGGTCCTGGCTGGGCGAGGACCTCGACGCCCTCGAGGAGTTCACCCAGGGGTACGAGGGTCCGTTGAAGGTCTCGGCCGTCGGCCCCTGGACGCTTGCCGCCTCCCTCGAGCTGCGCGGTGGCGAGGCGGCCCTGGGCGACGCCGGGGCCTGCCGCGACCTCACCGCCTCCCTCGCCGAGGGCCTGCGCGCCCACCTGGCCGAGCTGCGCCGCCGGGTGCCGGGCGCGCGGCCGGTGCTGCAGCTGGACGAGCCGTCGCTGCCGGCCGTCCTGACCGGGCGGGG
>KL569414.1:166333-169529 GCA_000715685.1 Streptomyces lilacinus
ATGTGTATAAGAGACAGGTCGACCGGGGCGTCGTCGAGGGCGCGCTGCGGGAGATGGCCGCGGTCGCGCGGGAGGTCGACGCACCCCTCGTCGTGCACTCGTGCGCTCCCGGCGTGCCGTTCGAGCTGCTCCGCCGGGCCGGCGCCACCGGCGTCTCGTTCGATTTCTCGCTGATCACCGAGCGTGATGACGACGTGCTGGGGGAGGCGGTCGAGGCGGGCACCACCCTCTTCGCGGGCGTGGTGCCGGGCGTGGACGGCCCATTGTCAGACCCTGCCGGTAGCGTCATGGGTGTCAGGACGCTGTGGCGCAGGCTGGGGCTGTCGCCGGGGATTCTCGCCGAGTCCGTGGTGGTCACCCCGTCGTGCGGGCTGGCGGGCGCTTCGCCCGCATATGCCCGGGCGGCCCTCGCCCACTGCGTCCGGGCGGCGACCTCACTCGCGGACAACCCTGAGTGACGGCGCTCAGGGAACGACGGGGATCTACGGGAGGACGAGACGGTGGCGGTCGAACGGGACGGTAAAAAGCTCGCGGCACAGACCACGACACCCGCCGAGGCGCGGGAGAAGCACGCCCTGCTGGCCGAGCAGGTCGAGGAGCACCGCTTCCGCTATTACGTGAAGGACGCTCCCGTCATCAGCGACGCCGAGTTCGACACGCTGCTGCGCTCCCTGGAGAAGCTCGAGGAGGAGTACCCCGAGCTGCGCACCCCGGACTCGCCCACGCAGAAGGTCGCCGGCGCCTACGAGACGGAGTTCGGCGAGGTCGAGCACCGCGAGCGCATGCTCTCCCTCGACAACGCCTTCGACGACGAGGAGCTGGCCGCCTGGGCCGACCGCATCGCCAAGGACATCGGCTCGGGTGCGGCGTACCACTTCCTGTGCGAGCTCAAGGTCGACGGCCTCGCGGTCAACCTCACCTACGAGCACGGCCGTCTGACCCGCGCCGCCACCCGCGGTGACGGCCGTACCGGCGAGGACATCACGCCCAACGTCCGCACGATCGAGGAGATCCCCCCCCAGCTCAAGGGCGACCGCGTCCCCGCCCTGGTCGAGGTGCGCGGCGAGGTCTACTTCCCGATGGAGAAGTTCGAGGAGCTCAACGCCCGCCTGGTGGCGGACGGCAAGCCCCCCTTCGCCAACCCGCGCAACGCCGCCGCCGGTTCGCTGCGCCAGAAGGACCCCAGGGTGACCGCCACCCGGCCGCTGCACATGGTGGTGCACGGCGTCGGCGCCCGCGAGGGCTTCGAGATCGACCGCCAGTCGCAGGCCTACGAGCTGCTGCGCGAGTGGGGCCTGCCGACCGCCGCGCACGCCGAGGTCGTCGGCTCCCTCGACGACGTGCGCCGCTTCATCGCCCACTACGGCGACCGCGACGTCCGCCACTCCATGGAGCACGAGATCGACGGCGTCGTCGTCAAGCTCGACGAGATCCCCCTGCAGGGCCGCCTCGGCTCCACCTCGCGCGCCCCGCGCTGGGCCATCGCCTGGAAGTACCCGCCGGAGGAGGTCAACAGCAAGCTCGTCGACATCCGCGTCGGCGTCGGCCGCACCGGCCGGGTCACGCCGTACGCGGTCGTCGAGCCGGTCACGGTCGCCGGCTCCGAGGTCGAGTTCGCCACCCTGCACAACCAGGACGTCGTCAAGGCCAAGGGCGTCCTCATCGGCGACACGGTCGTCCTGCGCAAGGCCGGCGACGTCATCCCCGAGATCCTGGGCCCCGTGGCGGACCTCCGCGACGGCACCGAACGGGAGTTCGTGATGCCGGCCGAGTGCCCCGAGTGCGGGACGGAGCTGCGCCCCATGAAGGAGGGCGACATCGACCTCCGCTGCCCCAACGCCCGCGGCTGCCCCGCCCAGATCCGCGAGCGCCTGTTCTACCTCGCCGGCCGCAAGTGCCTGGACATCGAGAACTTCGGCTACGTCGCCGCCACCGCGCTCACCCAGCCGCTGGAGCCGGCCGAGCCGCCGCTGCGCGACGAGGGCGACCTGTTCGACCTGACCGTCGAGCAGCTGCTGCCCATCAAGTCCTACGTCCTGGACCCCGACAGCGGCCTGCCCAAGCGCGACCCCAAGACGGGCGAGCCGAAGGTCGTCACCTTCTTCGCCAACCAGAAGGGTGAGCCGAAGAAGAACACCCTCGCGATGCTGGCGAACATCGAGGCGGCCAAGCAGCGGTCCCTCTCCCGCATCCTCACCGGCCTGTCGATCCGCCACGTGGGCCCGGTCGCGGCCACGGACCTGGCGCGCGAATTCCGGTCCCTGGACCGGATCGCGGAGGCCTCGGTGGAGGAGCTCGCCGCGGTCGACGGCATCGCCGAGGCGACCGCCGCCTCGGTCAGGGAGTGGTTCGCCGAGGACTGGCACCGCGAGATCGTCGAGAAGTGGAAGGCCGCCGGCGTCCGGATGGAGGAGGAGGTCGGCGAGGACGAGGGGCCGCGTCCGCTGGCCGGACTCACCGTCGTCGTCACCGGTACCCTCAGCGGCTTCACCCGCGACGCCGCCAAGGAGGCGCTGCAGCAGCAGGGCGCGAAGGTGACCGGGTCCGTTTCGAAGAAGACCGACTTCGTGGTCGTGGGCGACAACCCCGGTTCGAAGTTCGACAAGGCGATGCAGTTGAAGGTCCCCGTGCTGGAAGAGGACGGCTTCGTCGTACTGCTGAACGAAGGCCCCGAGGCGGCGCGCGCGAAGGCCGTGCCCCAGGAGGCCACCCCAGCGGAGTAATGCCCGCATAGTCAGTGGGCATTACCCCTACAGCGCGTACCAGATGGCTACAGAACACCGGATCGCATTCGGGCAACCGCTGCCGATCGCTGCCCGCCGTAGCCTTCTGCGGCCTACTGTTGAGATGTGCGCCTGCCGTGGCGCGGGCACCGCCGGCTGTGAGAGGGACGGGCATGAAACCCACCGACAGCGCCGAACCGGCATCACGGCTGCGCCGGCTATCCCCGCCCGCGCTGCCCACGGTCTGCGTGGCCCTGGCCGCGCTCGTGCTCACCGCCGGCACGTGCCAGGCCTTCGCCGCCGGCCGCGCCCTGTGGCCCGGCGGCACCGCCGGGTGGGCGCTGGCCGCGCTGACCGCCCTCATCGTCGCCCATCTCGTGGCCCTCGGTCGGGACCGCTGGTGGGGCGGCACCGGCTCCGGTGCCGCCCTCACCCTGGCCGTCCTGCTGCTCTACGGCTGTCTCTTATACACA
>KL569414.1:169695-172388 GCA_000715685.1 Streptomyces lilacinus
GATGTGTATAAGAGACAGGATGGCGGCAGGCGTTACTCCACGGCGCGGTCGACGTCCTCGGCATCGCCGCCGCCGGGCTCGGACTCGTCGCCTCCGGGGTCACTGCCACGGTGGAGTCCCCCTGGCTGCCGGACACCTGGCGGCTCTCCGCGGCCCCCGAGATCGCCCTCGCCGCCTTCCTCTACCTGGCCGTCACCCGCGCCCTGCTGTGGTGGTCCATGGCGCCGCGGACGCCCCTGACCAGCGTCGCCCGCACCGCCCTCATGCGGCAGGCCCTCGTCGGCGGCGCCCTGCTCGGCATCGCCCCGCTCATCGCCGTCGTCGCCGACCACACGCCCGTCCTGCTGCCCCTCTTCGCCGTCCCCCTCATCGCCCTCGACTCCACCCTGTGGATCGCCCGGGCCCGCGCCGAGGAGCAGCTCCGCAACCCCCTCACCGGCCCTGTCTCTTATACGCCGGCGAGCGCGCCGCCCTCGTCCTCATCGACCTCGACCGCTTCCGGTCCGTCAACGACACCCTCGGCCACCTCGCCGGCGACCGGCTGCTGCTCCAAATAGCGGAACGCCTGCGCCTGGCCCTCCCGCGCGACGCGGAGGCCGCCCGCCTCGGCGGCGACGAGTTCGCGGTGCTGCTGCCCACCACCGACTCCCTCACCAGCGCCCAGCGCGTGGCCCGCTCCCTCGTCGCGGACCTCGGCTCGCCCCTCGACCTCGACGGACTCACGCTCGTCCTCGAGGCCAGCGCCGGCGTCGCCGTCTACCCCGACCACGCCCTCGACGCCGAGGGCCTGCTGCGCCGCGCCGACGTGGCGATGTACCAGGCCAAGCGCGACCGCAGCGGCGTCGAGGTCTACGAGGCCCGCCGCGACGGCAACACCCCCGACCGACTCGGCCTGTTGGGCGACCTCCGCCGCGCCCTGGACGCGGGCGAGGTCGAGCTCCACTACCAGCCCAAGGTCGCCTTCGACGGCCACGTCGAGGGCCTGGAGGCCCTCGTCCGCTGGGTCCACCCCGAGCGCGGCCGGGTCTCCCCGGACGAGTTCATCGCGATCGCCGAGTCCTCCGGGCTGATGCCCCGGCTCACCGAGTACGTCCTGGAGACCGCGCTCGGCCAGGTCGCCAAGTGGCGGGCCATGGGCCTGGAGGTGCCGGTCGCCGTCAACGTCTCCCCCCGCGACGTCCACACCCCCGGCTTCGCCGGCTCCGTCGCCGCCCGGCTCGCCCGGCACGGCGTCCCCGCGGGCGCCCTGCAGCTGGAGATAACGGAGCACGTCCTCCTCGAGGACCCCCAGCGCGCGGCCGACACGCTCGCCGGCCTCACCGGGCACGGCGTGAAGATGTCCCTCGACGACTTCGGCACCGGCTACTCCTCCCTGGTCCACCTGCGCCGCCTGCCGGTCAGCGAGCTCAAGATCGACCGCTCCTTCGTCGCCCGCCTCGCCATCGACAACGAGGACGCCGAGATCGTCCGCTGCACCCTGGACCTCGCCCACTCCCTGGGCCTCCTCGTCGTCGCCGAGGGCGTCGAGGACGACGAGACCTGGGAGCGCCTGCGCGACCTGGGCTGCGACGCCGTGCAGGGCTGGCTCGTCGCCGCCGCGATGCCGCCGGACGAGACCACGGCCTGGCTCCGCCTGCGCGAGTCCGGCGGACGCCCCGAGGGCCCGCCGGTCCCGGTGGCCCCGGCCCCCGCCCCGGCGGAGGAGGAGGCGGACCAGCCGGTGACGTAGGGGAGCGGGAGCCCCGGAAGACCTCGCGGCGGCGCGTGCCCGGTAAAGCGTTTCGCGGGCACAGGTGCCGGAGCCATAGGATTGGGCCGAAACCCTATACACCCACCCTTGAGGATCGCTGCATGCCTGGCATCACGCGCGAGGAGGTCGCTCACCTCGCCCGGCTGTCACGTCTGGAGCTGAAGGCGGAAGAGCTCGACCACTTCGCCGAACAGCTCGACGTGATCATCGGCGCGGTCGCCCGCGTTTCCGATGTGGCCGACGAGGACGTCCCCCCGACCTCCCACCCGCTGCCCCTGACCAACGTCATGCGGGCGGACGAGGTCCGCCCGTCGCTGACCCCCGAGGAGGCGCTCGCCTGCGCCCCCGCCCAGGAGCAGCAGCGTTTCAAGGTGCCGCAGATCCTGGGGGAGGAGTGACCGTGACGGACATCATCAGGCTCACGGCCGCCGAGATCGCCGAGAAGATCGCCGCCGGCGAGCTCACGGCGGTCGAGGTCACCGAGGCCCACCTGGCCCGCATCGAGGCCGTCGACGAGAAGGTCCACGCCTTCCTGCACGTCGACCGCGAGGGCGCGCTGGCCCAGGCCCGCGAGGTCGACGCCAAGCGCGAGCGCGGCGAGAAGCTCGGCCCGCTGGCCGGCGTCCCGCTCGCCCTGAAGGACATCTTCACCACCAAGGGCGTCCCCACCACCGTCGGCTCCAAGATCCTCGAGGGCTGGATCCCGCCGTACGACGCGACGCTCACCAAGCGCCTGAAGGACGCCGACGTCGTCATCCTCGGCAAGACCAACATGGACGAGTTCGCCATGGGGTCCTCCACCGAGAACAGCGCCTACGGCCCCACCGGCAACCCCTGGGACCTCACCAAGATCCCCGGCGGCTCCGGCGGCGGCTCCTCCGCCGCCCTCGCCTCGTACGAGGCCCCCCTGGCCATCGGCACGGACACCGGCGGCTCCATCCGC
>KL569414.1:172658-175666 GCA_000715685.1 Streptomyces lilacinus
GCGCCGCCGTCACCGGCACCGTCGGTGTCAAGCCGACCTACGGCGCGGTCTCCCGCTTCGGCATGGTCGCCTTCTCCTCCTCCCTCGACCAGGGCGGCCCCTGCGCCCGTACGGTCCTGGACGCGGCCCTGCTGCACGAGGTCATCGCCGGCCACGACCCGCTCGACTCGACCTCCATCGACGCCCCGGTCCCGCCGGTCGTCGAGGCGGCTCGCAACGGCGACGTCAAGGGCATGCGCGTCGGCGTCGTCAAGCAGTTCCGCGGCGAGGGCTACCAGGCGGGCGTGCTCCAGCGCTTCGACGAGTCCGTGGAGCTCCTCAAGGAGCTGGGCGCCGAGGTCGTCGAGGTGGACTGCCCGTCCTTCGACCTCGCGCTGGCCGCGTACTACCTGATCGCGCCGTCCGAGTGCTCCTCCAACCTGGCCCGCTTCGACGCCATGCGCTACGGCCTGCGGGTCGGCGACGACGGCACGAAGTCGGCCGAGGAGGTCACCGCCCTCACCCGCGAGGCCGGCTTCGGCCCCGAGGTCAAGCGCCGCGTCATGCTCGGCACGTACGCGCTCAGCTCCGGCTACTACGACGCGTACTACGGCTCCGCGCAGAAGGTCCGGACGCTCATCACCCGGGACTTCGAGAAGGCGTTCGAGCAGGTCGACGTGCTGGTCTCGCCGACCACCCCGACCACCGCCTTCGCGATCGGCGAGCGCGCCGACGACCCGATGGCGATGTACCTCGCGGACCTGTGCACCATCCCGACCAACCTGGCGGGCAACGCCGCCATGTCCCTGCCCTGCGGCCTCGCGCCCGAGGACGGGCTGCCGGTCGGTCTGCAGATCATCGCTCCCGCCATGAAGGACGACCGGCTCTACAAGGTCGGTGCCGCGGTCGAGGCCGCGTTCACCGAGCGCTGGGGCCACCCGCTGCTCGAGGAGGCACCGTCGCTGTGACCGACAAGAAGAGTGCGCTGAAGAAGGCCAAGGGCTTCAAGAAGTCCAAGGCCGGCACGTACCTGTCCATCGGCACCACCCTGTTCGGCGCCGTGAGCGTGGTGAAGCAGGCGAAGCAGGCCCGCGGCGAGCGGGACACGCTCCAGCTGGTCGACGCCGTCGTGTCCGCCGCCGCCATCGCCACCGGCGTCGCCCTGCTCGTCCGCGAGCTGCGCCGGATGAACAGCGACGACGTCCTCGCGGGCTGAGCCGGGACTTGAGAGGTTAGTTTTCCGTGACCGTCACTGAACTGGTGTCGTACGAGGACGCGCTTGCGACCTACGAGCCCGTCATGGGCCTCGAGGTGCACGTCGAACTCGGCACCAAGACCAAGATGTTCTGCGGGTGCGCCACCGAGCTGGGCGCCGAGCCCAACTCGCAGACGTGCCCCACCTGCCTCGGCCTGCCCGGCTCCCTCCCGGTCGTCAACGGCACGGCCGTCGAGTCGGCCGTGAAGATCGGTCTCGCGCTGAACTGCGAGATCGCCGAGTGGTGCCGCTTCGCCCGGAAGAATTACTTCTATCCGGACATGCCGAAGAACTTCCAGACCTCCCAGTACGACGAGCCCATCGCCTTCAACGGCTACCTGGACGTCCAGCTGGAGGACGGCGAGGTCTTCCGCGTGGAGATCGAGCGCGCCCACATGGAGGAGGACACCGGCAAGTCCACGCACGTGGGCGGTGCCACCGGCCGCATCCACGGCGCGTCCCACTCCCTGCTGGACTACAACCGCGCCGGCATCCCGCTGATCGAGATCGTCACCAAGCCGATCGTCGGCGCCGGCGAGCGCGCCCCCGAGGTCGCCAAGGCGTACGTCGCCGAGCTGCGCGAGCTCATCAAGGCGCTCGGCGTCTCCGAGGCCCGCATGGAGATGGGCCAGATGCGCTGCGACGTCAACCTGTCGCTGCGCCCGAACGGCACCGAGAAGTTCGGCACCCGCTCGGAGACGAAGAACGTCAACTCGCTGCGTTCGGTCGAGCGGGCCTGCCGCTTCGAGATCCAGCGGCACGCGGCGGTGCTGTCCTCCGGCGGCACCATCGTCCAGGAGACCCGTCACTTCCACGAGGAGGACGGCTCCACGACGTCCGGCCGCATCAAGGAAGAGGCCGAGGACTACCGCTACTTCCCCGAGCCGGACCTGGTGCCCGTGGCCCCCTCCCGCGAGTGGGTCGAGGAGCTGCGGGGGACCCTGCCCGAGCTGCCGCGCGTGCGCCGCAACCGACTCCGCGAGGAGTGGGGCGTCTCGGAGCACGACATGCAGTCGATCCTCAACGCGGGCGCGGTCGACCTGATCGTCGCCACGATCGAGGCCGGTGCCGACGCCGCCTCCGCCCGCAAGTGGTGGATGGGCGAGCTGTCCCGCCGGGCCAACGAGGACGGCGTCGACCTCGCGTCGCTGCCGATCGCCCCGGAGCAGGTCGCCCGCGTGTGCGCCCTGGTCGCCGAGGGCTCGCTCAACGACAAGCTGGCCCGCCAGGTCATCGAGGGCGTGCTCGCGGGCGAGGGCGCCCCGGACGAGGTCGTCGAGAAGCGCGGCCTGAAGGTCGTCTCCGACGAGGGCGCGCTGGGCACGGCCGTGGACGAGGCCATCGCGGCCAACGCGGCCATCGCCGACAAGATCCGCGGCGGCAAGGTCGCGGCGGCGGGTGCGCTCGTCGGCGCGGTCATGAAGGCCACCCGGGGCCAGGCGGACGCGGCGCGCGTCCGCGAACTGATCCTGGAGAAGCTGGGCGTCGAGGGCTGACCCGCCCGGACCCCCGCGCGTCAATGCGGTGATGACGGCCGTCCCTCTTCGGAGGGGCGGCCGTCGTCGTGTCCGCACACCGCCGATTGCCCCCGGTGGCCGGAATTTGCCGGTACGCCCCCCACGTGGTGAAACGGTCCGGCATGATCCCGGCAGCGGGCCGGTCCGCGTGCCCGCACCGAAAGGCTGGGGGTAGCACATGCGACGGTTGCGCACAGGGCTGGCCGCGCTCCTGCTGGCGGGAGCCGGGCTGGCGACGGCGACGGTGCCGACGGGGA
>KL569414.1:175971-176243 GCA_000715685.1 Streptomyces lilacinus
GCCTGCCGAAGGTCAGCACGGCCACCGACTACAAGCCGCTCAGGGACATCAGAACCGGCTCCCACGACTGCTACGACCGCATGGTCTTCGACATTCTCGGGCCGGAGGCCAAGGGGCCGATCGGCTACCACGTGCGCTACGTCGACCAGCTGCGGCAGGACGGCTCGGGCGAGGTCGTCCCGGTGCCCGGTGGCGCGATCCTCGAGGTCCGCGTGGCGGCGCCGAGCTACGACCCGCTGACGGGCCGGCGGACGTACGACGGACGGGTGGGG
>KL569414.1:176499-177383 GCA_000715685.1 Streptomyces lilacinus
GATGTGTATAAGAGACAGGGTGAACCTCGCCGGCTACCGCACGTTCCAGGACACCCGCTTCGCGGGCAGCTTCGAGGGCGACACCCAGATCGGTCTGGGCGTACGGGCGAGGCTGCCGTTCCGGGTGTTCCAGGAGGGCAACCGCATCGTGGTGGACGTGGCCCACGACTGGCGCGGCTTCCGCTGACGCCCGGCGGAACGATCGGGGTGGCATAAACCCGGGTGGTCTGTGGTATAGCCCACAAAAGAGACAAACGATCTTTTCCTACTGTCACAGTGGGCGGCCGGAGGCCCTGCGAGGGGCCTCTGTCCATAGAAGCCCACCTTGCTCAGCGGTCGGACTGCACGGGACCTTCCCCCGGCGAGATCGTCGCGTTACACCCGGGAAAGCGCGTTATGACCTCACTTGCCCGGTGGTGCCTGCGCCGCCGTTTCGCCGTCATCGTGCTCTGGCTCGTCGCCCTCGCGGGCACCACGGCCGCCGCCACCCTGAGCGGCTCGGCGTACTCCAACGACTACGGCGTCCCCGGCACCGAGTCCTCCCGGGCCACGGCGCTGCTGGAGAAGGCGTTCCCCGGCGAGGGCGGCGACGACAAGATCGTCTGGCACACCGACCGCGGCACCGTGCGCGCCGCCGCCGTCGAGCAGCGGATGCGGGCCGTCCTGCACGAGGTCGCCGCCCTCCCCGGGGTGGCCTCCGTCGACAGCCCCTACACCGGCGCCGGCGCCGCCCGGATCAGCCCGGACCGGCACACGGCCTACGCCCCCGTGACCTTCGCCGCCGGCGGCGGCGACCCGGACAAGGCCCAGGTCAAGCGCGTCGTCGACACCGTGCGGAAGGCCGGCGACGGCAATCTCCACGTCTGTCTCTTATACACATCTCT
>KL569414.1:177707-179836 GCA_000715685.1 Streptomyces lilacinus
GTGTATAAGAGACAGGGGCACGGTGCTGCTCGGCCACGTGATGAAGGTGGCCGATTTCGCCCCCATGCTGGGCACCCTCATCGGGCTCGGCGTCGGCATCGACTACGCCCTGTTCATCGTCACCCGGCACCGCAAGGGCCTGCGCCAGGGCCTGCCCGTGCCCCTCGCGGCCGAGCGGGCCGTCGCCACCACCGGCCGCGCCGTCGTCTTCGCCGGCGGCACCGTGTGCGTGGCCCTGCTCGGGATGCTCATCCTGCGCCTGAACTTCCTCACCGGCGTGGCCGTCGCCGCCTCGCTCACCGTCGTCCTGACCGTGGCCGCCTCCGTCACGCTGCTGCCCGCGCTGCTCGGCGTCATCGGCCCCCGCGCGCTGAGCCGCCGCGAGCGCCGCCGCCTCGCCGCCGACGGCCCCCGCCCGGAGAGCCCCACGGGCCTGGCGGCCCGCTGGTCGGCGCTGGTCGAGCGGCACCCCAAGCTGCTCGGCGCGGCCGCCGCCGCCGTCATGATCGTCCTGGCCCTGCCCACCCTCTCCCTCCACCTGGGCACCTCCGACCAGGGCAACAACCCGGCGACCTCCACCACCCGGCAGGCCTACGACATGCTCGGCCGCGGCTTCGGCCCCGGCGTCAACGGCCCGCTGACGCTCGTGGCGCCCCTCGGCAGCGCCGCCGACAGCCTGGCGTTCAACAAGCTCCCCGACACCCTCCGCCACACCCCCGGCGTCGCGGCCGTCACCCCCTCCGTCCTCAACGGGAGCGGCGACACGGGCGTGATCACCGTCGTCCCCGCGACCTCCCCGCAGTCCCGGGCGACCAGCGACCTCGTCGACCGCCTCCGCGCGGAGGTGCTCCCCAAGGCGACCGACGGCACCGCCCTGAAGGTCCGCGTCGGCGGCATGACCGCCGCCTACGACGACTTCGCCGACGTCATCCTCGGCAAGCTGCCCGTGTTCGTCGGCACGGTCGTCGGCCTGGGCTGCCTGCTGCTGCTCCTGGCCTTCCGCAGCATCGGCATACCGCTGAAGGCGGCGGCGATGAACATCGCCGCGGTCGCCGCGTCGTTCGGGCTGATCGTGGCCGTCTTCCAGTGGGGCTGGGGCAGCGAGGCCCTGGGCCTGGGCGGCGCGGGCCCCATCGAGCCCTTCCTGCCGGTGGTCATGGTCTCGGTGCTCTTCGGCCTCTCCATGGACTACCAGGTGTTCCTGGTCAGCCGGATGTACGAGGAGTGGCTGGCCACCCGCGACAACTGCCGGGCGGTGCGCGTGGGCCTGGCGGAGACCAGCCGCGTGATCAACTCCGCCGCGGTGATCATGATTTCGGTGTTCCTGGCGTTCGTGCTGAGCGGGGACCGGGTGATCGCCATGTTCGGCATCGGCCTGGCGGCGGCCGTGGCCCTGGACGCCTTCGTCCTGCGCACCCTGCTCGTGCCCGCCCTCATGCACATGCTGGGCGGCGCGAACTGGTGGCTGCCCGCCTGGCTCGAGCGCGTCCTGCCGCGCATCAGCATCGAGCCGGCGGAACACCCCGCGCCGGCACCGGAGCCGCACCCGGGCGCGCCCGTCGGCACCGAGGTGCTGCCGCTGCCCCTCGCGCAGGGTCGGCCGGAACTCGCCCAGACCACGGGCGGCCGGGAGGGCGACGTCGTGGTCGCCTGACTGGTGGTCGGCAGGGGGCCGTCCCTCTTCAGCCCTTCCGGGGGCGGATGACCACCTGGCCGGAGTCGAGGTCTATGGGCCCCCTGGCCGGATCCGAGTCCCCCACGTCCTCGCGGGTGAGCTCGAGACGGTTCTGCTCCTCCTCGGTGTGCTCTCGTCCGGGTGCGAACAGTTCTTCGATCACGTTGAACATCTCGGTCCCTTCGTCGACTCAGGTCACCTTCAGCCGCAGCAGCCGGTCGTCGTCACCGGCCGGGCGGCCCCGTCCGTCGGTGTTGCTCGTCGTCAGCCACAGGCCGCCGTCGTCCGTGGGGACAACCGTGCGCAGCCGCCCGTACTTCCCCCGCAGGAAGTCCTCGGGGGCCGCGGCGGCCCGCTCGCCGCGCAGGGGGATGCGCCACAGCCGCTCGCCGCGCAGGCCCGCCATCCACAGCGCGCCGTTCGCGTGGGCCAGGCCGCTGGGGGAGGCCTCGGC
>KL569414.1:180118-180441 GCA_000715685.1 Streptomyces lilacinus
CCCTCGCGCCATCAGAGATGTGTATAAGAGACAGCCGTAGTTCGCGCCGGGCCGGATCAGGTTGAGCTCGTCCCACGTGTTCTGGCCGAACTCCGTCGCCCACAGCCGCTTGTCCCCGTCCCACGCCAGGCCCTGCACATTGCGGTGGCCGTAGCTGTAGACCAGGGACGAGGCGTTGGGGTTGCCCGGGGCCGGTCGGCCGTCGGGGGTCATGCGCAGGATCTTGCCACCGAGGGACTCGAGGTTCTGGGCGAGACCGCCGCGGCCGCTCTCGCCCGTACCGGCGTAGAGCATCCCGTCCGGGCCGAAGGCGATGCGGCCGC
>KL569414.1:180682-186220 GCA_000715685.1 Streptomyces lilacinus
CTGTCTCTTATACACATCTAGAGACAGGTTGTGGACGGTGCCCTTGGGGATGTCGCGCACGATCGTGTCCGGTGCGCCCAGCCGATGTCCCTCCGGGCGCTTGTCGTCGACCAGTACGCGGGCGACGCGGTTGTCGGAGTCGGTGGTGAAGTAGACGTAGAGCGTGTGGTCGCCGGCCCAGTGGGGCGAGACGGCCAGGCCCAGCAGCCCGCCCTCGCCGGCCGCGGCGACGCCCGGCACCGTGCCGAGCTGGGTCTGCCGGCCGTCCCGCTGCGCCACCCGGACGATCCGGCCCGTGTCGCGCGAGCCGACCAGCAGGTCGCCGCCGGGCAGCGGGGCCACGCCCCACGGCGAGGTCAGCTTCCCGGCGACCGTGCGGACGACGTCGGCCGACCCCTTGGCCGGCGCCGCGGCGTCCGACGACGTCCCCGGCGACGAGGGCGCCCCCGCCCTCCGGGCGGGCGAGCCGTCGTCCGAACAGCCCGAGACGAGCAGCACCGCGGCGGCGAGGGCCGGCACGGCCGAGGCGGTCAGACGTCGTCGCACGGTGCGTTCCTCTCGCCGGGGGCGGGGACGGGACGGGTCACGCGTCCTTCATACACCCGGGCACTGTCAGTCCCCGGGCACCCGGCCCGGACGCCGCCGGTCCGCAGGCCACTGTCAGATCCCGGACCCTGTCAGTCCCCGGGCATCCGGCCCCGGACACCGTCAGCCCCCGACACCGTCACCCCCGGGCACCGCCGGCCCCGCCCGCACCGTTCAGTCCCAGGAGCCCAGCGCCTTCGGCAGGGCCGCGATCTCCGCGAAGTCCTCGGTCGTGAGCCGCAGCCCCGCGGCGGCGGCGTTCTGCACCGCCCAGTCGGCCTTCTTCGTCCCGGGCACCGGCACCACGTGCCGCCCCTGCGCCAGCACCCAGGCCAGGGCGACCTGCGCCGCCGTGGCGTCGTGGCGCGCGGCGACACGCCGCAGCCCGGCGACTATCGGCTGGTTGGCGGCCATCATCTCGGCCGTGAAGCGCGGGTGCCGGGCCCGGACGTCCTCCGGCTCGAAGCCCTGGCCCGGGGTGAGCGTGCCGCTGAGGAAACCATTCCCCAGCGGCATCGCCGCCAGCACCCCCACGCCCCGCGAGGAGCACCACGGCACCAGCCGGTCCAGCGCCTCCCGCGACCACACCGACAGCTCGGCCTGCACACAGCTGACGGGAAAGACCTGCTGCACCCGTTCGAGCTGACGGATCGTCGCGTCGTACATCCCCCCGCCGGCCCCGTACCCCCTGCGGGCGCGCGCCCCGATCGCGCACCAGCCCAGCGCCCGGACCTTCCCCGCCGACACCAGCTCCGCCATCGCCCCCCAGGTCTCCTCGACCGGCACCTCGGGGTCGGGGCGGTGCAGCTGGTAGAGGTCGATGACGTCGGTCTGCAGCCGGCGCAGCGAGGCGTCGCACGCGCGCTTCACATAGCCCGGCCGCCCGTTGGCCACGATGTGCTGATCGCCCACCAGCAGCCCGCACTTGGTCGATATGAACGCCTCCGCCCGCCGCTCCCGCAGCGCGCGCCCCACCAGCAGCTCATTGGTGAACGGCCCGTACATGTCGGCGGTGTCCAGCAGGCTGGCCCCCGCGTCGAGGGCCGCGTGGACGGTGCGCAGCGCACCCTCGCCGCTCTGCTGGGAGGCGGTGTACGCCCAGTGCATCGGCATGCACCCGAGGCCGATCGCACCCACTTCGAGCGCCGCCGCACCGATTGTCCTGCGCTCCACCGGCCGTATCCCCTCCCGTTCCTCGCCCCCAAACTAACGTCTGTATTGGAGGCCTCATCGCATAGCCTCCAGACATGAGCGCAGATCACAGCGGTTCCACCCGACCCCTGGCGTGGTTGCCGATACCGCCCGAGGAGATCGACGGCCTCCCCGAGGGACTGGAGTACGCCCACTGGGACGGTGGTCCCGACTTCCCCACCGACCCCGCCCGGTGCGTCTTCTACGCCGTGCCCTACCTCAAGGGCACCGAGGTGAGCGTGCGGCCCCTGCCGCGGATGCGGAACCTGAAGGTGATGCAGGCGCTGACGGCGGGCGTGGACGACCTGTTGCCCGCGCTGTCCACGCTGCCGTCGGGGGCGCGGCTGTGCAACGCGCGCGGTCTGCACGACGCCAGCACCGCGGAGCTGGCCCTGACCCTGGTCCTCGCCGCGCTCCGGGGCGTGCCCGAGTTCGTCCGGGCGCAGGACGCGGGGGAGTGGCGGCAGGTGTTCCGCCCTGCGCTCGCGGACCGGTCGGTGCTCATCGTGGGCTACGGCTCGATCGGCGAGGCCATCGAGGACCGGCTCGTGCCCTTTGAGTGCGCGCGGGTCGTGCGCGTCGCGCGCTCCCCGCGTACGGCAGCACGGGGCCCGGTCCATCCGGTGTCCGCCCTGCCCGAGTTGCTGCCCGAGGCCGATGTGGTGATCCTCGCGACTCCGCTCACCGACGCGACCCGGGGGCTGGTCGACGCCGCCTTCCTCGCCCGGATGAGGGACGGCGCGCTGCTGGTCAACATCGCCCGCGGCGGGGTCGTGGACACCGACGCGCTCCTGGTGGAGCTGGAGAGCGGCCGACTGCGCGCGGCCCTGGACGTCACCGACCCCGAGCCGCTGCCGCCCGGTCACCCGCTGTGGAAGGCCCCCGGCGTGCTGATCACACCCCACGTGGGTGGGCCCTCGTCGGCCTTTCTGCCCCGCGCGAAGGCCCTCTTGCGCGATCAACTGGCCAGATTTGTACTGGACGAGCCTCTGCGGAATGTCGTAGCCGCTGTGGACTGATACCACGCAGAGACAGCATTTGGATGCTTTGCGTGTCCGTAATCCCGTAGCTAGTTACGCTATGTATATGAGCTATGTCCCTGAGTGACGACTCTGGTGTATCGTCCCGACGGGGGCTGCTCCGCGCACCGTAGGGGAGCGGCGAAGGACCGGAACTCGAGGGGGGCGACGGGCGATGCACGGCCAATGGACGATCTACCCGACGCGGCTCAACCACCGACCGCGGCCGCACTGCGTGGCGACGCCGGCCCCGTGGCTCCCGTGGCCGACCCTGCCCCGGACGGCGGCGCGGTGAGCGCCCCCGGAGCCGTGCTCCCGCGCCGGCCCGCCCCGGGCGGGGGCTCGGGCGTGCTCTCCCAGCTGCTCCTCGCCCTCGTCTGCGGCGGCTACGCCACGGGTGCCGCCCTCGGCTGGGGCTCGCCCGAGCTCGCCGCCACCATGGGCGACTTCGGGCTCAGCGGCGCCGCCGGCCTCGCCGCCGTCTCCTGCTTCTGGTACGGCCGCACGCGCAGCACCCGCTTCCGCCCCGCCTGGCTGCTGTTCGCCGCCTCCTCCGCGATGGCCGGCATCGGCAACTTCGTCTGGGGCTGGTACGAGGTCGTGCTCGCCGAGCAGGTCCCGAGCCCGTCCCCGGCCGACTTCTGCTTCCTGCTCTTCGCGCCGCCCGCCATCATCGGCCTGCTGGTGCTCGCCCGCCGCCCGGTCACCCGGGCCGGCTGGGTCTGCCTCGCGCTCGACTCCTGGCTGATCGGCGGCTCGCTGCTCACGCTCTCCTGGAGCCTGGCGCTCGCCCACACCGCGCACTTCGCCGGCGAGAGCGTCGCCCACGCCGCGCTCTCGCTCGCCTATCCGCTGCTGGACATCGTGCTGGTGTCCATGGTGCTCGCGCTGCACTTCAAGCGCTCCTCGGCCAACCGCTCCGCGATCAACACCGCCATCGCGGCCCTCGCCCTGACCGTCCTGTGCGACGCGCTGTTCACCTCGCCGCTGCTGCAGGCCAATTACCGCTCCGGGCAGATCCTCGACGCCGGCTGGTTCGCGGGCTACATGCTGATGGCCTACGCGCCCTGGGTGGCCCGGGAGGAGGGCGACGAGGCGGCCTCCGGGCCCGGTCGGCCGCTCCCGCACTCCAGCCGGCCCATCGCCGGCTCCCTCGCCGCCCTCACCCCGTACCTCGCGGCCGCCGTCTGCACCCTCGGCATCCTCTACAACGTCCTGGACGGCCATCACGTCGACCGCGTCGTGCTCTTCACGGGCTGCACGGTCGTCCTGGCGCTCGTCGTCCGCCAGGGCATCATGCTCCTCGACAACATCTCCCTCACCCAGGAACTGGCCCAGAAGGAGAACCACTTCCGCTCCCTGGTGCAGGGCTCCAGCGACGTCATCATGATCGCCGCGCCCACCGGGATACTGCGCTACGTCAGCCCCGCCGCCGCCGGGGTCTACGGCCGGGACGCCGAGGAGCTCGTCGGCTCCGAACTGGCCTCGCTCATCCACCCGGAGGACCTCGGCCGCGTCGTCCACGAGGTGCGCCGCTTCCTCGCCGCGCCGCCCGCCGAGGAGCCCACCACGCGCATCGAGTGCCGCTTCCGCTCCGGCGGCGGCGAATGGCTCAACGTCGAGTCCACCGTCAACCGCCACCACGGCGGCCTGATCTTCAACAGCCGTGACGTCACCGAACGGGTCAGGCTCCAGGCCCAGTTGCAGCACACCGCCGAGCACGACCCGCTCACCGACCTGCCCAACCGCGCCCTGTTCACCAAGCGCGTCCAGCAGGCCCTCGCCGGCCGGAGAGTCACCGACGCGGGCACCGCCGTGCTCTTCATCGACCTCGACGGCTTCAAGGCCGTCAACGACACCGTCGGCCACCAGGCCGGCGACGAGCTGCTGATCCAGGCCGCCCGCCGGCTCCAGGACTCCGTCCGCGCCGGGGACTCCACGGCCCGCTTCGGCGGCGACGAGTTCGCCGCGCTCATCATCGGCGACGGCACCCGCGACCCCGCCGCCCGCGAGTACCGCATCCTCGAGATCGCCGACCGGCTGCGGGTCACCCTCTCCCAGCCGTATCTGGTCGAGGGCGGCACCGAGGTCCGCGTCGCGGCCAGCATCGGCGTCGCCTTCGCCGAGCCCGACATCACCCCCGGCACCCTCATGCGCAACGCCGACCTCGCGATGTACCGCGCGAAGCAGGCCGGAAAGGGCCGCGTCGAGCTGTACGCCCCGCAGATGCAGGCCGACGTCGTCCGCCGCACGGAGGCCGTCAGCCGGCTGCGCACCGCCCTGCACGACGGCCAGTTCGCGCTGCTCCACCAGCCGGTCGTCGAGCTGGCCAGCGGTCGGATCACCGCCGTCGGCGCCCAGGCCCGCTGGCGGTCGGCCCAGGGCATCCTCTTCACCCCGGACGAGTTCCTCCGGGTGGCCGAAATGGACCGCGGCGACGAGAGCGCCCGCACCGCCGAGCTCGGCCGCTGGACGCTGGAGAAGGCCGCCGAGCAGGCCGGCGAGCGCCGGCGCGCCGGCCACGCCGTGCCCGTGCACGTCCGGATGTCCGCCGCCCGGCTGCTGGACAAGTCCCTGCCCCCGAAGAACATCGAGGCGCTCATCCTGCGCCACAGCCTGCCCGCCGGCTCCCTCGTCCTGGAGCTCTCCGGCAGCGATCCGCGGATCTCCCTGGACGAGCTCGAGCGACGGCTGGTCCAGCTGCGCCGCTTCGGCGTGCGCATCGCGCTCGACGGCTTCGGCA
>KL569414.1:186471-194239 GCA_000715685.1 Streptomyces lilacinus
CGCCGCCATGAGCGCCCTGCGTCGGCTGCCCATCGACGTGCTCAAGCTCGACCGCGGGCTGGTCGACGGCGTGGCCGAATCCGCCCGCCTGCACAAGATCACCGCCGGGCTGCTGCGCATCGCGGGCGACCTCGGCATGGAGTCCGTCGCCGACGGCGTCGACGACCCCGAGCAGGTCCGGGCCCTGATGGCCATGGGCTGCACCCACGGCCAGGGCGCGGCCTTCGCCGGCGCCCTCGACGAGCACCGCCTCCGGCACGCCCTGGACCGCGGCCCGTTCCCCGTGCCGGGCACCCTGTCGAACGCCCTGCCGGGTGATCCCACGGACGGGGGAAACCAGGTGCTCGTCGGCGGTGCGCTGCCCGTACGATCCGGGGTGGTGGGCGGCGCCGGGGCCCTGGCTCATGCTCCATTGCGCTCAAATAATGAGACGCCCGTCCCACCCACTTGACACTTCAGGTGTGCCGGAGGGAGGGTCGGTTCCATGCGCACCCGAATTCTCGTACTTGGAAAGCGCGTCGGCTGAAGCAGGCCCTCCAGATGTCCTGCTGACCACACCGGCGCGCTCCCCTCGCTTGCCTCACGGCACGAGGGGTTTTTTGTTTGCCGCACTCCGTCGAACCCAGCTGTCGAACCCCTCGAAACCCGTCGAAACCGACCGTCGAATCCGAAGCTCTCGAGAAGAGAAGAGTCGATGACAGAGCAGGCCACCGGGGCCCATCATCCGCAGCCGCGGCCCCGCAGCGGCGCGGCGCATCAGCAGCCCGCCATCGTTGAGCACGTCACGGGTGCGCAGTCCCTCATCCGTTCGCTGGAAGAGGTGGGGGCCGAGATCGTCTTCGGCATCCCGGGCGGTGCGATCCTTCCCGCCTACGACCCGATGATGGACTCCACGAAGGTCCGCCACGTCCTCGTCCGCCACGAGCAGGGAGCCGGCCACGCGGCGACCGGTTACGCGCAGGCCACGGGCAAGGTCGGGGTGTGCATGGCCACCTCGGGGCCCGGCGCCACCAACCTGGTGACGCCGATCGCGGACGCCCACATGGACTCGGTGCCGCTGGTGGCCATCACCGGTCAGGTCGCCTCGAAGTCGATCGGCACGGACGCCTTCCAGGAGGCGGACATCTGCGGCATCACCATGCCGATCACCAAGCACAACTGGCTGGTCACCGACCCGGCGGAGATCCCGCGGACGATCGCCGAGGCCTTCCACGTCGCCTCCACCGGCCGCCCCGGCCCGGTGCTGGTCGACATCGCCAAGGACGCCCTCCAGGCGCGGACCACCTTCGTCTGGCCGCCGCACACCGACCTGCCGGGCTACCGGCCGGTGACCAAGCCGCACGCCAAGCAGATCCGTGAGGCGGCGAAGCTGATCACCCAGGCGCGGCGCCCCGTCCTCTACGTCGGCGGCGGCGTGCTCAAGGCCCGGGCCACCGCGGAGCTGCGGGTCTTCGCCGAGCTGACCGGCGCCCCGGTCACGACGACGCTGATGGCGCTGGGCTCCTTCCCCGACAGCCACCCGCAGCACCTGGGCATGCCCGGCATGCACGGCTCGGTCGCCGCCGTGACCGCGCTGCAGAAGGCCGACCTGATCGTCGCGCTGGGCGCCCGGTTCGACGACCGCGTCACCGGCAAGCTGGAGTCCTTCGCCCCCTACGCCAAGATCGTCCACGCGGACATCGACCCGGCGGAGATCGGCAAGAACCGCACCGCGGACGTGCCGATCGTCGGCGACGCCCGTGAGGTGATCGCCGACCTGATCGTCGCCGTCCAGGCCGAGCAGGCCGAGGGCCACGCGTGCGACTACGCCGAGTGGTGGGCCGACCTGAGCCGCTGGCGGGAGACGTACCCGCTGGGCTACGACCAGCCCGAGGACGGCAGCCTCTCCCCGCAGCAGGTCATCCAGCGCATCGGACAGCTCGCGCCGAAGGACACCATCTACACCGCCGGCGTCGGCCAGCACCAGATGTGGGCCGCGCACTTCATCGACTACGAGCAGCCCCAGACCTGGCTCAACTCCGGCGGCGCCGGGACCATGGGCTACGCCGTGCCCGCCGCGATGGGCGCCAAGGCCGGCATGCCCGACCGCACGGTGTGGGCGATCGACGGCGACGGCTGCTTCCAGATGACCAATCAGGAGCTGGTCACCTGCGCGCTGAACGGCATCCCCGTCAAGGTCGCCATCATCAACAACGGCGCGCTGGGCATGGTGCGGCAGTGGCAGACCCTCTTCTACAACCAGCGCTACTCCAACACCGTGCTGCACACCGGCCCGGCGGTCTCCGACGGCGGCTCCGCCACCGGACCCGGCCGCGAGCCCTGCGCCGGCACCCGGGTCCCGGACTTCGTCAAGCTCGCCGAGGCGATGGGCTGCGTCGGCCTGCGCTGCGAGGACCCCGCGGACCTGGACAAGGTCATCGCCGAGGCCAACGCCATCGACGACCGGCCGGTCGTCGTCGACTTCATCGTCCATCAGGACGCCATGGTCTGGCCGATGGTCGCCGCCGGCACCTCCAACGACGAGATCCTCGCGGCGCGCGGAGTCCGCCCGGACTTCGACGGCATCGACGACGACTGACCGCCTCGACGAGAAAGCCGAGAGACCGATCCCATGACCAAGCACACGCTCTCCGTCCTGGTGGAGAACACCCCCGGCATCCTGGCCCGGGTCGCCGCGCTGTTCTCCCGCCGCGGCTTCAACATCGACTCCCTCGCCGTCGGGGTGACCGAGCACCCCGACATCTCCCGCATCACGATCGTCGTCAACGTCGAGACGCTGCCCCTGGAGCAGGTCACCAAGCAGCTCAACAAGCTCGTCAACGTCCTGAAGATCGTGGAGCTGGAGGACAGCGCCGCCATCCAGCGCGAACTCGTGCTGGTGAAGGTCCGCGCGGACAACGAGACCCGGTCCCAGATCGTGGAGATCGTCCAGCTCTTCCGCGCCAAGACCGTCGACGTCTCCCCGGAGGCCGTCACCATCGAGGCCACCGGCGGCAGCGACAAGCTCGGCGCGATGCTCAAGATGCTCGAGCCCTTCGGCATCAAGGAGCTCGTGCAGTCCGGCACGATCGCGATAGGGCGCGGCGCCCGCTCGATCACCGACCGCAGCCTGCGCGCCCTGGACCGCTCGGCCTGACGGCCCGTGGCCCGAAGCCGTTCCGCATAGCGGTCCCCGAAGACCTTTCCACCCCCGCCCGTCATACGGTGGGACGTACCACCGGACACACCGGAAACAAGGAGATATCCACAGTGGCTGCCGAGCTCTTCTACGACAACGACGCCGACCTGTCCATCATCCAGGGCCGCAAGGTCGCGGTCCTCGGATACGGCAGCCAGGGCCACGCCCACGCGCTGTCCCTGCGCGACTCGGGCGTCGACGTCCGCGTGGGCCTCCACGAGGGCTCCAAGTCGAAGCAGAAGGCCGAGGAGCAGGGCCTGCGCGTGGTCACCCCCGCCGAGGCCGCGGCCGAGGCCGACGTCATCATGATCCTCGTCCCGGACCCGATCCAGGCCAAGGTCTACGAGGAGTCCGTCAAGGACAACCTCAAGGACGGCGACGCCCTCTTCTTCGGCCACGGCTTCAACATCCGCTTCGGCTTCATCAAGCCCCCGGCCGGCGTCGACGTCTGCATGGTCGCCCCCAAGGGCCCCGGCCACCTGGTGCGCCGTCAGTACGAGGAGGGTCGCGGCGTCCCCTGCATCGCCGCCGTCGAGCAGGACGCCTCGGGCAACGCCTTCCAGCTGGCCCTCTCCTACGCCAAGGCCATCGGCGGCACCCGCGCCGGCGTCATCAAGACGACCTTCACCGAGGAGACCGAGACCGACCTCTTCGGCGAGCAGGCCGTCCTGTGCGGCGGTGCCTCCGCGCTGGTCAAGGCCGGCTTCGAGACCCTCGTCGAGGCCGGGTACCAGCCCGAGATCGCCTACTTCGAGTGCCTCCACGAGCTCAAGCTCATCGTCGACCTCATGTACGAGGGCGGCCTGGAGAAGATGCGCTGGTCCGTCTCCGAGACCGCCGAGTGGGGCGACTACGTCACCGGCCCGCGCATCGTCACCGACGCCACCAAGGCCGAGATGAAGAAGGTCCTCGGCGAGATCCAGGACGGCACCTTCGCCAACAACTGGATGAAGGAGTACCAGGCCGGCCTGCCCAAGTACAACGAGTACAAGAAGGCCGACGAGGACCACCTCCTCGAGACGACCGGCAAGAAGCTGCGCAAGCTGATGAGCTGGGTCGACGACAAGGAGTAAGGCCAGGAGCAGGACAATTCGCCGGCACCGGGCGGGCCCGCCCCGCCCGGTGCCGGTCTGCTTTGTCCGCCGTGTCCACCCACCCACGGGTGACGTTTCCGCAACGGCGCAGGCCGCCCCCGCGCGCCCCGATACACTGCGGAGCACAACGCGTCAGGCTCACAGCGTCGTGCGTCTTCCACGCGGCTGCCCCCTTACCGCCTTCGGCCGTCGGGACGGCCGTCCTCCCCCGTGGCCCGAACGGCACGGGCGGGACCCCACTGGACAAGTGAGGACTGAGACCGTGAGCACTGCTGCCTCGTCACGCAAACCCGTCGTACTCATCGCCGAAGAGCTCTCGCCCGCCACGGTCGACGCCCTCGGCCCGGACTTCGAGATCCGGCACTGCGACGGCTCCGACCGTGCCCAGCTGCTGCCCGCCATCGCCGACGTCGACGCCGTCCTGGTGCGCTCCGCCACCCGGATCGACGCCGAGGCGGTCGCCGCCGCCAAGCGACTGCGGGTCGTGGCCCGGGCCGGCGTCGGCCTGGACAACGTCGACGTGTCCGCCGCCACCAAGGCCGGCGTCATGGTCGTCAACGCCCCGACGTCCAACATCGTCACCGCCGCCGAGCTCGCCTGCGGCCTGCTGATCGCCACCGCCCGCAACATCCCACAGGCCAACGCCGCGCTGAAGCAGGGCGAGTGGAAGCGCTCGAAGTACACCGGCGTCGAGCTGTCCGAGAAGACCCTCGGCGTCGTCGGCCTCGGCCGCATCGGCGTCCTCGTCGCCCAGCGGATGTCCGGCTTCGGCATGAAGGTCGTCGCCTACGACCCGTACGTCCAGCCCGCCCGCGCCGCGCAGATGGGCGTCAAGCTGGTCACCCTCGACGAGCTGCTGGAGTCCGCGGACTTCATCACCGTCCACCTGCCCAAGACGCCCGAGACCCTCGGCCTGATCGGCGACGAGGCGCTGCACAAGGTCAAGCCGTCCGTGCGCATCGTCAACGCCGCGCGCGGCGGCATCGTGGACGAGGCGGCGCTCGCCACCGCGCTGAAGGAGGGCCGGGTCGCCGCCGCGGGCCTCGACGTCTACGCCGTCGAGCCCTGCACCGACTCCCCGCTCTTCGAGTTCGACAACGTGGTCGCGACCCCGCACCTGGGCGCCTCCACCGGCGAGGCCCAGGAGAAGGCCGGCATCGCCGTCGCCAAGTCCGTGCGGCTCGCGCTGGCCGGCGAGCTGGTGCCCGACGCGGTCAACGTCCAGGGCGGCGTCATCGCCGAGGACGTCAAGCCGGCGCTGCCGCTGGCGGAGAAGCTCGGCCGGATCTTCACCGGGCTGGCGGGCGAGGTCGCGGTGCGCCTCGACGTCGAGGTGTACGGCGAGCTCACGCAGCACGACGTGAAGGTGCTCGAACTGTCCGCGCTCAAGGGCGTCTTCGAGGACGTCGTCGACGAGACGGTGTCGTACGTCAACGCCCCGCTGTTCGCGCAGGAGCGCGGCGTCGAGGTCCGGCTCACCACCGGCTCCGAGTCGCCGGACCACCGCAACGTCGTCACCGTCCGCGGCACGCTCTCCGGCGGTGGCGAGGTGTCCATCTCCGGCACGCTGGCCGGCCCGAAGAACCTGCAGAAGATCGTCGCGGTCGGCGACCACGACGTCGACCTCGCCCTCGCCGAGCACATGGCCTTCCTGCGCTACGAGGACCGGCCGGGCGTCGTCGGCACGCTGGGCCGCATCCTCGGCGCGGCCGGCATCAACATCGCCGGCATGCAGGTCTCCCGCGCGACGGAGGGCGGCGAGGCGCTCGTCGCCCTGACGGTCGACGAGGCGATCCCGGCCCCGGTGCTCGGGGAGATCGCGGACGAGATCGGCGCGGCGTTCGCCCGCGCGGTGAACCTGACCGACTGATTCCGCCGGTCATCGACCACGGGCCGGGGCGCGCGCCCCGGCCCGTGGCGTGTGCTCACCGCCCCCGGTGCCGGGCGCGGGCCTTGGCGCGGGAGAGGGCGCGGTGCTGTTCCGCCTCGGCGGCGCGGCGGCGCTTGGCGGCGGCGCGGTTCTCGGACTTGGCGTGTTGATGGGCCTCGTGGAGGGCTTCCTGGGCCGCCGTGGTCAGGGGGCGGGCTGCTTGTTCGCGGGCGGCGGCTCGGGCGGCGCGTTTGGCGTTGCCGCGACGCGGGCGCGGGACGCGGTCGGCCGGGACGGCCGGACCCGCCAGCGCCGACGTCAGCAGGGCGAGGAAGTCCCGGCGGACGAACTCCTCCAGCTCGGGGCCGGTCGGCTCGTCGCCGAAGACATGGCGCGCCGCACGGACCCCGTCCGGCTCGGCGATCTCCAGCACGCCGACCCAGAAGGGGCCTTCGAAGAACACGCTGAACGTGCTCGGCATTTGTCCTCCCATGGTTGTTCTGCGGAAGGACGGGCCGGACACCCTGGGAGGGAGGTTACTGACCCGCCGCGGCGGGCGCCCGGACTACCGACCGGGGCTGTGTTTTCGCTCGTCCTGTTCGCACAGGCTAACGGAGCGGCCGCTACGCTGCCCGGCATGGGTGCACCAGGACAGTCAGCGGATCCGCCCTATCTCCGCATCGCCGCCGAACTCCGCGAGCGCATCGCCTCCGGCGAGCTGCGCCCGGGCCAGAAGGTGCCGTCGACACGCCGCATCACCCAGGAGTGGGGCGTGGCCATGGCCACCGCCACCAAGGTGCTGGCCGTCCTGCGGCGGGAGGGGCTGGTGCGGGCCGTGCCCGGCGTCGGGACGGTCGTCCACCGACCGGACGAGGCGCCGGAGGCGGAGCCCGGCCCGGCACCGGCCCGAGCGACGGGGCCCGGGGCGCGGGGCGCGCGGCGCGGCGGCAGACGCCGGGAGGCCGAGCCGGCGCTGAACCGGGAGCGTGTCGTACGTACGGCCGTGGCCATCGCCGACGCCCAGGGTTCGGGCGCGCTGTCGATGCGGGGGATCGCCACCGAACTCGGCGTGTCCACCATGGCGTTGTACCGCCACGTGGCCGGCAAGGACGAGCTCGTGGAGCTGATGGCCGACGCCGTCTTCGGCGACGTGGAGCTCCCGGCGCACGCCCCCGCCGACTGGCGGGGGCGGCTGGAGGAGTCGGCGCGGCTGCAGTGGGCGCTCTACCGCCGCCACCCCTGGCTGGCCAAGGTGATGTCCTTCACCCGGCCGCTGCTTTCTCGCAACGCCATCGCCCTGATGGAGTGGTCCCTCGAACCCGTCCGCGATCTGGGTCTTACGGCCGAGGAGTTGCTGCACGTCTCCGTCACCGTGTCCGGGTACGTGCGCGGCGTCGCGGTCAACCTGGAGGACGAGGCGGAGGCCGAGCAGGACACGGGGCTGACGAACGACGAGTGGCTGGAGACGCGCGAGGGGCGGATGGGGGAGCTGCTGGCCTCCGGCCACTATCCCGTCTACGAGCGCGTCTTCGCGCAGCAGGACTTCGACTTCTCGCTGGACTCGATGTTCACGTTCGGTCTGGCGCGGATGCTGGACGGACTGGGGGTGTTCCTCGAGCGCCGGAC
>KL569415.1:0-4357 GCA_000715685.1 Streptomyces lilacinus
TGTGTATAAGAGACAGGTCTTCTTCGGCGTGGGCGACGGCGGCCTCTTCCGGCTGCGCGACGGCGCCTGGCAGGACCTGGACCCCGAGCCGCACGAACCGGACCCCGGCGACGACCCCCTGGCCGGCTACGACACCGCCGACCGCATCACCGTGGACCTCGGCATCCCCACCCCGGGCACCACCCCCGTCATCGACCCGGCCGAAGTGGCCTCGGAGCCCTTCCGCTTCCGCGCGTCGATCGCCCGCTCCGGCGACACGCTGCTGCTGTGCACCGCGGGCCTCGCCGAGCCCTTCCGCGGCGAGCCGGAGCTCGGCGTCCGCCTCGCCGAGCGGTGGGCGGGCACGCCGGAGCCGCCTGGCCTGGCGGAGTTCCTCGCGGACGCGCAGCTGCGGGTCAAGGGTTACGCCGACGACCGCACCGCGTGCGCCGTCTGGGAGGAGTGATCCGCCCGGCCCGGCGGGTCGGGCCCCCGTGACGCCGTCGACGCGCTCCTCGAGCGGCTCGACGCGGCCGTCGTACCGGGCGCGGTCCGCCCGGGTCCTCGCATGCCCCTCCTCGGAATCCGCGTCATGCCGTGAGTGTCGCAGGGGGCACTGACAATCGGCGCCGCACCCGCGCGGGACCCCGGCGCGGCGAATTCCCGAGCGACACAAGAGGCCCCCGCATTCCGGTCCGATAAACATGTTGATGCGTCAACAGGAGTCGAATCGTCAAGCATTGGGCATGCATTGCCGTGAGCGTGTTCGATGCCGGGGCGCCGGGGAGGGGTCGGGGCGGCGAGGGATGAAACGGCGGACTGCACACTGGGCGGGCACGGAGCGGCACGAGAGTGGAGGAGGGTCCGCGGAAGAAGCGGCTCCGGAGGGGGCGGGGGAATCCGATCCGGCGCCGGCGGGACCCTCCTGGGAGAGACGGCTCCGGCGCAAGGACCTCACCGCCGTACGGGACGTCCGCGCGGGGCTGCGGGCGCTGCTCGCCCACTGGGGCGCGCCCGGCCGGGCCGACACCGCCGAGCTCCTGGCGAGCGAGCTCGCGACCAACGCCCTGGTCCACACCGACGGCGGCGCGGTGGTCACGGCACGGCTCACGGGCACCGCCGCGGCGGCCCGGGGTCGACTGCGGGTGGAGGTGCGGGACTTCGTCTCCCGGCACCCCACGCTGCGCGCGCCCCGGGCCGAGGTCCGCGGGCCGGACCAGGCGGGCGCCGGCGTCGAGGCCGCCGCCACCTCGGGGCGCGGGCTGCTCCTGGTCCACCGGCTCGCGGACGCCTGGGGGGTGCGGGGCCACGCGGTCGGCAAGGCCGTCTGGTTCGAGCTGGACTGGTGCGACCCGGACGCGAAACAGCCCTGAGCCGTCGCGTCGCGACGGCTCAGGGCCGGGTGGGCGTCAGCCGAACTGCTGCTCGATCTGGGCGAGTTTCGCCTCCAGCGAGTCGAGCCGCGGAATGGCCTGGGTGTCGTCCTCCGCGGTGAGGTCGATGGGGTCGGGCCGACCGCCCACCGACTGCAGCGGGCGGGAGCGCAGGGGAAGCTGCCCCGGCTCGACTATGGAGGGGTCCGCTCCCACCTGCGACCCGATCTGGGCGGGCTGCGGGGCCGGCGGCATGGCGGCGCCGGTCACCTCGACCTGCCGTCCGCCACGGCTCCGGCCCCACACGCGGTGCTGGCGGTTGTACGCCTTGATGCGGGCCCGCTCCAGCTTGCCCGCCTCGCGGCGGCGCATCCGGTGCTGGGCGCGCTGACGCTTGTCCTCGCGCACCTCCTCGACGGCCTCGTCCAGCGAGCGCACGCCCTCGAGCAGCATCAGCGACCAGGCGCCGAAGGTCTCGCGCGGCGCCCGCAGCCAACGCACTATCCGGATCTGCGGCAACGGGCGGGGCACCAGCCCCTGCTCGCGCAGCGCGGCCCGGCGCGTCTGCTTGAGCGCCCGGTCGAAGAGCACCGCCGCCGACAGCGACATGCCGGCGAAGAACTGCGGTGCCCCCGCGTGGTCCAGGCCCCGTGGCGCGTGCACCCAGTTGAACCAGGCCGCCGCGCCCGCGAAGGTCCACACCAGCATCCGGGAGCCCAGCGCGGCGTCGCCGTGGCTCGCCTCGCGCACCGCCAGCACCGAGCAGAACATCGCGGCCCCGTCCAGACCGAACGGGACCAGGTACTCCCAGCCGTCGGTCAGCCCGAGGTTCTGCTGCCCGAAGCCGACCAGGCCGTGGAAGGAGAGGGCCGCGGCGACCGCCGCGCAGCAGAAGAGAAGGACGTACGAGGCGCTGCCGTAGATGGCTTCCTTGCGGCGTCTGCGCTCCTCGTTGCGCTCCCAGGAGTCCGTGCCGGCCGCCGTGTCCTCCCGGCCGGTCTGCCGGCCGCGCGTGTACACCGTCACCGCCACCACTGCCCCGATGAGCGCCACGGCACTGGGGAGCGCCCAATTCAGCGGTATGTCGGTCACTCTCATCTTGCGTCCCTTGCATGCAGTACGGCGTTTCGCGCGCCATCCTGACGGAATCCCGCCGGATGCCAAGGGGTTTCACGGCAACTCACCGCGAATGGACGGTAGGGATATACGGAGAGCGACGACAATATTCGAACGTGGGGCAGGAGAAAGGGAATTGGGTTCTAGTCAATCCACTCGATCGAGTGGCTTAGTCGATTCGGTCGGCTGACAGCCGGGCGACGCGGGCGGCGTCGCCGGTGCGCGGGCAGGTCGGACAGGCGTCGTCGGGCCGCAGGGTGTAGAAGAAACAGCAGCTCGCGCGGTCGCGCGTCAGCAGCTTCCGGCCGCCGGGACCGGTCAGTTCGCGGAAGGCCGCGCCACCCGCGTACGGGACCGTGGCGCCCGGCAGGAGCAGCCCGAGCTCGTGTCGCGCCCGTGCCTCCTCGCCCAGCAGTCGGGCCACGCGCCACAGGCCCTCGACGGTCTCGTCCGTCGCCATGCCCCACAGGGCGCGCGCCCCGCGCCGCGTGCGCGGCCGGAACCCCGCCAGCACCGGTGCCAGATGCGCCGCCACCGCCGACCGCAGCCGGTCGCGCAGCGCCTCCTCGTCCGCCACGGGCTCGGCACCCGGGCGCTCCGCCGCCGGGTCGCCCGGCAGGCAGGCGAACTCCGCGACGTCCGCCGTGATCCGGCCCGAGTTCCGGTGCCAGGAGACGGACTCCACCGGCAGTCGCGGCACGCGGCGGTGCAGGAACCACGGCACCGTGAAGAGCAGGCACGCGTGCCAGGCGTAGCGGTGCAGCCCGAAGCTCGCGATCACGTCCGGGCGCGCCTGCTGCCCGTACGTGCGGCGCACCTGCTCCTCGTCCCACGCCAGGAACGCGTCGAGCGCCGGGCCGCCCGCCGCGAGGCCGGCCGCCGTCACCCAGCCCTCGCCGTGCCGCGGCGGCCCGCACACGACGGTGAGCGTGGGAAGGGCCTCCGTCAGGCGGGCGTACGCGTCCGCGAAGGGGAACATGCGGGGGTCACCGAATCCCGATCGTTAATAGGCAAGGCTTACCTTACCCAGCTCGGCCGGGGTTTGAACTGTCGGATTCGCCGCCTATGGTTCCGATGGACACAGGAGGAACCGCAATGGAGCAGGGCAGACCCCACAGCGCGGCACCGCGGCCCACCGTCGACGTGCCCGCGCAGGCCGCCCCGAGCGCCGGCGCCCGGGGCGAGCACACCCACGACGAGAGCGAGTACGGCTACGCGCCCGGCACCGCCCGCCCGGCCCGCCGCATGCCGCAGCGCTACTCCGTCCGCGGCCAGGTGCTCGACGCCCTGCGCAAGGCCCTCGTCAGCGGCGAACTCGCCCCCGGCGAGGTCTACTCGGGCCCCGCGCTGGGCGAGCGCTTCGGCGTCTCCGCCACGCCCGTGCGCGAAGCGATGCAGCAGCTGGCCCTCGAGGGGGCCGTCGAGGTCGTGCCCAACCGCGGCTTCCGCGTCGTCAGCCGCAGCCGGCGCGACGTCGCCGAGCTCGCCGAGGTCCGCGCCCTGCTGGAGGTGCCCGCGCTGCTGCGGCTCGCCCGCACCGTGCCGGCGGGCCGCTGGCAGGTGCTGCGGCCTCTCGCGGAGAGGGCGGCCGCGGTGGCCGCCGAGGGCGACCGGGTGGCTTATGCGGAGGCGGATCGGGCCTTTCATGCTGCGCTGCTGGAGCTGAGCGGGAATCGGCAGCTGGTGCTGGTGGCGGGGGAGCTGCATCGGAGGGCGCAGTGCCCGGCGCGGCCGGTGGGGCTCGCCGCGGATGCGGCGGATCACTTCAGGCTGCTGGAGCTGCTGGCCGCGCGCGACTTCGAGGAGCTCGAGGCCCTGGCGCGGCAGCACCTCGCCGGTCCGCCGGCGTAGGGGGTTGTTGCCCCGGTCCCACCCTTTCGCCGTTTCTC
>KL569415.1:4461-10926 GCA_000715685.1 Streptomyces lilacinus
GTCCGGCTGGAGGAGCCGGCCGAGCCGCTCACTGCGGATCCCTCCATCCGGGAGGACGTCGTCGACGAGATCGTCGAGGCCGCGCTCGCCAATGGGGCCGACGTGGAGTTCGTCCCCGACGACACGCTCGCGGAGGAGGACCGGCTGGCGGCCGTGCTGCGGTACTGAGGCCTGGGGGCCGGTGGGGTTTCCCCGGTCCCGCCCCTTCGCCGTTTCTCGGGGGCTCCGCCCCCGAACCCCCGGTCCTCAAACGCCGGACGGGCTGAACTCAGCCCGTCCGGCGTTTGAGAAACCGCCGCAGCGCGCCCGACGGCGGGTTCGGTGCGACGGACGCCGGCGCCGGCGAGCGCGTGCCGAACTCCGCCGTCACGACGCGCTCCCGCGACACGCGGTCCAGCAGTACCACCGACGAAGCCTCCGCCAACGAGCCCGGCAGCGCACCCAGCAGCCGGCCGAGCCCCCGGTGGTGGCGCAGGAAGACGCGCCGGCGGGCCCAGCGGCCGCGGGCCCGCTGGCCCGCCAGGGCCTCCGCGGGGTGACGGCGAGCAGGATCAGGTGCAGTTCGCGCCCCCGGCGCCCGGCCTCCCGGGCCAGCCATCGCCTCAGCCACGGCCGGCTGCCGCAGTCGNACCGGTTACGGAAGAAGCTGGTCCGCCAGCCACCCCGGTACGCCGCCCAAGAGGCGGACGAGCCGCCCCGCCTCCGCCCGCAGCCGCGCCGCCTCCGTCGCATCCTCCGTCACCGCCGCCAGCGAGGCCAACGCCGGCGCGATGCCGACCAGATAGCCGAGCTCCTCGCGAATCCGCAGCGACTCCGCGAAGCCGTGTCGGGCCTCCGCGAGGCGGCCGTCGTGTTCGGCCATCGCCGCGACGTGTCGCCAGGTGAAGGACAGCAGCAGCCGGTCGCCGTGCGCCGCCGCCCCCGCGTGGGCGCGCTGGAAGGCGGCGGTCGCGTCGGAGGGGTTGTCGGAGAGGTGCTGGGCGATCAGGCCGCGCCGGAAGTCCAGCAGGGGCCGCGTCGGCGAGTAGGGCCCGAGCAGCGCCGCCGCCCGCCCCAGTGCGGACCGTGCCTCGTCGGCCCGGTCCCGTACGCCCAAAAGAGTGGACGCGTAGGCGAGGTGGCCGCGCTCGCAGGCCGCCGCGCCGCGTTCCTCGTCGTCGGTGGCCAGGGCCTCGGCCGCGCGCAGCGCGTCCTCCGCCGGCTCCCACCCCCGCGCGGTGAAGACGCACTCCTCCACGAGCACCGCCGTCCGGCGCAGCGCCGGGCCGACCTCGGTGGCGGCCCGGCGGGCGAGCAGCGCGGCGGCGTCCTGCCAGCAGGCCCGCGACCGCAGCCGCCACACGGCCCGTTCCAGCGGATCGTCCTCCTGCGGGTCCGGCCCCGGCTCCCCTGACCTTCGTGGCTCCGGCAATCCAGCATTCCGCATGGCGGTGTCCGCCACAGTGCCCTCCCCAAAGCGCGCCGTCGAGCTGGAAACCTGCTCCGATCTCAGCACGAGGACCCGGGCGCGGCCAAGGGTCAGGTGTGAAGCAATTCACAAAGCCCCCATTGCCGTGTCCCCGACACAGCGCCCGCGCGTCCCCGCTGTAGTCGGCAGATTACCGAAAGGCAGCGTCCATCTGAGCAGAGGGTTTCATCAGGTGAGCATCGGGCGGGCGCCGGGCGGGCATCAGGCGTCAGCTCATGCGCAGGGCCAGGAAGAAGTCCAGCTTGTCCTCGAGCCGGGACAGGTCGCGGCCGGTCAGCTGCTCGATGCGGCCCACGCGGTACCGCAGCGTGTTGACGTGCAGGTGCAGCCGGGTCGCGCAGCGCGTCCAGGAGCCGTCGCAGTCCAGGAACGCCTCCAGCGTCGGGATGAGCTCCGCGCGGTGCCGGCGGTCGTAGTCGCGCAGCGGGTCCAGCAGGCGCGCCGTGAAGGCGCGGCGGACGTCGTCGGGGACGAAGGGCAGCAGCAGGACGTGCGAGGCCAGCTCCTGGTGGCCGGCGGCGCACACGCTCCCGGGCCGGGCGGCGGCGACCCGGCGGGCGTGCCGGGCCTCCTCGAGGGCGCCGCGCAGGCCCTCCGCCGAGTGCACGGCGGCGCTGACGCCGAAGGTGAGGCGCCCGTCGTCGGCCAGGCCGCGGGCCAGCGGCTCGCGGACGGCGGCCAGCAGGGCGTCGGCGTGCAGCCCGGCGGTCGCGGTCGGTTCCTCGGGCCCGGTCGCCACGGCCGGCAGCGGCACGAGGGCGACCGCCTCATCACCCGTATGGGCGACGGCGATGCGGTCCGAGGGCTCGGGGCCGGAGGCCTCCTGGTCGACCAGCACCTCCTCCAGCAGCGACTGCGCGACCGGGCCGCCGGGGATGTCGTCGCCCTCCCACTCGACGCGGGCCACGACGACCTGCCAGTGCGGCGCCGTGCCCAGGCCGGGCAGCAGCACGGGGGCCGCCACCCGCAGCCGGGCGGCGATCTCGGCGGGCGCGGCGCCCGCCTGGACCAGCTCGAGGACCTCCTGGGCCAGCCGGCGGCGGACCGTGCGGGCCGCGTCGCGCCGGTCGCGCTCGACGGCGATGAGCTGGGTGACGCCGTGCAGCAGGTCCAGCCGCTCCTCCGGCCAGTCCCCGGCGTCCGCCTCGACGGCCAGCAGCCAGTCCGACAGCAGGGTCTCGCGCACGTCGGCGCCCGCGGCGGCCCGCGCCCCGGCGCCGATGGGGAAGAGGGAGTACGTGCCGCCGCCGGCGGTCACCCGGTGCGGGCCGCGNGGCCAGGTGCTCCCCGGCCAGGGCGGCGCCGACCGCCGCGGGCAGCCCGGGGCCGGCGTCCGCCAGCGAGGAACCGGCGATCTGCCGGCCGGTGGGGGAGAGCACCCAGGCGCGCAGGTCCAGGTCGGAGCCGAGCAGGTCCAGGACGACCTCGGGGCCGCCGCCCGCCGGGCCGCCCGTCATCAGCCGCCGGTGCCGGTCCACGACGGCGGCCAGGTCCCCGGCCCGCTCGCTGGAGACCTGCCGGACGACGTGCTCGGTGATGGAGGCGAAGGAGACCTTCTCGTGCACGGAGAACAGCGCAGCCGGTGCCGGGCGCACGCCTCGATCAGGTCGTCGGGCGTCGAGGCGATCTCCGCCTCGCCCGCCGCGAGCCCGGCCACCCCCGCCGCCGTGAGGATCCGGACGAACCGCTCGGAGTCCTCCGGCTCGCGCCGCCACGCCAGGCCCGTGAGGACCAGCTCGCCGCCGGAGAGGTAGCGGCTGGGATCGCGCAGGTCGGTGGTCATCACGCCGCGCACGGTGCGGTCCAGCTCGTCCTCGCCGCCGAGCAGCCGAAGGCCCAGCGCCTCGGTCTCCAGGAGTGCGCGCAGCCGCATCGTCGTCGCCGCCGATCTGTCTTCTTGTCACCAGTGGAATGCAGTGAGGTTTCTGAACCCCGTCTTTCGTTCGAATCTACAAGACACTGCCCCTGGCCAGCCAACCGCTTCATGTATTCGGTGACTGCACCCGCCCCGCCGGGCGTCGCTGTACTGGCTCCACGCCGCGTGAACAGGCCGCGTGAACAGGACGTGAACCGCCCTCTCGAGAAGAGACCGCCCATGGACTTCCTGCGCCCCGCCGGCTGGGAGGAAGCGCTCGCCGCCAAGGCCGCGCACCCCACGGCCGTGCCCATCGCGGGCGGCACGGACGTGATGGTCGAGATCAACTTCGACCACCGCCGACCGGACCACCTGCTGGACCTGAACCGCATCGGCGAGCTCCACACCTGGGAGACCGACGGCCCCGACATCCGCCTCGGCGCCGCCGTCCCGTACACCCGCATCCTCGAGCACCTGCGGTCCCCGCTGCCCGGCCTCGCCCTCGCGGCGCACACCGTGGGCTCCCCGCAGATCCGCAACCGCGGCAGCGTCGGCGGCAACCTCGGCGCCGCCTCCCCGGCCGGCGACTGCCACCCGGCGCTGCTGGCGGCCGGCGCCGTGGTGGAGGCCGCGTCGGTGCGCGGCACCCGGCTCATCCCCGTCGAGGAGTTCTACACCGGGGTCAAGCGCAACGCCCTCGCCCCGGACGAGCTCATCCGGGCCGTCCGCATCCGCAGGGCGACCGGGCCGCAGCAGTTCTCCAAGGTCGGCACCCGCAACGCCATGGTCATCGCGGTCTGCGCCTTCGGCATCGCCCTGCACCCCGACACCCGCACGGTGCGGACCGGCATCGGCTCGGCCGCGCCCACGCCCGTACGGGCGCGCGCCGCCGAGGAGTTCCTCGCCGCGGAGCTCGCCGACGCCGGGTGCTGGGACTCCGGGCGGCCCGTCGCGCCGTCCGCCGCCCGGCAGTTCGCCGAGCTCGCTGCCGGCGCCTGCAACCCCATCGACGACGTCCGCGGCACCGCCGCCTACCGCAGGCGGGCGGTCGCCGTCATGGCGCGCCGCACCCTGGGCTGGGTCTGGGAGGCCTACCGCGGCGGGCAGGGAAGGGAAGCGCTGTGCGCGTGAATCTCACGGTCAACGGCCGCCCACGGCAGGCGGACGACGTCTGGGAGGGCGAGAGCCTGCTGTACGTCCTGCGCGAGCGGCTGGGCCTGCCGGGCTCCAAGAACGCCTGCGAGCAGGGCGAATGCGGCTCCTGCACCGTCCGCCTCGACGGCGTCCCCGTCTGCGCCTGCCTCGTCGCGGCCGGCCAGGCGGAGGGCCGCGAGGTGGTCACCGTCGAAGGGCTCGCCGAGCCCGGATCGGACGAACTCTCCGTCGTCCAGAAGGCGTTCGTCGACGCCGGGGCCGTCCAGTGCGGCTTCTGCACCCCCGGCCTCCTCGTCGCCGCCGACGACCTCCTCCGGCAGAACCCCGAGCCCACCGACGCCGACATCCGCGAGGCCCTCTCCGGCAACCTCTGCCGCTGCACCGGCTACGAGAAGATCCTCGACGCGGTGCGCCTGGCCGCGGCCCGCACCGGAGAGGCGGGCTGAGCCGATGCGCGACCTCACCCCCACCGGCCTCACCCAGGGCAGCGGCACCCGCGGCGGCATCGGCGAGTCCACCCTCCGCCCCGACGGCACGCTCAAGGTCACTGGCGAGTTCGCCTACGCCTCCGACCTGTGGCACGAGGACATGCTCTGGGGCCACACCCTGCGCAGCCCCCACGCCCACGCCCGCATCCGCTCCCTCGACGTCTCCGCCGCCCTCGCCACCCCGGGCGTCCACGCCGTCCTGACCGTCGCCGACCTGCCCGCGGCCACCCGCTACGGCCTGGAGATCAAGGACACCCCCGTCCTCGCCGACGGCGTCGTGCGCTACCACGGCGAGCCCGTCGCCCTCGTCGCCGCCGACCACCCGGAGACCGCCCGTCGCGCCGCCGCCAAGATCGCCGTCGACTACGAGGAACTGCCCGTCGTCACCGACGAGGCGACCGCCACCGCCCCCGACGCGCCCGTCCTCCATCCCGGCCGCACCGACGACCACGCCCCCCACGTCCCGCACCCCAACGTCGTCCACCGCCAGCCCGTCGTCCGCGGCGACGTCGCCGCCGCGAGGGCCCGCGCCGACGTCGTCGTCACCGGCGACTACGAGGTGGGCATGCAGGACCAGGCGTTCCTCGGCCCCGAGTCCGGGCTCGCCGTGCCCGCCGAGGACGGCGGCGTCGACCTCTACATCGCCACCCAGTGGCTCCACGCCGACCTGCGCCAGATCGCCCCCGTCCTCGGCCTGCCCGAGGACAAGGTCCGCATGACCCTCTCCGGCGTCGGCGGCGCCTTCGGCGGCCGCGAGGACCTGTCGATGCAGGCCCACGCCTGCCTGCTCGCCCTGCGCACGGGCCGGCCCGTGAAGATGGTCTACAACCGCTTCGAGTCCTTCTTCGGCCACGTCCACCGCCACCCCGCCCGGCTCCGCTACGAGCACGGCGCCACCCGCGAGGGCGACCTGCTCTACATGACGTGCCGCATCGTCCTGGACGGCGGCGCGTACGCCTCGTCCTCCCCGGCCGTCGTCGGCAACGCCGCCTCCCTCTCCGCCGGCCCCTACGTGATCGACAACGTCGACGTCGAGGCCCTCGCCCTCTACACCAACAACCCGCCCTGCGGGGCGATGCGCGGCTTCGGCGCCGTCCAGGCCTGCTTCGCCTACGAGGCGCAGATGGACAAGCTGGCGGCCGCGCTCGCCATGGACCCGGTGGAGTTCCGCCGCCGCAACGCCATGTCGCAGGGGACCGTCATGCCCACCGGGCAGGTCGTCGACTCGCCCGCGCCCGTCGCCGAACTCCTGCGCCGCGTCAAGGCGATGCCGCTGCCGCCGGAGCGCCAGTGGGAGACGGCCGGCGGCGCCCCCGACGTCCGGGCGCTGCCCGGCGGCCTGTCCAACACCACGCACGGCGAGGGCGTCGTCCGCGGCGTCGGCTACGCGGTCGGCATCAAGAACGTCGGCTTCTCCGAGGGCTTCGACGACTACTCCACCGCCCGCGTACGCCTGGAGGCCGTCGGCGGCGAGCCGGTGGCGACCGTGCACACCGCCA
>KL569415.1:11198-12001 GCA_000715685.1 Streptomyces lilacinus
GAGCCGGTGGCGACCGTGCACACCGCCATGGCCGAGGTCGGCCAGGGCGGGGTCACCGTCCACGCCCAGATCGCCCGCACCGAACTCGGCGTGGCCCGGGTGACCATCCACCCCGCCGACACCCGCGTCGGCTCCGCCGGCTCCACCTCCGCCTCCCGGCAGACGTACGTCACCGGCGGCGCCGTCAAGCACGCCTGCGAGGCCGTCCGGGAGAAGGTGCTGGACCTGGGCCGCGCCCGCTTCGGCACCCACCACCCGGCCTGGGCCACGGCCGAACTCCTGCTGGACAGCGGCAAGGTCGTCACCGACGGCGGCGAGGTCCTCGCCGACATCGCGGACGTGCTCGACGGCGAGAGCGTGGACCTCGAGCTCGAGTGGCGGCACCGCCCCACCGAGCCCTTCGACCTGCGCACGGGACAGGGCTTCGGCCACGTCCAGTACTCCTTCGCCGCCCACCGCGCGGTCGTCGAGGTCGACACCGAGCTGGGCCTGGTCAAGGTGATCGAACTGGCCTGCGCCCAGGACGTCGGCAAGGCCCTCAACCCGCTGTCCGTCGTCGGGCAGATCCAGGGCGGTACGACGCAGGGGCTGGGGCTGGCCGTCATGGAGGAGGTCGTCGTCGACCCGGTCACCGCGAAGGTCCGCAACCCCTCCTTCACCGACTACCTCATCCCCACCATCCTCGACACCCCCGCCATCCCCGTCGACGTCCTCGAACTCGCCGACGCGCACGCCCCGTACGGCCTGCGCGGCGTCGGAGAGGCCCCCACGCTCTCCTCGACACCTGTCTCTTATACACATCT
>KL569415.1:12232-22975 GCA_000715685.1 Streptomyces lilacinus
CCCCCGCCGTCGTGGCGGCCGTCAGGCAGGCCACGGGCCTGGCCCTGACGAGGGTGCCGGTACGACCGGAACACCTCACCGGCACCTGAACGCTTCCCCCTGCGCCCTCCTGCGCCCCCTTGCGTCTCGGGCCGTCCCCCGGGTCGTGCAGCCCCCACCCGGATCCCTGGAGCGCACCATGACCCACTCTTCCGTACGGCCGGAGCTGTGTGTATAAGAGACAGGGTCCACCGTCGCCCGCGAAGTGCGCGGCGGCGTCACGACCTTCATGGCCATGAGCTACATCCTGCTGCTCAACCCCCTGATCCTCGCCGGCCCGGACGCCGCCGGGCAGACCCTCGGCCGGAGCGGACTGATCACCGCCACCGCCTTCGCCGCAGCGCTGTCCACGCTGCTCATGGGCCTGATCGGCAGGGTGCCGCTGGCCCTCGCGGCCGGGCTCGGCGTCTCCGGCGTGCTCGCCACCCAGGTCGCGCCCCGGCTGACCTGGCCGCAGGCGATGGGCATGTGCGTGATCTACGGCGTGGTCATCGTGCTGCTGGTCCTCACCGGGCTGCGCGAGCGCGTCATGAACGCCATCCCCCTCGAGCTCAAGCACGCCATCACCATGGGGATCGGCATGTTCATCGCCCTCATCGGGCTGGTGAAGGCGGGCTTCGTGCACGCCGCGAAGTCCGGCGGGCCGGTCACGCTCGGCCCGGCCGGCGAGCTGGCCGGCTGGCCCGTGCTGCTCTTCTGCGTCACCCTCCTGCTGATCTTCATGCTGCAGGCGCGGGACGTGCCCGGCGCGATCCTCATCGGCATCGTCGTCGGCACCGTCCTCGCCGTCCTCGTCAACGCCGTCGCCGACCTCGGCCCCCGCGCCTGGCAGAACGGCGCGCCCGAGCTCACGGGCGGCGCGGTCTCGCTGCCGGACTTCTCGCTCTTCGGCCACGTCGAGTTCGGCGGCTGGGGCGCGGTGGGCGGCGTGACCGTCGGAATGATCATCTTCACGCTGGTGCTGGCCGGCTTCTTCGACGCGATGGCCACCATCATCGGCGTGGGCACGGAGGCCGGCCTCGCCGACGCCAAGGGCCGCATGCCGGGCCTGAGCCGGGCCCTGCTCGTCGACGGCGCGGGCGGCGCGATCGGGGGCGTGGCGGGCGCGTCGGGCCAGACGGTCTTCGTCGAGTCCGCGACGGGCGTGGGCGAGGGCGCCCGCACGGGTCTGTCCTCCGTCGTCACGGGCCTGCTCTTCACGGCGTGTCTGTTCTTCACCCCGCTGACGAGGATCGTCCCCGGCGAGATCGCCGCGGCGGCGCTGGTCGTCATCGGCGCGATGATGACGAGCCACGCCCGGCACATCGACTGGACCGACCGCGCGGTGGCCGTCCCCGTCTTCCTGACGGTCGTCCTGATGCCGTTCACGTACTCCATCACCGTCGGCGTGGGCGCGGGCGTCATCGCCTCCACCGTCATCAAGGCCGGCCAGGGCAGATGGCGCGAACCCGGCGCCTTCATGTGGGCGCTGACCGTGGTCTTCGCGGGCTACTTCGCCCTGCACCCGATCGAGCACTGGCTGGGCGTGAAGTAGGTCCGGGAGTAGGGGGGGGTACGCAGTGCTGGACATCGCCGCCGAGCTGCACCGCTGGCGCGAGGAGGGCCGCGCCGCCGCCGTGGCCACGGTCGTCGCCGTGCGCGGCAGCGCGCCACGGCAACCGGGCGCGGCACTCGCCGTCGACGCGGCCGGAACCGCGATCGGCTCGGTCTCCGGAGGCTGCGTGGAGGGCGCCGTCTACGACCTGTGCCGCGAGGCGTTGCGCACCGGGGAGCCGGTGCTGGAACGGTTCGGCTACTCCGACGAGGACGCCTTCGCGATCGGCCTCACCTGCGGCGGCGAGCTCGACGTCCTGGTGACGCCGCTGCGCCCCGTCGCCGCCGCCGCGCTGGGCGCGGCCGCGCGCGGCGAACCGGTGGCACTGGCCCGCGTCGTCGCCGGCCCGCCCGGCACCCTGGGCCGCGCCCTGCTCGTACGCCCCGACGGCACCGGCGAGGGCACCCTGGGCGGCTCGGCCGCCCTGGACGCCGAGGCGCACGCCGCGGCCCGCGCCCTGCTGGACGCGGGCCGCACGGACGTCGTCGACCTGTGCGCCCACGGGGTCCGGATCCTGGTCGAATGCAGCGTTCCGCCGCCCCGGATGCTCGTCTTCGGCGCCATCGACTTCGCGGCGGCGCTCGTACGGGCGGGCAAGTTCCTCGGCTACCACGTGACCGTGTGCGACGCCCGCCCCGTCTTCGCGACGGCCGCCCGCTTCCCGGAGGCGGACGAGGTCGTCGTGGACTGGCCGCACCGCTGCCTCGACCGCCTGGCGGCCGGACTCGACGGGCGAACGGTCGTCTGCGTCCTCACGCACGACGCGAAGTTCGACGTCCCCCTGCTGGAACGGGCGTTGCGCCTGCCGATCGCGTACGTCGGCGCGATGGGCTCCCGTCGTACGCACGAGGCGCGCCTGGCACGTCTGCGCGAAGTGGGTGTGGGGGAGCGGGAGTTGACCCGCCTCCGCTCCCCGATCGGCCTCGACCTCGGCGCCCGCACCCCCGAGGAGACGGCGCTGTCCATCGCCGCCGAGATCGTGGCCCTGCGACGCGGCGGATCGGGGGCGCCGCTGACGGGCGGGGCCACGCCGATCCATCACGACACGGGCGTCCTTCTAGGCTGAACTCATCGTGTGATCGGTGTGGTCGGCGCAGGGGGAGGAACCGGCGGATGTTCACGTGGCCCCAGGTGTGCGTGCGTACGGTGGGCCTGGCGGCCGCCGCCGTCGCCCTCGTCCTCTGCCCGCCGTGGGTGGCGGAGGCGTACCACGACAGGGTGGCCTACGAGCAGGCGCCCCTGTGCCCCGACGGCCGCCGGACGGCGGGCGCCGCGGACGAGTGCGTCGAGCGGACGAGGGGCGAGGTGGTCGACAAGCAGGTCGGGGGATGCATAGCGGAGGACTGCGCCAAGAACTACCGACTCCGCGTGCGCCACGAGACGGACACCACCTGGTTGAGCGTCGACGAGGACACCTTCCACGCCGCGAAGCGCGGCAGCCCGGCCGACCTGCGCCTCTGGCACGGCACCGTGGTCCGCGTCGAGGCCGCCGGCCACACCACCGACCTCCTCGCGCCCGCCGGGAACGCGCTGCTGTGGCGCCTGGCCGGCACCTGGCTCCTCCTCGGCCTGGCGGTGTGCACCGCCCCGGGCCGCCACCCGGTGCACCTGATTCCCCTCGCCCCCGGCTGGCTCCTGCTGACCCCGGCCTTCGTCGTCACGGCCGACCTGGCCCTCGTCGGCTCGCCGGGCGTGGGCGACGTGCTGTGGGCGGGCGCCCTGAGCCTGATGGGCCTCGTGGTGCTCCTCCTGGGGGTGGGGGCACTCAGGTCGGGGCGGGACGGGTGAGGTGTCCGGGCTGACCTCACCGGCCTGAGCGCCGGGAACCTGAGTACGCGTACTCATGCGTCACCGCGTACCGGCGAGCAAGGCTGGCCACCATGCCCGACCTCTCCCAGTCCCCACCGGCACGCGGCCGCGAGGGTGCCATGCCCTGGTACGCCGACCTGTTCGTCGCCCTCGCCGTCATGGCGATCGAGGGGATCGTCATCGCCGGCTTCATGTACACGATGGCGATCGAGGGCTGGGCGTTCAACGCCGACTACGGCGGCCAGAGGGACGCTCCCGAACCGCCGGACTTCACGGGCCGGATGGAGATCGTCTTCGGCGTCGTCGCGGCCGTGGCGGCCCTGGCCGCGCTGGGGCTCGGTCGGGCCCGCTGCTTCATCAGCGCCACGACGCAGGGACTGGTGGCCGTCGCGCTGGGTCTCGGTGTCCTGGGAGTGAATGCGTACGAGTCCCGTGACGGGGCCTTCGCCGCCATGACCCACGCTGGTTGCATGGGCACGAGCGGAGGCACAGACTGGTGGCGAGGCAGTGATTCCGCTTGTTTCGTTGAGAATTCTCCTTAATTTGTTGAGAATTATCCCTTCCTGGAAACCCACCGATCAAGAGAGGTGGGCATGATGCGTCAGTACTACCGTCGCGACCGCCTCGTGGAAGTCGAGCAGCTGGAAGGCGTCGTCGCCGTTCAGGTCGACGCAAGCGACCAGGACGAGGCGAAGGCGCGAGGAGCCGCCTTGGGCACGAGCGGCCGGTCGGCACTGCGCGAGGCCGATGTCGACGACGAGACCGCCGATGCCTTCGAGCGGGCACGCTGGGTGTTCGTCAAGCCGAGCGCGGAGACGCGCGAGGCCCTCGCCGCCGGTGAGGGGGTCGCCGACGCCCAAGCGGTGGGCAGCGTGATCCGTCGGACCGACGGCCGCGTGGGCATCGCCACTGACCTGTTGAACGTTCAGTTGGTTCCCTCGCTGTCGCAGCAGGAGGCGGAGAGCGAGCTGTCGGCGGCGGGTCTGGAGATCGTCAACAAGCTCAATTTCGCGGACAATCTGTACGAGGTCCGTGCCAGGGGGTCCGGGGATGCCCTGGAGGCCTCCGTGGACCTGCACGAGAATGCGAAATTCGTCTTCGCCGAGCCCTCCTTCGTCGAGCACATTCCGCAGAGGCTGCATCCGACCGACCCGAAATACGACAAGCAATGGCAGTGGAACAACACCGGCGCCCTGGGCGGCGTCGCCGGTGCCGACGCCCACACCGAGGCCGCGTGGGACCGGACCGTGGGGGAGAACATGCGGGTCGCCGTCATCGACAACGGATTCGACGCCGACCACGAAGACCTCGCCGCGGGTGTGGGACCGATGTCGGGTTTCTACAGCAGCGGTGTGGTGGGCACGACGTTCACCCAGACCACTGAAGAGACGGGGAACGTGGACAGGACCCACGGCACGTTCTGCGCCGGCATGGTCGGGGCCCGGCACAACAACGACCGCGGTGGGGTCGGCGCGGCCCCCGGATGCGAGCTGATGCTCGTCGCGTGCCTGACCGACCAGGTGGGTACACAGACCACGCTGGCGCGGGCCGTGGCGTACGCGGGCGACCCCTCGACGGAGATCCCGGGTGCCGACCCGTCGGACGGGGCCGACATCCTGGTGAGCAGTCTGGGGCCGAACGGGGCGGAGTGGGATCTGACCAGCACCCTCGAGCTCGCCATCGAGGGCGCCGCCGCGAACGGCCGGCAGGGGCGCGGTCTCGCGATTTTCTGGGCCGCGAGCAACGGCAGGAATGTGGATGTCGGCATGGACGAGGTCGTGTCGCATCCCGATGTGATCGCCGTGGTGCGGTCCAACAGAAAGGACAAGGAGGACAACGCGGCCCGTGGGCCCGACGTCGAACTGATCGCCCCCGGCGTCGACGTGTTCAGCACCGTGCCCGGCAACGCCTATTCGACGTCGACCGGGACCAGCTTCGCCGCACCCTGCGTCGCGGGCTGTGCCGCACTCGCGTTGTCGGTGAATCCACAGCTCACGCGCGACCAACTGCGCCAGGTGATGCACGAGTCGGCCGACAAGGTGGGCGGCGTGGTCTACGACGCGAACGGCCACAACGACGACTACGGTTTCGGGCGCGTGAACGCGGCCCAAGCAGTCGCCCTCGCCGACTCCATTCCGTAACGAGGCCATCCGTAGCGAGGCCATTCCGTAGCGAGCGGGAAGAACCATGAGCGAACACGACGACGAGCCGGTGTACCGGTGTCACGTGGTGGCTGCGACCACCGACGCGCTTCGGGAATTCATCGACGAAGTACGGCCCGACACCGGCTGCCGGCCAGTGGCCCGGAAAACGGCCGACGGCGGCGTCGGCATCGACGTCTACCTCCATGAGAGCCGGCTCGCCCAGGCCCGATCGGCCAAATCCGCGGCAGCCGTGGACATCACCCCGGTCGAGAACACCACGGAGAACTGGCAGGCCCGGACGAGGGAGGTCGGCCAGGGCAACCGCTTCGCCACCCGGGGGGACCATCCCCACGGCCTCGGTCGGAAGGAGTGAGCGGTGTACCTCAACGTGACCGAGATCGAGTCGGCGATCACGAACCTCAACGTCGCCCACCCCGAGACGACCCAGCTCATCGAGCCCCCGCACGCCACCCACGAGGGCCGCACGACGCAGGTGCTGCGGGTCGGAACCCGAGCCGCGGACGAGGCGGACGGCATCCTCGCACTTGGCGGTCTGCACGCCCGCGAATGGGTTCCGCCCGACGCGCTCGTCTCGCTGGCCGCCGATCTGCTCGAGGCCCACGCGGGCGGTACGGGACTGCGCTACGGCGGCACGGCGTTCACCGCCGCCCAGATAGCGACGCTGCTGGACACCGTCAACCTGTTCTTCTTCCCCTGCGCGAACCCCGACGGCCGGGCCCACAGCCAGACCGTGGCGGGGAACTGGCGGAAGAACCGCAGACCCGCACCGCCGGGCCTCGGCGGCCCCTCCTGCGTGGGCGTCGACCTCAACCGCAACTTCGACTTCCTCTGGGACCACACCGCCAAGTTCGCCGCCGACTCCGACGTCCACACCTCGGCCGACCCCTGCGATCCCCAGCAGTACCGAGGACCCGCGGTCGCATCCGAGCCCGAGACGCGGAACGTCGTGTGGGTGCTGGACACGTTCCCGCGGATCCGGTGGCACGTCGACGTGCACAGCGCGGTCCCGGTCATCCTGCACAGCTGGGGCGACGACCAGAACCAGAGCACCAAATCCGCCGACAACTTCACCAACCCCGCCCTCGACACGGTGCGCGGCCGACGGAACGACGGCATCGGCGAGTTCATCACCACCCACGACCTCGACACAGCGGTCCGGCTGGCGCAGCGCATGCACGACGCCATCTTCGGGGTGCGCTCGTTCGACTACGGCGTCGAGCAGGCCTACGGCCTGTACCCCACCTCGGGGGCGAGCGACGACTACGCCTTCAGCCGTCATGTCGTCGAACCCGACGACACCAAGCTGTTCGCCTTCACGATCGAGTGCGGTACGTCGCAACAGCCGACGTTCGGCGAGGCCGAAAACGTGATCCGCGAGGTCTCGGCCGGGCTGGTGGCCTTCGCCCTCGGCGCGCACGACATCACCGACGGAACCCACCCGTAGCCGGCCCGCCCCCTGCCTGGCCGGCACCCCGGGCCCTTCGACGCCGTTCGACGTCCTTCGAACAGGCGGCTGTGCAGCCGCCTGTTCGACCTACGCTGAGCGGGTCGGTGCGACGGGTCCGTGCAGGGGGAGGGATCGGCGATGTACACCTGGCACCAGGCGTTCGTGCGGGTGGTGATTCTGGCGGCCGCCGTCTTCGGGCTCGTCCAGTGCCCGTCGTGGGTGGAGGAGGCGTACCGCTCCACGCAGTCGTACAAGCAGGCTCCCCTGTGCCCCGCCGGCCGGTCGGCGCCCGCCGAGGACGACTGCGTCGCGCAGGCGAAGGGCGAGGTCGTCGAGAAGCGGTACTGGGGGTGCGCCTCGGAGGGCTGTCCCGAGGACCGGCAACTCCTCGTCCGCCACGGCGAGGACACCACCTGGTTGAGCGTCCGAGACGACATCTACTCCCGCACGGACCCCGGTGCCCGGGCGGACCTGCGCCTCTGGCACGGCACCGTGGTCCGCATGGAGGTCGGGGGCCGCACGATGGACTACCTGTCGTCCTCCGGGAGCTCGCTGATGTGGCGGCTGACCGGGGCCTGGCTCCTCCTCGGGGTGGCGGTGTGGACCGTGGTGGTGACCCGCCCGCTGTACCTGATCGCCTTCGTGCCCGGCTGGCTGCTGCTGACCCTGCCCTTCGACATCATCGTGGACGCGGCCCTCGTCGGGAAGCCGGGCGTGGGGGAGGTGGTCTTCGCCGGACCTCTGGGTCTGCTGGGCCTGTTCGTGCTGGTCTTCGGGATGAGGAAGCTCGCGTCGGAGGAGAGCGCGTCGGCGTGATCGGGCCATGATGCCGTCGCGCACCTGGGGGGAACGCCCGTACGGAAGCGGGACGTGCGCAGCGCGTTCCCCGCAGGAGCGCAGTCCCGCCCGGCCGGACAGCGTGGCCGATACGGGCGCGGGGCGCGCGCGTGGCCGGAGCGCGCCCTGGTCGGAGGGTTCGGGGGTGCGAAGGATGGAGCCCGTCCCCGCCATCCGCCACGGGAGCGACTCCCCAGGAGGACAACGATGCCGTCCCAGACCGTCGCGGGCCGTACCCCGGCCGAGGTGATCGCCCTTCTCTCCGCCGTCGCCGACCCCGAGCGCCGCCTCGCCGTCCACCAGCGGCTGTTCCCCGACCAGCTGAACCTCGCGACCGCCGAGAACGTCCTGCTCTACGCGCAGCTGAAGGAGAAGGTCTTCGACGTCCTGCCCGGCATCACCGAGCAGGACATCCGGTACCCCGTCCCCATCTACGGCACCGACCGGCTGCGCGAGGACATCGCGGCGATGCTCCGCCCGCAGTTCGCCGCGGACCTCGACGCCAAGGACGTCTTCGGGACGTCCGGGGTGTCGGCGGCGCTGGAGTGCCTCGCGTTCGCGCTCAAGAACGGCGGGATCCTCGAGACCGGGGACAGGGTGCTGATCCCGGCGCCGTTCTGGCAGGGCTTCAAGTGGTGTTTCCAGCAACGGCCGGGCCTGGTCTGCGTCCCCGCCAACCTGACCGAGAAGGGCCTGCAGAACTTCGAGCTCACCCTGGACGACCTGAAGCGCGCGTACTACGCCGAGCCGCGGCGGCCCAAGCTCCTCGTGCTCACCAACCCGCACAATCCGCTGGGCGTCAACTACTCCAAGGACCTCCTGGAGAAGATCTACGCCTGGGCCCTCAACGAGACGGAGATGCACGTCATCTCCGACGAGATGTACGCGCACTCCCAGATCACCACCGCCACCCAGCCCTTCGTCAGCGCCCTCTCCCTGGACGCCTACCGAACCATCGCGCAGGCTCCGGAGCGGGTGCACGTCGTCTGGGGCTTCGCCAAGGACTTCGGGCTCTCCGGCTTCAAGGCGGGTGTCGTCATCTCCCGCTCGTCGGTGGTGCACGACGCGCTGGGCGGAGCGCAGGGCGAGCCGTACTCGTGGTTCAGCCCGTTCGACTCCCTCAAGCACTGGGTCATCGGCAACCTGCTGGAGACACAGGACTCGGGCAGGAGCTTCGCCGCCGAGCTCATGGAGTCGTACCGGGGGATTCTCACCGGCGCCTTCCAGTCGGCCAGGGCGGCGCTCGACAGCAACCACATCCCGTACGTCTTCCAGGAGGGGCAGAACCCGGCCCAGTTCTTCTGGCTCGACCTGCGGAAGTACCTCAGCCCCCAGGCGCCGGAGATCCCGTGGGAGCGGGGGCCGCACTTCCCGCACGCCGGCATCGTGCACAGCGGCGGAAACGGCAACGGGAACGGCAACGGCAACGGGGCCAAGCCGGGTGACCTCCGGCTGCCGGTCGTCTTCTCCGAGATCAGCAACGCCGAGGAGGACCTGCGCCGCTACATCGCGGAGAAGGCCAACGTCCTCCTCCTGCCGGGCCAGACCCTGACCTGCGCCGAGCCGGGCTATTTCCGCCTCTGCTACACCGCCTTCCACGAGCAGACGATCCGCGAGGCCATCGACCGCATCGGCCAGGCCCTCGCCTCGTACGGCTCCGACGACGACGATTAGCACGACCGAGCAGCACGGACGCGCTGCACGTCCGCGAAACGGCGGCGGATCGGGGAAACCCCCGATCCGCCGCCGTCCGTTTTACGGTGTCCGGAATACCCGGATCACCCGAGGAACGGAGGAGGGCGAACGATGGTCATCGTCAACGAGTGGGGCCTGGCGGCCAACATCGGCGCCGGGCTGGGCTTCGGTGCGATCATCGGCCTGGAGCGCCAGTGGCGGGCCCGGATGGCGGGACTGCGTACGAACGCGCTGGTCGCCGCCGGATCCGCGCTCTTCGTGCTGCTGTCCACGTACGGCTTCAGCGGCGCGACCAGCACCTCCGGCTACGACGGCTCGCGCGTCGCCGCACAGATCGTCTCCGGCATCGGTTTCCTCGGCGCCGGCGTCATCATGCGCGACGGCCTGAGCGTGCGCGGCCTCAACACCGCCGCCACCCTGTGGTGTTCGGCGGCGGTCGGCGCCCTGGCCGGTACGGGGCTGTACGTGCTGGCCGCGCTCGGCACCGTCGGCGTGGTCGGCGCCAACACGCTGCTGCGCCCGCTGGCCCGGGGCCTGGACCGGGGGCCGCACGGCGGTGCCGAGGTGTCCACCGACTACCACTTCGAGGTGGTGTGCACCGAGCCGGAGGAGGCGCACGTCCGCACTCTCGTCGTCCAGGCCGTCGCCCGCCCGGGGTTCCGGCTGCGGTCGGTGCACAGCCGGGACGCCGAGGCCGCGGGCAAGGTGACCGTCTCCGCCGAGCTGACCACCGAGCGCCGCGACGACAGCCTCCTGGAGGAGGCCGTCAGCAGGCTCTCGCTGGAGCCGGCGGTCTCCGCGGTCAGCTGGACGGTGCTGCACGGCCCCGACGACGAAGACAACGGCGACTCGGACGATGACGACGACTACGGCCGCGACCGGCGGGCGCGGCGGCGGGTGCGCCGCCTGTTCACCGGCCGGTGACGGTGACCGACGCACCCGAAGTGATGCACGTGACGGATGAGCCCGATGTGACAAGGGGCCGCACGACTCTGTGCACGGGCCACGCGGTGGGGTAGTTTCGCGGGGGCCGGGAGGGCCGAGGAGCAGCGGCAGGAGGAGCGTCTCGCGTGAGTTCGTCAGGTTCTTCGAGTTCGTCGCTGTTCGTGAAGATCTGCGGGCTGCGCACGCCCCGGGACGCTGTCTCTTATACACAT
>KL569415.1:23267-25331 GCA_000715685.1 Streptomyces lilacinus
AGCGGGAGCCGACGCGATCGGCTTCGTCTTCGCCGAGAGCCCCCGCCTCGTGGACGCCGCCACCGCCCGGGCCCTGGCGGAGCGGGTGCCCGAGGAGGTGCTGACCGTCGGAGTCTTCCGGGGGCAGCCCGTGGCCGAGGTGCGCGCGCTGGCGGAGGCGTCCGGGGTGCGCGCCGTCCAGCTCCACGGCGACGAGGGCCGCGACCACTACGACGCGCTGCGGCCCGGCGGCTGGACGCTGATCCGCGCCACCTCCCTCGAGGGCGGTCCGGCGGCGGGCCCGGCCCCGCGCTGCGGAGCCCTCGGCGAGGACTACCTCCTGCTCGACGCCCCGGCCCCCGGCTCGGGCAGACCGTGGGACTGGTCGGACGAGGCCTTCACGCCACCGGCCGGCCGCTGGATCCTCGCGGGCGGCCTCGACCCGAGCAACGTCCGCGACGCCGTGCGGGTGACGGCTCCCTGGGGCGTGGACGTCTCCAGCGGCGTGGAGGTACGGCGCGGGGTCAAGGACCCCGTCGCCATTGGGGAGTTCGTCGCGGCGGCCCGATCCGCCATGTGATCTTCTCCGGCATATGCTCGGCCAACTGGCCGGTCCCGGTGTAGACTTCGAACGCCAGCGCGGCGGACGAACATATTTCCGTCGCTTCGACGGAGGATCTCCTTCCGCACCACTCCAGGCGATCCCTTCTCCTCTTCGGCAACTCACGTTTCTCTCCAGCACCAAAGCACGTCGGCATCCGGCACGAACTTCTGGTAACGAGAGTGAGGGCGGCACATGACCGCAAGTGACTGTAAATTGACCAATTCCTGGATCAGCAAGGTCGATCTCCAACTGATCGGCCAGCAGGTCGGAACCCCGGTCTTCATTTACAGCCAAGAACAGATCTTAAAGAACATCGGCCGCATCAAGGACGCCGCCGACGCCGCCGGACTCGGTTCCCGAGTCGAGCTCTACGTACCGTTCTTCCCCAACTCGAATCCCCACGTCCTGAAGCCCTTCCAGGAGCTCGGCGTGGGGATTCTGCTGCAACTGCCCAGCGAGTACCGACTCCTGCGCAAATTCGGCTTCGACAAGTTCATCGTCTCGCCCGGCCACGTCTCCGACGAGGAGATCAGCTTCTGGGACCGGGCGGGTCACCCGACCTTCCTCTCCAGCCTCGACGAGATCTCCCACTCGCTGCGCACCGAGGCGCCCTCGATCAGCGTCCGCATCGACAGCCTCGAGTCCGGCAAGCCGGGCATCAAGCTCAGCGAGCTGGAGAGCCTGGCCGACCTGCTGGCACGGCACGGACGCGAGCTCGACTGCCTCGAGGTCTACTGCGGCAGCGGAAACTCGCTCGACGACATGGTCGCCATCATCGAGAAGATGTTCACCATCTTCCAGACGCACTTCCCCAACGCGAAGTCCATCAACTTCGCGGGCGGTCACGGCTTCGTCTACGAGAAGTGGGACGAGGCGGAGAAGCACTTCGACTGGGGACAGTACTTCCAGGCGCTGCGCGAGACCGCCGACCGCATGGGCATTCCGGAGCACGTGGCCTTCCTCTTCGAGCCGGCCCGTGACGTCCTCGCCGACACCGGCGCACTCCTGCTCAGCGTGGAGCGCAACGTCATCACCAATTCCGTCGGCAGCCTCGTCGTGACCGACGGTTCGCGCATGCTCATGCCGTCCGCCCAGCTGCGCGACCGCCGCCACAACGTGGTCTTCCTCGACGAGGACATGCGGGAGATCCCCTCCGGCTACGACACGAAGAGCGTCCAGGCCGCCCTGCGCGGACGCAGCATTCTGCGGCACGACTACATCCTCCCCGGCGAATACCCGGTGCCCGAGGGCGTCGATTCCCGCAGCCACATGCTGATACTCGACGTCGGCGCCTACTGCGCGACGCAGCACATGGAATTCCTGAACATTCCGCCCGCCGCCGAAGTCCTCGTGGACACCGCCGGATCGACGCATCTGATCACCGCCCGGGGCGACGACCTCGACAAGTGGCGCCACCTGCTCGACGAGCAGCAGCCGGTCAAGCGCTGAGGCCCGCGCCGGCACCCGAGCCGGCGTCCCCC
>KL569415.1:25586-34198 GCA_000715685.1 Streptomyces lilacinus
GAGATGTGTATAAGAGACAGCCACCGATCCCCAGCGAGTCCCCAGCGAGGAGTCAGCAGTGTCAGTGCACGACGCGGCACACACCCCCTTCGAACTCTTCCACGAATGGCTGCAGGAGGCGGAGGCCAGCGAGGTCAACGACCCCAACGCCATGGCCGTCGCCACGACCGGCCCGGACGGCCTGCCCGACGTCCGCATCGTCCTCCTCAAGGGCTACGACGCCGAAGGCTTCGTCTTCTACACCAACTCGCGCTCCCAGAAGGGCGCCGAGCTCGCCGCCAACATGCAGGCGGCCGGCGCGCTGCACTGGAAGTCGCTGCGACGCCAGGTGCGCTTCCGCGGCCCCGTCGAGAACGTGACCGACGCCGAGGCCGACGCGTACTTCGCCTCGCGCGCCCGGGACAGCCGCATCGGCGCCTGGGCCAGCCTGCAGTCGCAGCCGCTGGCCGACCGCGCCGAGCTCGAGCAGGCCGTGGCCCGGGAGAAGGACCGCTTCGGCCAGGGCGACGTACCGCGCCCGCCGCACTGGCTCTGTCTCTTATACACAGATGTGTATAAGAGACAGGCACTGGCTCGGTTACCGCATCCGGCCCGTCTACCTGGAATTCTGGGCGGAGAAGCCGTTCCGGCTGCACGACCGCCTGGTGTTCAGGCGGGAGAAGCCCGAGGGCGACTGGGACCGGGGCAAGCTCTACCCGTAGGCCGCCGCCACGCGGCCCACGGCGCCGAGCCGTCGCCCACCGCACACCGCGATCACAACTCAGGGACAGTTCTATGTACTTCACGCATGCCGACTCGGTCTGGGACGCGCACCCCACCCTCCGCGCGGTCACCGTCGCCGCCGACAACGTCCTCGGCATGAAAAGCACCCGCGAACGCCAGGAGAAGCTGGCGCCGCGCGTCGAGGAGCGGCTGAACGCGCGCACCGAGTCCGAGATGCCGGAGATCTCGGCCTGGCGCGAGGCCTTCTCCAAGATGGGCCTCAAGCCGACCCAGTACCGCTGCGCCTCCGAGGCCCTGCTCCGGCGCTACCGCAAGGACCACGACCTGCCGGGCTTCCACCCGCTCGTCGACTACCTCAACCACGTCTCGATGACCTTCGGCATCCCCGTCGCCGTCTTCGACTGCGACAAGGTGACGGACGGGATCACGGTCCGCCACGCGGAGGGCTCCGAGGTGTACCGCACCTTCCAGGGCGACACCGAGAACCCCGTGCCGGGCGAGGTCGTCTTCGCGGACCCGGCCGGCAACGCCCACTCGCGCCGGTGGACCTTCCGCCAGAGCGCCCAGTCCGTCGTCGGCGCGGAGACCGACCGCGTCCTGATCGTGGCCGAGGCCCTGCACACCACGGCCGAGGAGGACCTCGCGGCGCTCGCCGAGGAGCTGACCTCCGGGCTGGCCGAGGCCGGCGTGCGCGTCGCCGCCTCCCGGACGATCCGGCCCACCGACCGCCGGCTCGAGTTCTCGTACGCCCGCGCACCCGAGGAGACAGCGTGACCACGAGGGGAGACAGCATGACCGCCATATCCGAGAGCCCGGCCGGGGGCCCGCACCACCCCGGCGCCCCCGCCGGGCTCGAGACCGTACGGCGCGCCGTCGCGGAGGCCTGCGAGCGCGCCGACCGCGACCCGGGCTCGGTGACGCTCGTCGCCGCCTCGAAGACCGTGCCGGTCGACGTCCTCGAGCAGACCCTCGCGGCCGGTCACCTGGTCTTCGGCGAGAACCGCGTCCAGGAGGCGAAGGCCAAGTGGCCGGGGCTCAGGGAGCGATGTCCCGAGCTCGAGCTGCACCTGATCGGGCCCCTGCAGAGCAACAAGGCCCGCGAGGCGGTGGCGCTGTTCGACGTCATCCACTCGGTCGACCGCCCGAGCCTGTGCGAGGCCCTGGCCCGCGAGTGCGTCCGGCAGAACCGACGCCCGCGGATGTTCGTCCAGGTCAACACCGGCGAGGAGCCGCAGAAGGCGGGCATCCTGCCGGACGCCGCGGACGCCTTCATCACCTCCTGCCGGGAGACCCACGGCCTGGACGTCCGCGGCCTGATGTGCATCCCGCCGGCCGGCGAGGCCCCGGAGCCGCACTTCTCGATGCTCGCGAAGATCGCCGCCCGCAACGGGCTGGACCTGCTGTCCATGGGCATGAGCACGGACTACGCCACCGCGATCGAGTACGGCGCGACCCATGTGCGCGTGGGCAGCGCGATCTTCGGCTCCCGCCCGCCGCGGACGGTCGCATGACCCGCCCGGCCCGCTTCGACGTCCTCTTCGAGCCGGTGCGGATCGGCCCGGTCACCGCGAAGAACCGATTCTTCCAAGTGCCCCACTGCAACGGCATGGGACGCGGTTTCCCCAGCTCCATGGCCGCGATGCGCGGCGTCAAGGCCGAGGGCGGCTGGGGCGTCGTCGTCACCGAGCAGTGCGACGTGCACCATTCCGGCAACCACCAGCGCGAGCTGCGGCTCTGGGACGAGAAGGACATCCCGTACCTCGCCCGCGCGACCGACTCCATCCACCGCCACGGCGCCCTGGCGGGCATCGAGCTGGCGCACAACGGCTTCCACGTCGGCAACCTCGAGAGCCGGACGATCCCGATCGCGCCCAGCCTGCGGCCCACCCGGGGCATCCTCCCGGTCACGGCCCGCGCCATGGACAAGGACGACATCCGCGCCGTCCGGCGCTGGCACCGCACGGCGGCGATCAACGCCCAGCGGGCCGGATTCGACATCATCTACGTCTACGCCGGCCACGACATGACGCTGCCCGTCCACTTCCTGTCGCGGCGCCACAACCACCGCACCGACGAGTACGGCGGCAGCCTGGAGAACCGTGCCCGGCTGCTGCGCGAGCTCGTCGAGGACGCCAAGGAGGCCGTCGGCGACACCTGCGCCGTGGCCATCCGCTTCGGCGTCGACGAGCTCATGGGCCCGCGCGGCCTCAGCTCCCAGGACGAGGGCCGCGACGTCGTCGAGATGCTCGCCGAGCTGCCCGACCTGTGGGACGTCAACCTCAGCAACTTCGACAACGACGGCCAGACCGCCCGGTTCAGCGACGAGGGCTTCCAGGCCGAGTACGTGAAGTTCGTCAAGAGCGTGACGACCAAACCGGTGGTCGGCGTCGGGCGGTTCACCTCGCCCGACACCATGGTCTCGATGATCAGGAGCGGCACCCTCGACCTCATCGGCGCCGCCCGCCCCTCCATCGCCGACCCCTTCCTCCCGCGCAAGATCGAGGAAGGCCGCTTCGACGACCTCCGCGAGTGCATCGGCTGCAACATCTGCGTCGCCGGCGACAAGGCGAGCGTGCCGATGCGCTGCACCCAGAACCCCACCATGGGCGAGGAGTGGCGGCGCGGCTGGCACCCCGAGTACATCCCGCCCAAGGACACCGACGACAAGATCTTCGTCATCGGCGGCGGCCCCGCCGGCCTCGAGGCCGCCCGCGCCCTGGGCCAGCGCGGCTACGAGGTCCTGCTGGCCGACCGCGGCCGGGAGTTGGGCGGCCGCGTCACCCTCGAGAGCCGGTTGCCCGGCCTCGGCACCTGGGCCCGCGTGCGCGACTGGCGCCTGACGCAGCTCAAGAGGATGCGCAACGTCCAGCTCCTGCCGGACAACGACATCACCGCCGACATGGTCCTCGAGGCCGAGTGCTCGCTCGTCGCCGTCGCCACCGGCGCGACCTGGCGCGGCGACGGCATGGGCCGCTACCACAGCGAGCCGATCCCGGGCCTGGCCCACGGCGCGGGCGCCGTCCCGGTGTTCACGCCGGACGACATCATGGCCGGTCGCCTGCCCACCGGCCGGGTCGTCCTCTTCGACGACGACCACTACTACATGGGCGGGGTGATCGCCGAGCGTCTCGCCGAGCGCGGCTGCGAGGTCACCTTCGTCACGCCCGAGTCCCTCGTCTCGTCCTTCACCCAGTTCACGGCCGAGCAGAAGCGGGTGCAGCGGCGCGTCATGGAGGCGTGCGCGACCGTCGTGCCCACGACGACGCTCACCCGGGTGGAGTCCGGCACCGCCCACCTGTCCTGCACCTACACGGGCCGCGAGACGACGGTCGCCACCGACGCCGTCGTCCTCGTCACCGGCATGGTGCCGCGCGACGAGCTCTACACGGACCTGCGCGGCCGGGGCGAGGCCGCGCTGGCCGCCGCCGGCATCCGCCGCGTCGTCCGCGTCGGCGACTGCCTGGGCCCCGGCATCATCGCGGCGGCCGTCCACAGCGGCCACCTGTTCGCCCGCACCCTGGACACCGGGATCACCGACGAGACGCCCTTCCGGCGCGAGAACGTCGAGCTCGACTGGGACCAGCCCCTGCCGCACGCCAGCGGCGGCGGTGCCCGGGCCGCCCGCTGAAGGAGAGGAAACCCGTGGAGGGACCCGTGGCGGGATTCGCCGCATTCAAGGACGTGGTCCGCAAGGTCGCGACCGGCGCCGTCCTGACGCGCGAGGAGTCGACCCGCGCCTTCGACCTGATGATGGCGGGGGAGGCGACGCCCTCCCAGATGGGCGCGCTGCTCATGGCCATGCGGATGCGCGGCGAGACCGTCGAGGAGATCACGGGCGCGGTGACGACCATGCGCGCCCGCATGCTCAAGGTCGCCGCCCCGCCCGGCGCGATGGACCTCCTCGGCACCGGTGGCGACGCGTCCGGCTCGTACAACATCACCACCTGCGCCGCGTTCGTCGTCGCCGGCGCCGGCGTGCCCGTCGCCAAGCAGGGCAACCGCGCGCTGTCCTCGCGCAGCGGCGCGGCCGACGTGCTGGCCGCGCTCGGCGTCCGCATCCAGCTGCCGCCCGCCGCCATCGAGCGGTGCCTCGCCGAGGCGGGCATCGGCTTCATGTTCGCGCCCGACCACCACCCCGCGTCGAAGCACGTGCACCCGACCCGGGTCGAGCTCGGCACCCGCACCGTCTTCAACCTGATGGGTCCGCTCACCAACCCCGCCGGGGTCCGCCGCCAAGTCGTCGGCGTCTTCGCACGGGAATGGTGCTGGGCGAGCTCGGCTCGGAGCGGGCGTTCGTCGTCCACGGCTCCGACGGCCTCGACGAGATCACCACCGCCGGGCCGACCACGATCGCCTCGCTCGAGAACGGCACGGTCCGCACCTTCGAGGTCACCCCGGAGGAGGTGGGCCTGCCCCGGGTCCGCCCGGACCTGCTCAAGGGCGGCGACGCCCGCGACAACGCCGAGGCCCTGCGCGCGGTCCTGCGGGGCGAGCGGGGCCCCTACCGCGACGTCGCCCTCTTCAACGCCGCCGCCGCGCTCGTCGTGGCCGGCCGGGCCGGGGACCTGAGGGACGGCATGGAGCTCGCCGCGAAGTCGGTGGACTCGGGAGAGGCCCACCGCCGGCTCGAACGCCTGGTGACGGCGTCGAACGCCTAGGCGGCCACCCGGCGCCGTACGAAACCGCCACCCCACTACGTACGAAGGAGCGTGACGTGTCCGACTTCCTGCCCCGGATCGAGGCCTACAAGCGCGAGGAGATCGCCGAGGCGAAGCGCGCGCGTCCCCTCGCGGACCTCGAGCGCGCGGCCCGGGCCGCCGAGCTCCCGCGCGGCTTCCTCGCCGCGATCGAGCGCCGGACGGCCCGCGGGGAGTACGCCGTCCTCGCCGAGATCAAGAAGGCGAGCCCCTCGAAGGGCCTCATCCGCGCGGACTTCGACCCGCCCGCCATCGCCCGCGCCTACGAGGCCGGCGGCGCGACCTGCCTGTCGGTGCTCACCGACACCCGCTCCTTCCAGGGCGGCCCCGAGCACCTGACCGAGGCCCGCGCGGCCACCGCGCTGCCCGCCCTGCGCAAGGACTTCCTCTACGACCCCTACCAGGTCGTCGAGGCCCGCGCCTGGGGCGCCGACGCCGTCCTGATCATCATGGCGGCGGTCGACGACGCCACCGCCAAGGACCTCGAGGACACCGCGCTGGACCTGGGCATGGACGTGCTCGTCGAGGTCCACGACGAGGGGGAGCTCGAGCGGGCCCTGCGGCTGCGCTCCCGCCTGCTCGGCATCAACAACCGCGACCACCACACGTTCGAGACAACCCTCGCCACCAGCGAGCGCCTCGCCCCCAAGGTCCCCCGCGACCGCGTCGTCGTCGGCGAGAGCGGCCTGACCGGCCCCGCGGACCTGGCGCGCCTGGCCAAGGTCGGCATCTCGGCCTTCCTCATCGGCGAGAGCCTGATGCGGAAACCGGACATCGAAGCGGCCACACGCGCGATTCTCGGCCCCGAATCGCCGGAGACCCCCGCGGCGATCGAGTAGAAACATACGTACCGTCAAGCCGACACAGCACGAGGAGTATGGCCCGTGGGCATCGAATTCTTGGTCACGTCCTTAATCGTGACCGCCTCACCCGGCACCGGCGTTCTCTACACGCTGGCCACCGGCCTCTCACGCGGCTTCCGCCCGAGCATCGTGGCCGCCTTCGGGTGCACGCTGGGAATCGTCCCCCACATGGCCGCCACCATCATGGGCCTCGCCGCCCTGATGCACACGAGCGCCCTCGCCTTCGAGATCTTCAAGTACCTGGGCGTCGCCTACCTCCTCTACGTCGCCTGGAACACCTGGCGCGACCGCGGCACCCTGAGCGTGGAGGAGCAGGAGGGCGAGCCGCCGTCCGCGGCCAGGGTGACCCTGACGGGCATCCTGCTCAACATCCTCAACCCCAAGCTGACGATCTTCTTCCTGGCGTTCCTCCCGCAGTTCGTCAGCGCCGACGAGGCGCACCCCGTGCCCCGCATGCTCGAGCTGAGCGCGGTCTTCATGCTGATGACCTTCGTCATCTTCGTCGGCTACGGACTGCTCGCCGCCTCGGTCCGCGACCACGTGATCTCCCGGCCGCACGTCATGACGTGGATGCGCCGCACCTTCGCCGGCGCGTTCGTCGCCCTCGGCGCGAAGCTGGCGTTCACCAACATCTGACGCGCGATCACGCACCGGTGCTCCGGTCCGCCCCCCTGTTGGCGGACCGGAGCACCGGTCGTTCCGGCGCCCGACGGCGCGGCTTTCGTCAGGCGGCCTCGGGGAAGTGGCAGGCCACCTCGCGCGCCTCGCCGGGCGTCGCGATCCGCAGCACTGGTGCCTCGGTGCGGCAGATGTCCCGTGCCTTGGGGCAGCGGGGGTGGAAGGTGCAGCCGGGCGGGGGCGCCGCCGGGCTCGGCGGGTCGCCGAGCAGGGTGATCCGCTCCCGCGTCCGCTCGGCCGCCGGGTCCGGCAGGGGCACGGCCGAGAGCAGGGCCCGTGTGTACGGATGGGCGGGGGCCGCGTACACCCGTTCCTTGTCGCCGACCTCGACGATCCGCCCCAGGTACATCACGGCCACCCGGTCGCACACCCGCTTCACCACCGACAGGTCGTGGGCGATGAAGAGGTAGGCGAGGCCGAGTTCGCGCTGGAGCCTTTCCATGAGGTTGACGATCTGGGCCTGCACGGAGACGTCCAGGGCCGAGACCGGTTCGTCGGCGACGATCAGGCGGGGGCCGGTGGCCAGCGCGCGGGCGATGCCGATGCGCTGGGCCTGCCCGCCGGAGAACTCGTGCGGATAGCGGTCGACGTGCTCCGGGATGAGCCCGACCAGCTCCATCAGCTCCACGGCCCGCTTGCGGGCGTCCGCCGCCGAACTTCCCTGCACCAGCAGGGGGTCGGCGATGATCCGGGCCACGGTCTGGCGCGGGTTGAGGGAGGAATGCGGGTCCTGGAAGACCATCTGCAGCTCCCGCCGGAGCGGTTTGAGTTCCCGCTGCCGCAGACGGCTGATGTCCCGGCCGTCGTAGGCGATCGACCCGGCGGTCGGCTCCAGGAGCCGTACGATCATGCGCCCGGTGGTGGACTTGCCGCAGCCGGACTCGCCGACCAGGCCCAGGGTCTCGCCCGCCGCCAGGTCGAAGGAGACGCCGTCGACGGCCCGTACGGGCGCGGAGCGGCCCCGCCGGCCGGGGAAGGTCATCGTCACGTCCCGCACGGAGAGCAGGGACGGGGCGGTGGCGGTCATCGGGTGCCTCCCCGGGCATGGGCAGCGGTGGGCGCGGACAGGTGGCAGGCGACCAGGTGCCCCTTGACGGGCCGGAGTTCGGGTCGGGTGCCCGTACAGCCGTCCCGCTCGGCGTCCGTCGCGGCGGCCGCGCGCGGGCAGCGCGGCGCGAAGGCGCAGCCGGGGGTCGGGTCCAGCAGCGAGGGCGGGCTGCCGGGGATGGCCCGCAGGGGCTCGTCGTCGCGGTCGTCGAGGCGGGGCAGCGAATCGAGCAGGCCACGGGTGTAGGGGTGGCCGGGGTCGGCGAACAGCGTGTCGACCGGGGCCTGTTCGGCCGCCCGGCCGCCGTACATCACGAGGACCTCCTGGGCCACGCGGGCGACGACGCCGAGGTCGTGCGTGATCATGACGACGGCGAGGCCGCGCTCCTCCCGCAGGCGGGCGATCAGCTCCAGGATCTGCGCCTGCACGGTGACGTCGAGGGCGGTGGTCGGCTCGTCGGCGATGAGCAGGTCGGGCTCGCAGGCGAGGGCCATGGCGATCATCACGCGCTGGCGCATGCCGCCGGAGAACTGGTGCGGGTACTCGCCGGCCCGCCGCGCCGGCTCGGGGATGCCGACCTCCCCGAGCATCTCGACCGCCCGT
>KL569415.1:34469-34958 GCA_000715685.1 Streptomyces lilacinus
CGGGAGCCGAAGTGGACGCGGTGGTGCTCGGCTATCTGCTCGCCCACGGTGTAGTAGGGGTGGAGGCTGGAGAGCGGGTCCTGGAAGATCATCGCCATGCGGCGGCCGCGCAGCCGGCTCAGCTCGCGCTCGGGCAGGCCGGTCAGCTCCCGGCCGTCGAGGGCGATGGAGCCGGTGACCCGGGCGTCGGTGTGCAGGCCCATCACGGCCATCGAGGTGACGGACTTGCCGGAGCCGGACTCGCCGACGATGCCGAGGGTCTGCCCGCGGCGCACCGAGAAGCTGAGGGAGTCCACGGCCCGGACGTCGCCGTGGCGGGTGGGGAAGGTGACGGTCAGGTCCGTGACGGACAGCAGGGGCCGTTCCGGTGAGTCGGCCATCAGTACCTCACTCGCGGGTCGACGACGGCGTAGAGCAGGTCGACGGCCAGGTTGGCGACGACGATGAAGGCGGCCGCCAGCAGCGTGACGCCGAGGACGACCGGCTGGG
>KL569415.1:35236-36824 GCA_000715685.1 Streptomyces lilacinus
CAGCGTGACGCCGAGGACGACCGGCTGGTCGCCGGTGGACAGCGCGCCGTAGAAGAGACGGCCGATGCCCGGCAGCCCGAAGATGGACTCGGTGATGACCGCGCCCGCCAGCAGCCCGCCCAGGTCCATGCCGAAGAGGGTGAGGATCGGGGTCATGCCCGCCCGCAGCCCGTGCTTGACGACGACGGTGCGCCGCGGCAGGCCCTTGGCGCGGGCGGTGCGGATGTACGGCTCCGCCATCGTCTCGATCATCGAACCGCGGCTCTGGCGTGCGTACATGGCGGCGTACAGCACGGCCAGCGCCAGCCAGGGCAGGAGCAGGTTGGACGCCCAGCCCAGGGGGTCGTCGGTGAGTTGGACGTAACTGGGGTAGGGCAGGAGTCCGGCGACCCGGATCAGGCCGTAGATCAGCATCACCGAGGTGAAGTAGACCGGCATCGACGCGGCGGCGACGGCGCCGACCATCAGGGCGCGGTCGGTGAGGGTGTCCTTGCGCAGGGCCGCGGTGACGCCGGCGCCCAGGCCGAGGACCAGCCACAGCACGGCCGCGCCCACCGCCAGGGACGCGGAGACCGGCAGGCGGTCCATGAGCAGGTCCCAGACGGCCTCGGAGTTCTCGTACGAGTAGCCGAAGCACGGGAACTTGCAGTGCAGGGCGTACTGGCCGCTGCCCATGGTGCGGCCGGTGAAGATGCCGGTGACGAAGTCCGCGAACTGTCGCCACAGCGGCCGGTCGAGACCCATGTGGGCGCGGATCGCGGCCAGGCGCTCGACGCTGCAGGACTTGCCGCAGGCGGCGGCCGCGGGGTCGGAGGGCAGGACGTAGAAGATGGTGAAGGTGACGGCGGCGATGGCGACGAGCACGCCGACGACGGCGAGGAGCCGGCGGGCGAGATAGAGGATCATGCGCGGCCGCTCCTCGGGTCGAGGACGTCGCGCAGCGCGTCGCCGAGCAGGGTGAAGGCGAGCACGGTCAGGAACAGACAGGTGCTCGGGATGACGAAGTACATGGGGTCCGTGTCGTAGAAGGCGACGCTCTCGGCGATCATCTGGCCCCAGGAGGGGGTGGGCGGTCGGACGCCGACGCCCAGGTAGCTCAGGGCCGCCTCGGTGGCGATCATGCCGGGGACGATCAGGGTGGTGTACGCGATGACGGGCCCGGCGACACCGGGGAGGACGTCGCGGGTGAGGATGCGCCAGGGCCCGGAGCCGCCGACGCGGGCGGCGTCGACGTACTCGCGGTGCTTGAGCGAGAGGGTCTGGCCGCGCACGACGCGGGCGACGCCGGGCCAGCCGAACAGGCCGATGACCGCGGTCATCAGCAGGACGCGGTTGACGTCCTTGGCCACCGACATCATCGCGATCATGAAGATGAGGGAGGGGAAGGACATGGTGAGGTCCATCAGACGGGAGAGCACGGCGTCGGTGCGGCCGCCGAAGTAGCCCGCCGCGATGCCGGCCGCCGTACCGGCGACGACGACGATCGCGGTGGCGGTCAGCGCGATGAGCAGCGAGACCTGGGCGCCGTGCACGACGCGCGCGAACAGGTCGCGGCCCGTGACGGGTTCGACGCCTGTCTCTTATACAC
>KL569415.1:37104-43884 GCA_000715685.1 Streptomyces lilacinus
GGGGGCCCAGCGGCTGGCCGCCGAGGTAGGGGTCGACGGCGGTCTTGTCGAACTCCTCGGGCGACCAGCCGGCGAGCGCGCTCAGCAGCGGGGCGCCCGCCGCCATCAGCAGGAAGAGCGCGACGACGGCGAGGGAGACCTTGACGGCGGTGCGGCGGCGCAGTTCGGCGAGGGCGAGCTGCCAGGGGCCCCTGCCCGTGGGGGCGGCCGTCGGAGCGGGCGCGGGCGCGGGTCCGGCCGCGGGTCCGGGTGCGGTGGTGGTCATGGCGGGACGGCCCCTCAGCCCTGGCCCTTGGCGGGGTCCTTGAGACCGACCGTGGCGTAGTCGAGCTGGCCGCCGAAGGAGGTGTGCCCGTACGCGCCCGCGATGTTGGTGCCCAGGACCAGCGGCCAGCGGCGGACCAGCACCGGGACGGACGGCGACTTGGCGAGGATCTCGCCGTCGAGCTGCTGCCAGGCCTTGTTGGCCGCCTTGGCGTCCGTCATGGCGGCGATCTCGTCCATCCGCTTCATCGTGGCGTCGTCGCGGAAGAGGGAGTGGTTGCCGGAGTTGCCCTTCTCCTTGATGAAGCGGCCGTCGAAGACGAAGGGCAGGAAGGTGGAGCCGGATGGGTAATCCGGGCACCAGCCGGTGTACACCATGTCGGTGCGGTTCTTGGTGTCGCCGATGGTGGCGTAGAAGGCGGACGGGTCGACCGTCTCGATGGTGACCTTGATGCCGGCCCGGCTCAGGGACTGCTGGACCGCCTCGACCCGGCCCTTGTCTCCGACCGATGCGGTGATCTTCGTGGTGAATCCGTCGGGCTTGCCGGCCTCCTTCAGCAGCTGCTTGGCCTTCTGCACGTCGCCGGCGGCGGGGATCTTCAGGGTGTCGGGCTGCTCGCCGCCGAAGAGCGGGGCCGGCATGTAGGCGGTCGACGGGTCGTTGAAGGCGGGGCCGCCGGAGGCGGTGAGGACGGCGTCCCGGTCGAGGGCGTACTGCACGGCCTGGCGGACCTTGACGTTGTCGAAGGGCGCCCGGCCGGTGTCCATCTGGACCATGTCCGTGCAGTTCTGGGACTCGGCGAGCAGACGCTGTCTGACCTCCGCGTTCGGCAGCACCTTGGCGGCGCTCTCCGGCCGCAGGGCGTACCACGGGACCGCGGAGGCGTCAGCGCCCTGGCTGGCGATCATGCGGTCGTCGATCTGGTTGGCCTTCAGGCCCATGACGACGACCAGCTTGTCCGGGTACGCCTTGCGGACCTCGTCGGTCCCGGGGTCCCACTTGTCGTTGCGGACCAGGACGAGCCGCTTGCCGCGCGCGTAGGACTCGATCTTGTACGGGCCGGAGGAGAACGGCCGGTTGTCGTACTGCGGGCCCTTGTCCTGCGCCTGCGGCACGGGCGCGAAGGTCGGCATGACGGTGGCCCAGGGGAACTCGGCGAAGGGCTTGCGCAGTTCGAAGACGATGGTGTGGTCGTCCGGGGTCTTGACCGAGTCCAGGTGTTTGCCCTCGGCGGGGCCGCGGTAGCCCTCGGCGCCGGCGAGGTAGCGGGCGGCGTAGTCGGCGCCGCCGGGCAGGTCGGGGGAGAAGGACCGCTCGACGTTGTACTTGATGTCCTGTGCCGTGATGGGCGAGCCGTCCTCGTACTTCACGCCCTGCTTGAGGTGGAACGTCCACGTCTTGGCGTCGGCGGACGACGTGCCGAGGTCGGTGGCGAGGTCGGGGACCAACTGGCCGCCCTGCGTTCCGGGCGCGGCCTTGTACGTCACCAGGGTGCGGTAGAGCAGCCGGATCCCGAAGTCCATGTCGCTCATGACCCAGTTGCGGGCCGGGTCGAGGTGGGTGAAGTCCTGGTTGGACAGCACCGTCAGGGTGCCGCCCTTCTTCGGGGTGCCGCCGACCGTCGCGCCCACGTTGCCGACGGCCGGATTCTTGCCGCCGTTCTTGCCGCCGGCCGACTGTTTCCCGCCGGAGCAGCCGGTCGCTCCGAGGGCGAGGGTCGCTGCCAGAGCGGCGGCGACGGCGGTACAGGTGCGCTTGTTCATCAGTGGTCACTCCGTGAACAGTCGAACAGCCGAGCGGCTGAAATGTGACCCGTAACATAGTAATGTGAAATTGCACTGACAAGGCGTCGGCCGTTCCGTTATCCACCTGTGTCCGAGGGCCGGGGGCACTTCCTTTGCGGCGAGCGGCAGTTGCCGGGCTCCACGGACGGTCCGTCACGACCCCGCCGGCCACCGTGTCCCACAGCCCCCGCATCCGCAGCCCACCGCATCCGCAGGCCACTGAAAGCGAGTCATGGCACCGTGAACCCCGCGTACGCGACCACCGACCACGTCTTCGACGTCCCCCTGGACCACTCCGCACCCGGCGGCCCCCGCATCCAGGTGTTCGCCCGCGAGGTCGTCGATCTGTCTCTTATACACATCGAGACAGGCTCTACCTCCAGGGCGGCCCCGGCGGCAAGTCGCCCCGCCCGTCCGCCGGTTCCCCCGGCTGGCTCGACCACGCCCTCAAGACCCACCGCGTGCTGCTCCTCGACCAACGCGGCACCGGCCGCTCCACGCCCGTGACCGCCCGCGCGGCCGCCCGCTTCACCGACCCCGGCCGACTCGCCGCGCACCTGGGCCACTTCCGCGCCGACGCGATCGTCGAGGACGCCGAACTCATACGCCGACAGCTGTGCGGCGACGAACCCTGGGAGACGCTCGGCCAGAGCTACGGCGGCTTCCTCACCCTCACCTACCTCTCCCGCGCGCCCCACGGGCTGCGGGCCTGCTACGTCGCCGGCGGCCTGCCCGGACTGAGCGCCACCGCCGACGACGTCTACGCCCGCACGTACCCCCGCGTCCGCGACCGGGTCCTCGAGCACTACGCCCGCTACCCGGACGACGCCGCCGTGCTGCGCCGCGTCGCCGCGCTGCTCGACACCGGCGACGTCCGCCTGCCCGACGGGGACCGGCTCACCACCCGCCGCCTGCGCACCCTCGGCCTCGTCCTCGGCATGGGCGACGGCTTCGAGCGGCTGCACTGGCTCCTCGACGAGGCCCTCGACGCCGACGGCGAACCGACCGCCACCTTCCTCCACCAGGTGATGAACCTGACCGGGTTCACCGACAACCCGCTCTTCGCCGTCCTCCAGGAGACCCTCTACGGGCAGGGCGGCGCGCCCACCGCCTGGGCGGCGTCCCGGGCCATGGCGGACTTCCCCGCGTTCGCCGAGGACGCGGACCCCCTGCTGCTCACCGGCGAAATGATCTACCCCTGGATGTTCCGGGACATCGCCGGCCTGCGCCCCTTCGCCGAGGCCGCCGACCTGCTGGCCGAGCGCGAGGACTGGCAGCCCCTCTACGACGCGGACCGGCTCGCCGCCAACACGGTTCCGGTCATGTACGTCGACGCCGGCCTCTCCCTGCGCACCACGCGCGAGGTCGGGGCGGTACGGACGTGGGTCACCAACGAATGGGAGCACGACGGGATCGGCGCCTCGGGCGGCCGGGTGCTGGCCCGCCTGATGGACATGGCGGCGGGACGCGCGTAGGCGCGGCACCGCTTCCCCGCCGAAGCGCTGCTTGTCCGTCGAAGCACCGCTTTCCGCCCAAGCACCCCTTTCCGTCGAAGACAAACCGCCCGAGACAATCCGCCGAAGACAAGGAGAGACATGCGCACTCCGACTCCGACCGCCGTGGCGGCCGCGGCCCTCCTGGGCTGCCTGACGGTCCCGACCCCGGCAGTCGCGGCGCCCGCCGCACCCGCCCCCGTGCGGGACTGCGCGCTCGAGGGCGCGACCGGCTGGACGGACGAGGGTCACGACACCGACCCGGTCCAGTTCCGGCGCGCCACCGGCACCCACCGCGCCCTGATGCTGTTCGTCGACTTCCCCGACGCCCCGGCCACCGGCTCCACCGACCCGTACGCCGCCCACCTCGCCCCCGCCGCCGACTGGCTGCGCACGGCCTCCTACGGCCGGACGCGGCTGGACGTCACGCCGCTGCGCCGCTGGATCCGGATGCCGGCGGCCTCCACCTCGTACGGCTTCCAGCGCGGCCTCACCTTCGAGGCCCACGAGCGGTACCTCCGCGACGCCGTCACGGCCGCCGACCCGCACGCCGACTTCTCCGGCTACGACATGGTCTACGTCGTCCCCGCGAGAGAGGCCTCCGCGATCTCCTTCTCCCCGACCTACCTCTTCGACCCCGCCACGCCCGGCGTCACCGCCGACGGCACGCGCGTCCGGTGGGCCGTCACCTTCGGCCAGGACATGTGGCGCTGGGGCCCCAAGGTCCTCGCCCACGAGACCGGCCACGTCTTCGGCCTGCCCGACCTGTACGCCTTCACCGGGGAGACCCACCGCTTCGTCGGCGGCTGGGACGTCATGGGCAACATCGCGGGCGCCGCGCCGCAGTACCTCGGCTGGCACTCCTGGAAGCTGGGCTGGACCCGTGACGACCAGGTCGCCTGCGTCGCCGCCCCCGGCCGGCGCACGGTCCGGCTGACCCCGGTCGAGCGCCCGGGCGGCACCAAGGTCGCGGTCGTCCGTACGGGCCCGACGACGGCCTACGTCGCCGAGTCCCGCCGCGCGGAGGGCAACGACACGGGCTCGCCCTCGACCGGCGTGCTGATCTACAAGGTCGACTCGGCCGTCCCCACCGGCGAGGGCCCGGTGCGCGTCGTGCGGGCCCACGGCCCCGGCGAGTCCTTCACGGATCCGGCCGCGGGCGTCCGCATCGACGTGGTCGCGGGCGGCGGGGCGGGGGACGTCGTACGGATCGTCACGTCGTGAGCCGTCAGGCCTGAGCTTTCACTTCCCGGGCCTTCACCTCTCGAGCCTTCACTTCTCGAGCTACTTCTTGAGCAGCTCGTCCCTGAGCACGGCGGCGGCACTGATGTCGCACTCGCGCGTGGCGGTCAGCAGCGTGACCTGCCGCCGCCGGGCCACGTCGCGCAGGTGGCCCACGGCCTCGGCGTGGTCCTCGTCCGCGAGCTCGGCGCGGTAGCGCCGGCGGAACTCCTCGAACTTGTCGGGGTCGTGCCCGTACCACTTCCGCAACGCGGTGGAGGGGGCCACGTCCTTGCACCACTCGTCGAGCCCTGCGGCCTCCTTGCTCACCCCGCGCGGCCACACCCGGTCGACGAGCACCCGGCACCCGTCCTCCCGCCGCGCCTCCTCGTAGACCCTCCGCATCGCCACGCGTCGCGCCGCCGCCATCACGACCTCCAGGGGGGAGCGGTGACCACTTCTCATCGCTCAGTGTAGTGGGGTCGTTGCCGAACGTCGCTTCAATAAATCTTCACAAAGTGCGTGCGGCGGGGGCGTCACCCTCACATCGCTCCTCGATATGCCGGTTATGCCGCGTGCGCTTGGTGGGTGTGTGTCCATTTATGTTCCCCGGGCGCGAGGGACCCCGCATATCTGTTACTCGATCCTGTGAAGGAGTTGTGATGATCCAGTAAAGGAACCGGAAAGCGGGGTGCTCGGGTGACCGTTTTGCGAAGTGGGGGGCGCCAACACGGTTGGCCGTGCCACCCGTTCGCGTGCTTACATCTGCGCACCGCGGCGGTTCTTGAACGGTGGTCGATATCGACCGGCCTGCCGGGGAAAGTGGTGGGCCCGTTTTGGCGCGGCCTGTCCCATGCCATTGAGAAATACCCAGACAAACGAAGGGTGCGCACATCATGCGTGACAACCTCGAGACCCGTGAGATCGCCGACGCCGAGCTGGACGCCGTTTCCGGTGGTGTCAGCATTTCCGGTGGCCTGCTCGGCGGCGTGACCGGCGACGTCCACAACGTGCTGGGCACCGTGACCCACCTGCAGACCGTCCAGGCCGTTCGCCCGACGGTCGGCGCGGTCGAGGGCATCGTCGGCGTCCAGCTCGGCGTCGCCGGCCTCTGAGCCGACAGCTGTGCCGCCGTGCACCCCGGAATGGCCCCTCGTTCCGGGGTGCACGGCTGCCCGCGTTCCATGGCCACGACGGGTAATTCGGTACCCGTGCAACGAATGCAGTCGAAGGAATAGTTCGTGCAGTTTCGCCAAAAGGCGCTTTCCAAGCTGCAATCGCCCGAAGAACTCGATGTTCCCGTACGCTTCGCGCGCCCGCAGGGCCGGCTCGTGCTCGCCGTCACCCTCGTCGTCATGGCCGTCGCGAGCTATTGGGCATTCACCGGATCCGTGTCCTCCAAACTGAGCGCACCCGGCATCCTCACCCATGCCGAGGGCAGTTATCTGCTGCAGAGCCCGTACGCGGGACAGGTCACCGGAGTCTTCGCCAAGGAGGGCCAACTGCTGCCCCCGGGCGCGCCCCTGCTCTCGGTCGGCACGGACCGGGGCGAGAAGACCGTGCGCGTGGTGGCCGGCGGACGGGTGACGACCCTCCTCAGCAGGATCGGCGCGGTCGTCACGACCGGCGCCGACGTGGCGACCGTGGAACGCGTGACGAACCCGGACGACCCGCTGGTGGCCATGCTGTACGTACCCGGTGGCAGCGGCGGGTCGATCCCCGTGGGCGCCCCGGTCGACCTGAGCGTCCAGTCCGTCCCCCAGCAGCGGTTCGGCGTGCTGCGCGGCCGCGTCAAGGCGGTCGGCCGCGCCCCCCAGACGCAGGCGCAGATCAGCGGTTTCCTCGGCGACAGCCGGCTCGCGGCGCAGTTCTCCCGGGAGGGAAGCCCGGTCGCGGTGCTCGTACAGCTGGAGCGTTCCTCCGTCACCAGGTCCGGCTACCGCTGGTCCTCCACGGACGGGCCCCCGTACGCCGTCGACTCCACGACACCGGTCACCGGCGCCGTCCACCTCTCCGC
>KL569415.1:44115-47819 GCA_000715685.1 Streptomyces lilacinus
GGCTGCTGCCGTGACCGCGCGTCGTCGGCGCCCGGGGCCGGAGCCGGAGCGGGGGCGCAGGGCCGGCGCGCGTCGCCGGGCGCCCGCCCCCGAGGTCGGCAGGCAGAAGACCGTACGCACGCCCAGCGTGCTGCAGATGGAGGCGGTCGAGTGCGGCGCCGCCGCGCTGGCCATGGTGCTCGGCCACTACGGCCGCTTCGTCCCCCTGGAGGAGCTGCGCATCGCCTGCGGCGTCTCCCGCGACGGCTCCCGCGCCAGCAACCTCCTCAAGGCCGCCCGCGGCTACGGGCTGCAGGCCAAGGGCATGCAGATGGACCTCGCCGCGCTCGCCGGGGTGCGCCCCCCGGCCATCCTCTTCTGGGAGTTCAACCACTACGTCGTCCACGACGGCATGGGCCGCCGCTTCGGCCGCCGGGGCGTCTACATCAACGACCCGGCCAAGGGCCGCCGCTTCGTCCCCATGGAGGAGTTCGACACCAGCTTCACCGGCGTCGTCCTCACCTTCGAGCCCGGCGAGGGCTTCCGCCGCACCGGCCGCAAGCCGGGCGTCCTGGGCGCCCTGCCGGCCCGCCTGCGCGGCACGTCGGGCACCCTGTTCGCCGCCGTGCTCGCCAGCCTCCTGCTGGTGGTCGTCGGCGCGGTGGTGCCCGCGCTGAGCCGTACGTACATCGACATGTTCCTGATGGGCGGCCGGACGTCCTCGCTGGGCGTGCTCTTCGCGGGGATGGCGACCGCGCTGCTGCTCACCGCGACCCTCACCGCGCTGCAACAGGCCAATCTGCTGCGCGGCCGCATCATCTCCTCCACCCTGGGCAGCGCCCGCTTCCTGCGGCACCTGCTCAGACTGCCGGTCACCTTCTTCTCCCAGCGCAACCCCGCCGACCTCGTCCAACGGCTGCAGTCGAACGACGCGGTCGCCGAGACGCTGGCGAGGGACCTCGCCGCGGCGGGGGTGGACGCGGTGGTCGTCGTCCTCTACGCGGTGCTGCTGTGGACGTACGACCCGCAGCTGACGGTCGTCGGCATCGGCATCGCGCTGCTGAACGTGGTGGCGATGCGGATCGTGATCCGGGTCCGGGCCACCGGCACGCAGAAGCTGCGGGCGGAGAGCGCCCGGCTCACCAACACCTCGTACAGCGGCCTCCAGCTCATCGAGACGATGAAGGCGACGGGTGGGGAGAACGGTTTCTTCCGCCGCTGGGCCGGCCAGCACGCGGTCACCCTCGACGTGCAGCAGCGGCTCGGCGTGCCCAGCGCGTGGCTCGCGGTCGTCGCGCCCGTCCTGGCCGCGCTCAACAGCGCGCTGATCCTGATGATCGGCGGCCTGCGCGCGGTGGAGGGACACCTGTCGGTCGGCCTGCTCGTCGCCTTCCAGGCCCTGGTGACCAGCTTCACCGCGCCCATCACCCGCCTCAACGGCGTGGCCGGACGCATCCAGGACTTCGCCGCCGACGTCGCCCGTCTCAAGGACGTCGAGAACTTCCCCGTCGACCCCCTCTACACGCGCCGCGAACCCCCGGCCGACACCCGCCGCCTCAGGGGCCACGTGGAGCTCGACAACATCACCTTCGGCTACAGCCCTCTGGACGCCCCGCTGCTGAAGGACTTCTCGCTCTCGGTCGGCCCCGGGCAGCAGGTCGCGCTCGTCGGCGGCTCCGGCAGCGGCAAGTCCACCGTCTCCCGCCTGATATCGGGCCTCTACGCCCCCTGGGAGGGCACCATCCGCATCGACGGCATGCGGCTGGAGGACATCCCGCGCGGTGCCCTGGCCGCCTCCGTCTCCTTCGTCGACCAGGACGTCTTCCTCTTCGAAGGCACCGTCCGCGACAACGTCGCGCTGTGGGACCCGTCCATTCCGGACGAGGCCGTCATCGCTGCGTTGGAAGACGCCGCCGTTTACGACGTGGTCGCGCGCCGCCCCGGCGGCATCCACAGCCGCGTCGAGCAGGACGGCCGCAACTTCTCCGGCGGTCAGCGGCAGCGGCTCGAGATCGCCCGCGCGCTGGTGCGGCGCCCGAGCGTCATGGTCCTCGACGAGGTGACGAGCGCGCTGGACGCGGTGACCGAGCAGACGGTCATCGACAACCTGCGACGTCGGGGGTGCGCCTGTGTGGTGATCGCCCACCGGCTGAGCACGGTGCGCGACAGCGACGAGATCGTCGTACTCGAGCGGGGCACGGTGGTGGAACGGGGGCGGCACGAGCACCTGGTGGCGGCGCGGGGTGCGTACGCGGAACTGGTCAAGGAGCACTGAGGGTGACGACTCCGTATTACACCGCCGCTGTTGCTGACGCTGTTGCTGATCCCGTGGTGGCGGCCATGGGCGGGCTGGGGACGCCGGTGGACTGCGCGGGCCTGCGCAGCCTGCCGCTGGAGGGCCCGCACGTGCTGTGGCTCGTCGAGCAGGGCGAGCTCGATCTGTTCGCGGTCGATGCCGCGCAGGCGGGGCACTGGCACTTCCTGGGCAGGCTGGAGACGGGCACGCTGCTGCTGGGCCCGGCCGAGGGCCCGGCGCACACGCTGGTCGGCCGGCCGCGGCAGGGGTGCGCGGTGCGGCGCATCGAGCTGGGGGAGCTGTACTACGAGTACGGCGGCGCGGCGGGCGGGGGCGTGCTGAGCCCGCTGGAGAACGCCTTCGCGCTGGGTGTGGGGCGGGGTCTGCGCGTGCTGTACCAGGCGCCGTTGGAGAACAGCCGGCCGGCTGACGGTGGCCGGCAGGGCGGGGCCGACGAGGACATCCTGTGGATGCAGATCACGCCGGGCAGCGTGCAGTACGGCGCGGCGTACGAGGGCTACGCGGCCGGCACCCTCCTCGTCGAGGCGGCGATGTGGCAGGGCATGGTCGACCAGCAGTACCGCCTGCTGTACGCCCTCGACAGCTGGATCGAGCAGCTGGAGCGCGCCCACGAGGACCGCACGGCGGCGGGCATCGAGGCGGGTGAGGCCGCCCGCAGTCAGGCGGACGAGGCGCTGCTGGCGTCGATCGGCAGGTCGGGGCGGGCCTCGTCGCGTGGTGGTGGTCGTGGTGGCCGTGGTGGTCGTGGCGCGAGTGACGACGCGACGTTGGCGGTGTGCCGCGTGGTGGCGGAGGCGGCGGGAGTCCCTCTTGCTGCCTCCGCCCCCGCTTCCGGGGCGGACCCCGTCGAACGCATAGCGCTCGCCGCGAGGGTCCGTACTCGGACGGTCAGGCTGAGCGGCCAGTGGTGGCGGGAGAACAGCGGCCCGTTGGTGGGTTGGCGGGAGGACGACGAGGAGGACGCACCGGTCGCGCTGCTGTGGCGACGCGGTGCCTACGAGGCCGTCGACCCGGCCACGGGCACGCGGGAGCGCATCGGGCGAGGGAACGAGTCGGCCTTCGCGCCGCGCGCGGTGATGTTCTACCGCCCGCTGCCGGAGGTGCCGTTGGGCCTGCTGGGACTGCTGCGCTTCAGCGTGCGGGGGACAGGGGGAGAGCTTCGCGGGGTTGCGCTGGGCGGGCTGGTGGCGGTGGTGCTGGGCGCGCTCGTGCCCGTCATCACGGGCAAGGTGCTGGGCGAGTACGTACCGGCCGCGGAGAACGACCTGATCGTGCAGGCCGCGCTGGCGCTCGTCGCGGTGAGTGTCGTGTCGGCCGTCTTCATGCTGCTGCAGAACATCTCTGTCTTGCGGCTGGAGGGCCGCATCGAGGCCACCCTGCAGCCCGCAGTGTGGGACCGGCTGCTGCG
>KL569415.1:48092-49513 GCA_000715685.1 Streptomyces lilacinus
TGTGTATAAGAGACAGCCACGGGGGAGTTGGCCAGCGCGGCCATGGGCATCAGCTCCATCCGCCGCGTCCTGTCCGGCATCGGCACAGTGATCCTGCAGGCGGGCGCGGTGGGCACGATCAATCTCGTGCTGCTGCTCGTCTACAGCGTGCCGTTGGCGCTGACGGCGGTGGGCATGCTGGTCGTCATCGCGGCCGTCTTCATGGGCCTGGGGCTGTGGCAGCTGCGCTGGCAGCGCCGGCTCATCAAGCTGAGCAACAAGCTCAACAACCAGGCCTTCCAGACCCTGAGGGGCCTGCCGAAGCTGCGCGTGGCGGCAGCGGAAAGCTTCGCCTATGCGGCGTGGGCGAAGGAGTTCGCGCGTACGAGAGAGTTGCAGCAGCGGATCGGTCGGCTGAAGAACGTCGTCACGGTGCTCAACGCTGTCTGCTTGCCGCTGTGCACGCTGGTGATGTTCGCGCTGCTGGCGGGCCCGGCGCGGGGGTCGATGTCCGCGGGGGAGTTCCTTACCTTCAGCACGGCAGTGACGATGCTGCTGTCGTCGGTGAACCAGCTGACGGGGGCGCTTCTGTCGGCCGCAGCGGTGCAGCCGATGTTCGAACAGATCAAGCCGGTCTTCCAGGCAACGCCGGAGGTGCGGGGTTCCAGCGTGCAGCCGGGTGAGCTGAGCGGGGCGATCGAGGCGAAGGGCCTGTCGTACCGCTACAGCGATGACGGCCCGCTGGTCCTCGACGACGTGTCGTTCCGGGTACGGCCGGGAGAGTTCGTGGCCATCGTCGGCGCGAGCGGCTGCGGCAAGTCCACACTGCTGCGCCTGCTCATCGGCTTCGACAAGCCGGGTACGGGGAGCGTGCTGTACGACGGCCAGGACTTGGCCGCCCTCGACCAGGCGGCGGTGCGGCGCCAGTGCGGGGTGGTGCTGCAGAACGCCCAGCCGTTCTCGGGCTCGATTTTGGAGTGCATCTGCGGGGCGGGCACGTTCTCCCTGGAGGAGGCATGGGCGGCCGCGACCCTGGCGGGTCTGGCGGACGACATCAAGGCCATGCCGATGGGCATGCACACGATGCTGTCGGATGGCGGCGGCACGGTCTCGGGCGGCCAGCGGCAGCGGCTGATGATCGCCCAGGCCCTCGTTCGGCGCCCTCGCATCCTGTTCCTTGACGAGGCGACGAGTGCGCTGGACAACGAGGCGCAGCGGGTCGTCATCGAGTCGACGCGCGCGCTGCGGGCGACGCGGATCGTGATTGCCCACCGGCTGTCGACGGTCATGGACGCGGACCGGGTGGTGGTGATGTCGGAGGGGCGAGTGGTGCAGGAGGGTGCGCCGGGGGAGCTGCTGGCGGATGCGGGTGGGTTGTTCTACGAGCTGGTGCGGCGGCAGATGCGGTGACATAAACAGGCACGGCGGGCACTCGTGAGAGT
>KL569415.1:49806-51941 GCA_000715685.1 Streptomyces lilacinus
CGTGAGAGTGCCCGCCGCACCATTCATGCGTAACGAGAACGTACCAGGGGCGAGATCATGCCGAGTTGTACCGAGTCAGCTGGACCAGTCCACCCTGGATTTCCTCCCTTGCCAGCTCCGGTGAATCCTGCAAGAGCCCTGCTGCGATCTGCTCCTGAGTGATCACACGGTCGGGAAATTCGGGAACAGTCTCCCCCTCGTAGAGTATAGGCGAGTCCCAGTTATCGGGTTCGCAGAGACCCCTTCGATCGATGACCAAAGCACGGGTGAGTACGGGAAGGTTTGTTGCGGCTGCCATAAGAGCAGCCTCGACCTTCTCTCCCTCTTCAACAGTCAGTCCGTCCAGCCAGAACGTCTGAATCTCGCAGCCGAGCGGGTCATAGGAATACTTGGCGACGAGGTGTGAGTCGGACGAGAACCACCAGTTGAGGTTGATTGATGAAATCCGAAGCTCGAGAAGGCGAGTAAGTTCCTCCTGCGAGACGGGGACGTCATTCCCTTCGATGTCGATTGCCATGACGGTGCCCAAGTTCGGATGGTGCAACCGAATGCCGTGCATGGCGAAGATCTCAACCTGCTGGGAGAGCACCGGTGTCGTTGCCGACTCCCGATACCACCTGATGAAAGGATCGTACATGGCTAGCACGTCGTCGGCAGAGTGAAGATGTGCACGTTTTCTTCTCCGAACGTCTTCTTGGCCTGCTTAATGGCGGACTCCGGCGTGTTGTCGGCCAGGTAGTAGACGGCCTTCACCCCGGCCTCGTCTGCTGCCCACTTGGATATCTTGAGGAGCTTACCGAACTTCGCAGGGTCCTTGGCCTTGGCGCCGCCGCCCACGAAGACAAACTCCCCGTCCGGCCCGATGACATCGAGCCCGCTCTTTCCTACGTTCGGCATATGGATCGGTATGTCCTGACCCTTGGCGTCCTTGGCGACGTGACCACCGATCAGCTTGGCGATGTACTCCTCACGACTGATGCCGAGATCTTGTGCTTCGTTCCCGGTGGAGGCCATCATCAGCTGGCCGCCACGGATCCCGCTGACCGCCTTTCGCGCGCCGGTGGTCATCAGCGCCGGTGTCGCCACGACAACGCTGTTCCTGAATGCTGCCCGAGTCTTAGGTTTGGGTTTGATTGCGCAAGCGGGAACCTTCTTGTTGACCTCCTCGAGAAGTTCCTCTGTCTCCTTGATGATTTTCTTGGCCTTGGCCGATTCGTCGAGGAGCTTCTCGAGGCCGACGAGGCGCTTGATGGCCTTGACGATCTCTGGGAATTTTTCGATGGCCCTGAGTGCCTTGCCCCAGGGAAGGTTGTTAACCAGAGCCCAGAAGCATGCTTCGACGTTGCCCTCGCTGTAGCACTTCTGAATGTTCTCGCCGTCGAAGTATTCGATGAGGAGCTCGCCGCCAATTTCCTTGAGGAAATCGGTGAAGTTCATGCCCGCAAGTTTTTGATACTTCTCGTATTCCTCACGGGTCATGCCGATGTCTTCGAGCGCTCGTGCGTCTTTGTCCGTCAGTTGACGGCCGCTGACCTTCCCAGCGTTGGCGGCTTCTTCGCGGGCCTTGCGGTCCCGCTCTTCCTGCTCTTTCTCGGCCTGCTTGGCTACCTCATCGGCCTGCTTGGCATACTTGAGAGCATTGTTGGCCGCTTCCTTGGCGGATTTGGCGTGGGATTCGGCGGATTCGGCGAGCTTGCCGGCGTCCTCGGCGTCCTTGGCGGCCTGGGTGGCTGCGGCCTGGGCGGTGGCGGCTTCGCTTTCGGCGAGGCTGGCGGCGCTGTTGGCGGCGGCGGCGTGCTGGTCGGCTTCGGCGGCTGCGCCGCGGGCGCGGGCTGCTTCGGCTTCGGCCTGGTTGGCTGCCTGGCGTGCGGCTGCCGCGTCGGCGTAGGCCTGGTTGGCGGCCTCGCGTGCGAGTTTGGCGTCGGCCTGGGCCTGCGCGTCGGCCTGGTTGGCACGTGCGGCTGCCGCACGGGCCTTGGCGCCGTCGACCGCCGCATCGGCCGCGGACTTCATGGCCGCGGCCATGGAACGCGTGGCACTGGCGGAGGAGCGCGCGGCGTCGGCAGCGGCCTTGAAGGCCGGAGCGACCTGCGCATTCGCCCGCTTCGCCGCGGCATCGGCGGCTTCGGCGGCCT
>KL569415.1:52222-52382 GCA_000715685.1 Streptomyces lilacinus
GTGTTCGCCGGATCGGCAATACCGGCCGCGGTGGACCGGGCAGCGTTCGACGCCTGGACTGCAACGGTGGCCTGGAGACGAGCCATGGCCGCTTCGCGGACGGCGCCTTCGGCTTCTTCCTTGGTGCGGTTGGCAGCCTGCAGAGCGTTGTTGGCCTCAA
>KL569415.1:52719-53016 GCA_000715685.1 Streptomyces lilacinus
CGGTTGGCAGCCTGCAGAGCGTTGTTGGCCTCAATGGCGGCCAGACCGGCCAGGCGGGCGGCCTCGTGGGCGGCAATGCCCGCGCGGGCTTCCTGGGCCGTGGCCTCGGAGGCCTTTGCTTCGGCGCGCAGCGCCGCGGCATGGGTGGCCCGAGCCTCGGCTTCCGCCCGGTTCGCGGCTGCGTTGGCGCGGGCGGCGGCGGCCTCGGCCGCGTTGGCCGCGGCGTTGGCGCGCGCGGCGTGCGCGGTCGCCTCAGCCGCCGCTGCCCGCGCCCGTGCAGCAGCGCCTGCGGCTTCG
>KL569415.1:53305-53639 GCA_000715685.1 Streptomyces lilacinus
CCGCACCCGCGGCCTCCGTCGCTGCAGAGCGCGCCCGGATCGCGGCACCACTGGCCGTATCAGCAGCGCTCTGGGCCTCACCGGCCGCAGCGCCAGCGGTATCGGCATCTGCCCGCGCCTGGGCCGCTGCTGCCTGCGCCTCGACGGAATATGCGGTGCCCTTGGATGCGGCCGCCATCGATGCGGTGGCCTGGGCTCGAGCCGCTTCCGCATCGGAGTGTTTCTTGGCCTCCTGGCCTCTGCGCCAGGCATCGCGAGCCTTGGTTTCCATGCCGCGGGCGTTCTCGTCGGCCTTGGAGGCGATGCCTTCCTGCTTCTCGGCATCGGCCCGCGC
>KL569415.1:53862-54133 GCA_000715685.1 Streptomyces lilacinus
CCGCCGACGCCGTACGCGCCTCGGCTTCCGCACGCGCCCGCGCCGCAGCCGCGACGTCGCGCTCGTGTTCGGCGCGTGCGCGTGCCGCCGCGGCGAGGTCGCGTTCGCGTTCGGCGATCGCGCGCTGCTCAGCAGCGATCTGCGCCTGGCGCTGGGCCTCGATGCGGGCCTCGCGGGCCTTCTTGGCGTGCTCCCAGGCCAGCTGCTCGGCCTTCTCGGCCTCGATACGCGCGGTCTTCGTCCGGGCAGCGGCATCCGCGGCGATCTTCGC
>KL569415.1:54339-54580 GCA_000715685.1 Streptomyces lilacinus
CCGCCGCCTCGGCCAGCTTCGCCGCCGTCGCGGCGTGCTGCTCGGCGTTGGCGCGCCACATCTTGGCCTGCTGCTCGTGCAGCTCCGCCTGGTTCTTGGCGTTCAACCCCTTGGCATCAGCCTCGGTGGCATCCACCGCGTGCTGCGCGGTCTCACTGGCCTTCGCCGCCGCGTCCGCCGCCGCGGCGATACCGGAAGCGACCTCCGACCACTGCGTGCCGTAGGTCAGACCGGTCTCGAC
>KL569415.1:54876-55287 GCA_000715685.1 Streptomyces lilacinus
CCGGTCTCGACCAGCACATCGGCCTGCACCTTGGCCTGAGCCGCCGCCACCTGCGCCGCCTTCGCGGCATCCGCGGCGTACCCGACCTGACGCGCGACCTCGGCCTTGACATTGCCGTAGTCCGACAGACGCTTACCCGCACGGTCCGCCGACAGCATCCGATCGGCCTCACGCGCCGACGCAGCCGCCTGCGACATCGCATTCGACGCCGTCTTCAGCGCCTTGACCGCATCGCCATGAACGGCAATCAGCTTCGTACGCGCCTCAGCAGCACGCGCAGCCTTCTGGGCCAGGTCACGCAGCTTCTCCGCCGCCTCCTGAGCCTCCTTCTGCGCCTTCTCAAACGCAGCGCGATCGTCGGCATCCTTCTTCGCCGCGACCTGATAACCCTTCTCCAGGAACTCCTGAATC
>KL569415.1:55572-55949 GCA_000715685.1 Streptomyces lilacinus
ACCCTTCTCCAGGAACTCCTGAATCTTGGCGTCGTCATTCGTCGCCAACGCCGCCTGGGCGGCCTTCTTCACCTCAGGACCACCCGAGGCCGCCAGCAACTCCACCCGCTTACGGAGTTCCGCGGCCCGCTGCGCGGCGTTCTGCTTGTCCTTCTCATCCCGCTGCTTGGCGATCTCCGCACCGAACGCCAGGAAATCAGCGCGATCCTTCGCGGTCGCCTCAGGCTTCAGAACCCGATCCACCTCGGAGTTGAAGAACTGGCCACCGGTGCCACGCATCGCCTCGATCTTCTTGCGATTCGCAGCATCGGTACCCTCCCTCTTCTCCTTCGCCCGCTGACGAGCCTCCGCCTCACCATGCGCGAGGAACTCCCGGA
>KL569415.1:56250-56400 GCA_000715685.1 Streptomyces lilacinus
TGCGCGAGGAACTCCCGGATCGCGTTCGGGTCGCTGCTCTCCAGCGCCTTCTTCGCGGCCTCCTTGACTTCCTCTTCCTCGTCGAACTCCGCGAAGTCCTCGACCAACTGCCGGTCGCGCTCCGCACTGAGCTTGTCCAGCTCGGACTGC
>KL569415.1:56676-56930 GCA_000715685.1 Streptomyces lilacinus
TTGTCCAGCTCGGACTGCCCAGCCGCCGCCGGCGCGGCCGCCGGCTTCGGCAGAGCCGCCGCCAGACGATCCAGCGCGGCCAACGCCTGCGCCGGCGAGACCGACTCGGCCTTCGTCGCCGTAGCGGCAGCGGCCTCACTGGTCGTACCACCCAGGATCGCCACGACCACCGCCGTGGAGACGGCCTTTCTCATTACTCCGGCTACATCACCGCGTAGCCTTCCGGCCCGCGGCCGGAATCTACCCATCACGGG
>KL569415.1:57216-57700 GCA_000715685.1 Streptomyces lilacinus
CGGGAAAACCCCCAACTGGAAAACAAACAAAAAGAATCCCTGAACCCGCGCACGCGGGCAGGATGAACCCGATGACGAAAAGAGATCGGGGAAAGTCCGGCCGACAGGTCAGGTCGGCCGGATCGTCAGATCAGCCCTCTTTGGCGTCGACTCAGATGTGCGACGCTCCCTCGGCGCGGCTAGGTGGGTCGCTGAGGCCAGGAGACAGTGGTCAGGGCTCCACGCATGAGATCCCTGTGTGCGCATGCGGAGCTGGTCTGACTCTTGCGCATCGTGGCTTCACTACCCCCTGTGGTGCCCCGAGAGTGACCCGATGTACGGGCGTGCGAGGGCGCGGTCCTGACGCAGTTTTGAAGATTCCACGAAAGGAGTCAAACCGGGTGATTGGTGATATGATCCGAACAGGTGTCACTTGCCGTTTTGCTGCGCCCCGGCGCAGCAAAACCTGTCTCTTATACACATCTCTGATGGCGCGAGGGAGGCG
>KL569415.1:57969-62644 GCA_000715685.1 Streptomyces lilacinus
GCGCAGCAAAACGGCACGCCGCCCCCGTCGGCTCCTGCGGCCTCAGCGCCGCAGGTCCTCCCACGTGATCACCGGGCTGCCGGCCCGCAGGCTGTAGTCCATCGCCGCGTTCCGCACCGGCCACTTCAGCCGCAGCCAATTCGGAATCGTGGCCGGAATCCCGTCATCGGCCGCCAGGTGCCAGAACGTGTTCGAGTCCTGTCGCGCGAAATACGGGCAGAAGAAGGAGATCACCAGCGTCACCCGACGCCCCCGCGTGACCGGCGTGACCGCGTGGAAGATACGGCTGCCGTGGAGGAAGAGCGCCGCACCCCGCTCCCCGCAAGGGGCTTCGCGGATGCGGGGGTCGTCCCCGCGTACGTCGTGGAACTCGTCCGTGCGCCCCTGGAAGTACATGAAGCGCCCGCCGTCGTAGTCCTCGTAGCCGTTGAGCTGGATCGTCAGGACGTAGTCCATGCCGTCCTGGTGCCACCGCACGATCTCCGGACGGCCCCGGCCCTCGAAGTAGTTGATCTGGGCGGTGGGGATCCGCAGCGGGTGGGGGATCAGCGGGACGCCCGCGAGCCGTGAGCAGGTCAGCAGGAAGTCACGGTCGCGAATCATGTTGTTGATGAACGCCGACATCAGGTCGGCGCTGCGCAGCCGGCGCGTTGCGATGAAGCGGCTGGAGCCGGCGGAGCGCTCGAGCCGGTCGCAGACCTCGGTGAGGCAGTCCAGTCCCTCCGGCGTGAGGATCCTCAGCGGTCCGACGAGGGCGGTGTCGTCGACCGTGCCCTGCCCGTGGTTGAGCTCGTGGGACGCGTAGCCGAAATCGTGCAGCCCGATCCGCGGCCCCTCGGCGTCCCGCACGACGAACTCGCGGCGCCAGCGGGGTTCGCCGGGCAGCTCGGCCGCGCGGCGGGGCTTCCGGCCGCGCAGGGCGTGGAGGACCTGGTCGAATCCCGTGGCCGTTCTCGGGAGGTTGAGCACGCGGGGGCTGCCGCTGCCGGCTCGGGCCGTCGTCATGGGGTCATTGGAGCGCTCGGCGGGCGGCCCGGCAAGAGAGGCGTTCGCGCCACGGCGCCGCCGGCTCCTTGCTTCTATTGCGAGATCATGAACCGTTCCTTTCATTCCCAGGTGGTCGCCGTTTTCGCCCTTACGATCACGGCACGTTGCGACGCACTCACCACCGCACTACCCCTGGAATGAGCTCCGATGACACTCCCCCTGTCCCGCCGCCGTGCCGCCGCGGCCTCCGTCGCCGCCGCCCTCGCGTTCCTGCTGTCGGCCTGCGGCCTGTCGGACCCGGCCGCCGGAAACCGGGTGCGCATCGGCGTCAACGGCGCCGACCCGGAGTGGGACGTCCTCGCGAAGGAGGCCGAGAAGCAGGGCATCGAGGTGAAGATCGTCAACTTCGACGACTACCAGCTGCCCAACCGGGCCCTCGCCGACGGCGACATCGAACTCAACGCCTTCCAGCACCTCGCGTTCCTCAGTCAGTTCAACGCCCACAACGGCACCGACATCGTGCCCGTCACCTCCACCTCCGTGGCGCCCATGGGCCTGTACTCCCTCAAGCACAAGAAGGTCGACGAGATCCCCGACGGATCCCGCGTCGCGATCCCCAACGACCCCTCCAACCAGGGCCGGGCACTGCTCGTGCTGCAGCAGGCCAAGCTGATCCGCCTCAAGGACAAGGCCGGCATCTACGGCACGCCCGAGGACATCACCGACAACCCCCGCCATCTGAAGATCACCCCGGTCGACGCCCAGCAGACCCCGCGCAGCCTCAAGGACACCGCCGCCTCCGTCATCAACGCCGGAGTCGCCGAACAGGCCGGCTACAAGGTCGCCCAGGCCGTCTTCCACGACGACCCCGAGAGCGCCGTCGCCCGGCCGTACGTCAACGTCATCGCCGCCCGGGCGAAGGACAAGGACAACGAGACCATCCGGAAGGTCGTCGACCTCTACCGCTCCCCCAAGGTGCAGGCGGCTGTCAAGGAGTCCGCGCACGGCGCCCGGTACGTCCTCGACATCCCGGCGGCCGAGCTCACCAAGGAGCTCGACCGACTCGCCGCGCGGGACCGGGGCTGAGCCGTGATCGAACTCCGTGACGTCACCAAGACGTTTCCCAAAGGCAAAGGCGGGGAGTTCCGGGCGGTGGACGGGGTCTCCCTGACCATCGGTCGCGGCAACGTCTTCGGCATCGTCGGCCACAGCGGCGCCGGCAAGAGCACCCTGCTGCGGCTGGTCAACCACCTCGAGGAACCCACCTCCGGCAGCGTCCTGGTCGACGGCCGGGACCTCGGCGCCCTCGACGCACGCGAGCTCCGGGAAGTGCGCCGCTCCATCGGCATGGTCTTCCAGCAGTTCAACCTCTTCCGCTCGCGCACCGTCCTCGGCAACGTCGCCTACCCCCTGAGGCTGGCCGGGGCGAGTCGAGCAGAGGCCCGCGAACGGGCCGAGGAAGTGCTGCGCTTCGTCGGCCTCCAGGAACAGGCGCGCCGCTGGCCCGAACAGCTCTCCGGCGGTCAGCGCCAGCGCGTCGGCATCGCCCGGGCCCTGGCCACCTCGCCCGACGTGCTGCTGTGCGACGAGGCGACCTCCGCCCTCGACCCGCAGACCACCCGCGAGGTGCTGGAGCTGCTGCGGCGGGTCAACGACGAGCTGGGCGTGACGATCGTCCTGATCACCCACGAGATGGACGTGGTCCGCTCGCTCTGCGACCACGTGGCCGTGATGGCCGACGGCAGGGTCGTCGAGACCGGCGGCGTGCACGACGTCTTCGCCCGGCCGGAGCACCCGGTCACCGAGGCGTTCGTGCGGTCCGCGCTGCACGACCTGCCCGAGGGGCCGGCCCTGGACCGGCTGCGCGCCCGCCACCCGGGACGGCTGGTGACCGTCCCGGTCGGCGCGGACGCGTCGGCCTCCGACGAGCTCTCGCGGTTGTTGCGGGAGCACCGGGTGGACTTCCGCATCGCCCACGCGGGCGTCGGAGAGGTGCAGGGCCGGCCCCTGGGCAGCGTCACGCTCGAACTGCGCGGCGCGGAGGGCGACGTGGACGCCTGCGTCGCGCGCCTGGCGGACCGGGAGGCAGAGCGAGGAAAGGTGGGAGCGCGATGAAGGTCGACTGGCGGGAATTCTGGCCCAAGGTCGTCGACGCCACCGGCGAGACGGTCTACATGGTCCTGCTCACCCTGGCCCTGTCGGCGGTGTTCGGCATGGTCGTCGGGCTGGCCCTGTACGCGACGCGCAAGGGCGGCGTGCTGCAGAACCGGGCCGTCTTCGCGGTGCTGAACACCCTCGTCAACGTCATCCGGCCGGTGCCCTTCATCATCGCCATCGTCGCGCTCTCCCCGGTGACGCGCGGCGTCGTCGGCACGATGATCGGCACCGAGGCGGCCGTCTTCCCCATGGTCGTCGTGGCGACCTTCGGCGTCGCCCGGATCGTGGAGAGCAACCTGCTCTCCGTCGAACCGGGCGTGATCGAGGCCGCGCGCTCCATGGGCGCGAGCCCGGTCCGCATCATCGTCACCGTGCTGGTGCCGGAGGCCCTCGGGCCGCTGGTGCTGGGCTTCACCTTCATGCTCGTCGCGCTCATCGACTTCTCGGCCGTGGCCGGGACCGTGGGCGGCGGGGGAGTGGGCAACCTCGCCATGACGTACGGCTACTTGCGCTTCGACACCTCCGTGATGGTGGTGACCGTCGCGATCCTCGTCGTCCTCGTGCAGCTCGCGCAGCTGCTCGGCAACGTCCTCGCGCGCAAGGTGCTCCGCCGGTGAGGCGGGCGGTCACGGCGGGGGCGGCTCCGGCCAGCGGTAGCGCACCCGTGTGAGCCGCTCCGAGGACTCCCACAGCGCGCGGGCGGCCCGGGCGTCCTCGGCCAGGGTGGGCAGTTCCACCGGGCCGGGGGCGCCCCGCGCCTCGAAGCGGCCGGTGGGCCCGTAGAAGCCGCCGGGGGTGACCTCGTCGGCCGTGGCCGCGTACAGCGACGACAGGGCGGCCTGCTCCACCGGCTGGCCGACCAGGCGGTCCAGCGCCACCCGCGCCAGGGCCCGCACGGGCCGCGGCGCGTGGCGCTGCAGGCCCGTCAGGCTGGTGCCGGGGTGTACGGCCACGCTGGTCAGCGGCACGCCCGCCGCGTCGGCGCGGTGCTGCAGCTCGAGGGCGAACAGCACGTTGGCCAGCTTGGACTTGGCGTAGGCGGCCATGGGGTGGTACCTGCGGGCGCTCTGCGGATCGGACAGTTCCGCCATGGGGCTGCGCGCGATGGCGGCACTGACCGTCACCACGCGCGGGGCGGGGGCCGCGAGGAGCAGGGGCAGCAGCCGGCCGGTGAGGGCGTAGTGCCCCAGGTGGTTGGTGCCGAAGGTGAGCTCGAAACCGTCCTTGGTGGTCTCCCGGTGCCGGATGCCCATCACGCCGGCGTTGTTGACCAGCAGGTCGACGGGGCGGCCGCCGTGCTCGACGCGGTGGGCGAAGCCGGTCACGGAGGCGAGGTCGGCGAGGTCGAGCATGTCGGGCCGGACCCGTGCGCCGGGCACCTCGGCGGCCATGCGTTCGGCGGCGCGCCGGGCCCGGCCCGGGTCGCGGCCGGTGACCAGCACCTCGGCCCCGGACCGGGCCAGCTCGCGGGCCGTGGCCCAGCCGATGCCGCCGGTCGCGCCGGTGACGATCTGTCTCTTATACACATCTC
>KL569415.1:62887-67933 GCA_000715685.1 Streptomyces lilacinus
CCGCCGGTCGCGCCGGTGACGACGGCCAGCCGGCCCTCCAGGCCCGGCATGTCCTCGGTGGTCCAGCTGTGGTGCATGCGCCTCCTCGGCGGCGGGTCGCGGACGGGCGACCGTACGATCCGTGGCCCAACGCGAATGTCAGCCGCGATGGTCCGCCGCGATTGTCCGTCGCGCGGCGAGGCGTCACGGGGAAGGCGCGCCCGGCGCGCACCCCGACACCTCCGCCGCGACCTGCCGGGCCTGCCGGGCCACGTTGCGCAGGTGGTTCGAGAACGGGATCCGTACGTGTGTCCCCACGCCCACGATCCACACGCGCTCGGGCGGAGCGCCCGGGCCGCGGCGTACCCGGAGGTCGGCTTCGAGCGCGTCGATGGTGTCGGTGCCTGTGCCGCCGTGGCCGGGGGGTTCCGTGAGATGGATGGTGGTGCCGTCGGGGGACCAGGACAGCTCGGGTTGCCGGAAGCCGGTCGCGTTGACGACGTGGTCGAAGCTCTCGGGCCCGGCGGCCCCCGTCCATCGCACCCGCCAGGCGTCGCCGGTGAAGGACACCGTGCTCGGGTAGGCGGGGGCCACGCGCAGGGCGCCGCTGTCGAAGAGGGCGAGCAGCCGGTGGGCGTTGACGACCGTCATCGCCGTGGCGTAGCGGCCGATGAACGACGAGAAGCGCTCCAGCAGCTCGCGTCGGCGCGGGCCGGGCAGTCCGGCCGTGAGCGCGATGACCGCCTCCAGCGTCGGCACGACCACCCCGGGCCACGCGCACGCGCCCGCGTCCACCAGGGCGGTCTCCTCGCGCAGGCGCCGTACCGGATCGGCCGCGACCGACCGCTGGGCGCGCAGCGGTCGGTCGTCGAGCAGCCGGATCGCCTCCACCACCCCGCGCCGTACCTTCTCCGCCAGCAGGGGGTCGGCGGGATCGAGGCGGGCGATGCCGTGCAGCGGCGGAAGGTCCCGCTCGGGCGCGCCCAGCGACACGCGGACGGCGGGCAGCAGCCCGGAGGGCGACGTCATGGTCACCTCGTGGCCGGCCCCGCACAGCACCAGCGAGGCGTCGATCGCGGACTGCCGGGTGCCCAGCACGAGCACGCGGCCGGTGCTCGGGCCGACCGACCGGCGCAGTCGGTCGGCGGGGTAGGGACTGGGTACGTAACCGGGGTGGCCGGTGAGGCCCGTGAAGCCGTCGGGGACGCGGGGGCGGTGCACCCCGGTGCAGACGACTACGGCGTCGGCGGTCAGCCGGTCGCCCGTGCTCAGCCGCAGAACCATCGGGCGCGCGCCGGTGCCGGTGCCTGTGCCTGTAGCGGCTGTGCCGGCGCTTGTTTCGATCGCCTCGACCGTCGCCCGTACGTGGTCGACCTCGACGCCGTACGCAGCGGCCGCGCGGCGCGCCTCGGCGGAGCGGGTCGCGCAGTACTCGGCCATCCTGGCCCGGGGCACGCAGTCCTGCGGCCGCCCGGTCCAGCCCCGGTCGCGGAGGAAGTGGACGAAGTCGGCGGGCTCGTCGGCCAGGAGGGAGTTGACCTCGGCGGCGCTGTTGCAGAGCAGCAGCGGGTCGGGATCCCCGAAGGCCACGCCCCACCCGGGCGGGCGGGGATCGACGAGCCGGATCGACCGCACCCGCCCGGGGCCGGTACGGGCGAGCGCGCGCACCAGGCTCACCAGGACGCCGCTGCCCGCGACGCCGGCCCCCACGATCACCACGTCCCACCCGGGTCCGTGCTCCCCGTGTCCGTCCCGCCCCATGGGCACCTCCTCTCCCGGACCTCACACTGCCCGGCTTGCGGCCCGTCGAAGCGGGGCCGTGTTCGTGGTGCAGGATGGAGTCATGATCGAGATCCGCACCCCCCGCCTCATCCTCCGCCAATGGCACGACGACGACCTCGCCCCCCTGGCGGACATCCATGCCGACCCGCAGGTCATGCGCTGGATCGGCGACGGCTCGGTCCTCGACCTGGACGGGACGGCGGAGGCCGTCGAGCGGTGGGAGGAGGAGTGGGACGAGGAGGGCTTCGGGCTCTTCGCCGTCGAGCTCCTGGGCTCGGGCGAACTGGCCGGAGCCGTCGGCCTGTCCGTTCCCGACTACCTGCCGGAAGTACTGCCCTCAGTGGAGATCAGCTGGCGGCTCGGCCGGCAGTTCTGGGGCCAGGGCTACGCGTCCGAAGCCGCCCAGGCAACGCTGGAATTCGCCCTCCAGGACCGCGGCCTCGACCACGTCATCGGTGTCAACCGGGAAGGCGACAACGCCTCCGAGAACATCATGCGCAAACTCGGCATGACGCTGGAGCGCGAAACGACCCACCCGGTCCACGGCTTCCCGCTGCGGGTTCACACCATCGATCTGACCGAATTCCAGGCGTAGCGCGTACGGGCACGTAGCGCGTACGGGCACCTCGAGGGCGCGGATGCATGGGCTGCGGGGACGTGTCAGGCTTGCCATAGCGCCTGTGCCTGGTCCTCGCACCCGTCACCCGAAGCGAAGAGACCCGGAAACGGAGTACGGCCATGGGTGAAATTCTGGTCAGTACGACCACCAGCGGAATCCAGTTCCAACCGTCCGTCGACTCGGTCCGTGGTACGCAGTACGTGGCCATGTGGGCGGACGGGAGCGATGCCGGCATCAAGGGTCAGAACCTGGGAAAGACCGGGACCAAGCTCGGCGAAGAGTTCCTGGTCAACACGCCAACGCCACCCGGCAGCAATACGAACCGGCAGTGGCCGACGGTTGAATCCGCGGGTTTCTCCTCCTTCGCGGTCTGGAGGGAAGAGGCCTTCAATCCCCCGCCCGTCCCGCGGCTGAAACTGCGGCGATTCGTCGACGGGCAGCCGTCAGGGTCCGAAATCCAGATCAATGGCACCGACATCGACCCGACGACCCGACCGTCCGTCACGAACATGATCGACGGCGGCTGCCTCGTCACCTGGGCGGGTGCCGGCGCGGACCAGCGGATCCGTGCCCAGCGCTTCAACTCCGAGGGCACCAAGGCCGGCCCGGAGTTCACGGTCAACACCACCGAGGGGTTCCACGAGCACCCGGCCGTGACGGTTGTGGCGGGCGGAAATTACGTCATTGCTTGGACGACCGACCCTTCGTCGATCGGAGGAGGCCGGCTCACCTTCAGGGTCTTCGACTTCGAAGGAACTCCTCAGGGAGGCGAGATCCAGCCCAACGCCTCGGGATTCGGGGGTGACAACGCGATAACGCTGCTCGACACCGGACGGTTCGTCGTCGCTCACGTCGACGGCATCGGTCCCAGCGACCTCGGCGTCACGCAGACCACCGTGGAAGCAAGCATTTACGACCCGAACGGCGACGGCGAGGAAATCACCAGCGTGACCGCGGGCCAGCCGCAGGGTTTCCACCGCTCGAGCCCGGCCCTCGCACCGCTGCCGGGCGGGCGCTTCCTGCTCGCCTGGGTGGAGAAGAGCGCGGACACCGTCGTCACCGTCCCCACGGTCATGGCGAAGATGTGCTCCGAGGCCGAGCTCTCCCTCGGCGACAAGGTGAAGGTCAGCACGGCGACGGCCGGTAACCGCTTCCACCTCTGCGCCGCGTCGGCCTTCGGCGACGAATCGGAAACCGTCTTCATGGCATGGGCGGACGACGACGGTACGTCGGACTTCGCCGTGCGAGGACGAGCCTTCACCGTCACCTCCTCGGGAGAATTGGTGTAGGCGAGGCCGGCCCGTGGAGGGATCGGCGTCATGGCTAGCCTGGTGGAGTGGAAACCATCCTGGTGAGCGCGTGTCTGCGCGGGGTCCCCTGCCGCTTCGACGGGCGCCACAAGGCGTCGTCGGAGATCGAGAAGGCAGTGGCCGGTCGTGACGTCGTCTCCTTCTGTCCGGAGGTAGCGGGCGGCCTCGCGACACCGCGGCGCCCCGCGGAGCTGGTGGGCGGCGACGGGCACGACGTACTCGACGGGACGGCGCGGGTCGTCGAGGACACCGGGCGTGACGTGACGCCGGAGTTCGTGGACGGCGCGCGCCGCGCACTCGCGGCGGCGCGGCACGCGGGCTGCACGGAGGCACTGCTGATGCCGCGCAGCCCGTCGTGCGGACGGGGCGCGGTGTACGACGGGTCGTTCGCCGGGGAGTTGGTCCCCGGGGACGGGGTGACGGCGGCCCTGCTCGAGCGGAACGGGATCGCCGTGCGGCCCGCGCCCGGAGTGTGACGTCGCCTGTTACGACTGGTCCGGGTGAACGAGACGTTCGGTCGTTCCGCCGAAGGGCAGGAACGTGGTCCTGGTGGCGAGGAGCCAGTCGCCGTCGATTTTGCGGAAGGTGTCCTCGTAGTGCCCCACGTTCGCGGGGAGCCGGACGGGCACCATGCCGTCGGTGTGGCCGTCGACCCGGTACGTCGCGAAGTACGTCGTTGCGCTGGCGGTCGACGGCGAGTCCACGGTGACCAGGATGTTCGTGCACATGCGGCGGGACAGGCGGTCCGCGGGCCGGGAGCGAAGAGCGTCGCGGCCCTCTATCCGGCGGTCGCCGGCGGGCCATTCCCAGATTCCGTCCGGCGTGAACAGGTCCGCCACCGAGCTCGGGTCCCCGAGGTCGAGCCGACGGACGAACTCGACGACGAGTCGTTCGCAGGCCCGCTCGGCTAGCAGACGTTCCATCGGGTCAAGGGTTTCCATGTTCATGATCAATCCCTATCAGGCCGCGCGGGGGACCGGAAGGCCCGTTCAGGGCCGGGCGACGGGGGTTCACCCGCCCGGAACCGGTGAGGGTGCCCGCTCTCCCGCCCTGGGCCAGACTCGGGGCAGAGCCTCCCGGGGGATCCCCGACTCGGAGACGTGCGATGACCCGACCGCCAGCAGACCCCTTCGTCCGCCGCCCGGCCATGGACGGCAAGATCCCGGACCATCTGCTGCGGGTCAGCGACCTCGACCCGGGTGTGCTGTCGGCTCTGCTCGATCTGGCGGAGGGCATGAAGCGGGAGCCGCTGGGGTGGGAGCACAGCCTTCGCGGGGCGGTCGTGGGGTGCGTTTTCGAGAAGCCGTCCACGCGGACGCGTGTTTCGCTGGCCACGGCCGCCCACCGGCTCCGCAT
>KL569415.1:68169-69001 GCA_000715685.1 Streptomyces lilacinus
TTTCGCTGGCCACGGCCGCCCACCGGCTCGGCATGGCCGCCATCGTGCTGAACCACGACGAGCTGCAGCTCGGTCACGGGGAAACCGTCGCCGACACCGCTCGCGTCCTGTCCTCCTACCTCGACGCCATCACCGTGCGCACCTTCGAGCACCGCGTGGTGGAACAGATGGCCGAGGCCTCCGCGGTCCCGGTCGTCAACGCGCTGTCCAACAGCCACCACCCGTGCCAGTCCCTGGCCGACCTTCTCGCCATGCGCGAGCACTTCGGGACGCTGGCAGGCATGAACGCCGCCTTCGTCGGTGACGGCACGAGCAACACCTGCAACTCGTTTCTCTCCGCATGCGCCGCCTCCGGCATGCACCTGGTCATCGCCGGCCCTCCCGGGTACGAGACGGACGCGGACGTCCTGGCCGAGGCCCGGGAGACGATGACGCAGTCGGGCGGGTCCGTGTCCCTGACCACGGAGCCCGAAGAAGCCGTCCGCGACGCCCACGCCGTCTACGCCGAGGTGTGGGTGCCCATGGACAAACACCACGAAGCCGCCGAACGGAGGGCGCGCCTGGCCCGGTACCGGGTCGACGACCAGCTGCTGGCCCACGCTCCCCGCGACGCCGTGGTCCTGCACTGCCTGCCCGCCGTCCGCGGGGAGGAGATCACCTCCGACGTGCTCGACGGCCCCCGCTGCCTGGCCTGGCACCAGGCCGCCAACCGGCTGCCCACGGCCCAGGCGGTGCTCCACACCTTGATCACCGCAGCCCGCCGGCGGGCGATCTGAAGCCGTCCCGAAACTCATGTAATATTCATGCCGCGCGCCGCTAGCTCAGTTGGTTA
>KL569415.1:69259-77103 GCA_000715685.1 Streptomyces lilacinus
GGTTCGAGTCCCTGGCGGCGCACAGAAGAGCCCCCTCCATTGATGGAGGGGGCTCTCTTGCTGGCCGGCCGGATCCACCGGCACGTCGTCGAATGGCGCGCGCGTCGTCCTGCGCTGGTTCAGCCCTGGGCGATTCCGCTGAGAGCGGCGAAGGGTTCCCCCGGCGCCCAACCCAACGGCAGAGTCGCCCTCATGAGACTTCTGATTCTGGGTGGGACGGAATTCGTCGGACGTGCCGTCACGGAGGAAGGTCTGGCGCGGGATTGGGACGTGACCGTCTTCCACCGTGGCCGTCACGACGCGTTGCCCGGAGCCGCCGTGCTGCGCGGGGACCGCACCGAGGACGGTGGTCTCGCCGCCCTGGAGGAGGGGGAGTGGGACGTCGTCCTCGACACCTGGTCCGGTGCGCCGACAGCCGTGCGGGACGCGGCCCGGCTGCTGAAGGGGCGTGTCGGGCGCTACGTGTACGTCTCGAGCGGCTCGGTCTACCGGCACCCCCGCGCGGCCGGGGTCGGTGAGGACGCGCCGCTGGTGGACGGATCGGCCGATGCGGGGCAGGTGGAGTACGCGCAGGACAAGCGGGGTGGCGAGCTGGCCGCGGTCGAGGCCTTCGGGGACGCGGCCCTGCTGGTGCGGGCCGGGCTGATCCTCGGGCCCTGGGAGAACATCGGCCGCCTCCCGTGGTGGCTGCTGCGCCTCGAGCGCGGCGGGCCGGTCCTCGCGCCCGGCCCCCGGGACCTGCCGCTGCAGTACATCGACGTCCGCGACCTGGCCGTCTGGAGCCTGGACGCCGCCGAGCGCGGCCTCGGCGGCGCGCACAACCTGGTCAGCCGGTCCGGCCACGCCACCATGGGCAGCCTGTTGGAGGCGTGCGCGCGAGTGACCGGGAGCGACGCGGAGCTGCGCTGGACGGACCCGGAGACGATCCTCGAGGCGGGCGTGGAGCCCTGGACCCAGCTGCCCGTCTGGGTGCCGCCGGGCGACCTGCACACGACGCTGCACCAGGGCGGCGTGGACAAGGCCTTCGCCGCCGGACTGCGCTGCCGCCCCGTGGAGGAGACCGTGGCCGACACCTGGGAGTGGCTGAAGTCCCGCGGCCGCGTCGCGCCGCAGCGCCCGGACCGGCCGCGCGTCGGACTGGACCCGGAGACGGAGGTGCGGGTGCTCGGGTGAGGCGCGCCCCGCGCGGGCTCACGCCGTCTTCGGCGCGGCCCGCATGCCGATGTAGCAGCACCCCGTGCCGTCGGCGAGCGTCGAGAACACCACCGGCATCCAGTCCTCGCTGAAGGAGGGACCGGCACCGGACGCGGCGAAGACCGTGTCCGACAGCGGCGTGAGGTCCATCTCCAGGGGCGGCGAGAAGTCCTTCATCCCGTCGACGAACTCGTACACCAGCCGCGGCGCGCCGTCGCCCTCGGAGCCGGATCCGGATCCGGAGACGGTGATGACGACGCCCTCGCGGCGGTACGTGCCGACGAGCGGCGTCATGTCCACGACGGGCGGCTGGGCCGGCGGCGCGAAGGCGTCCGGCATCGTCACGCCGGCCAGCTCGTCGAGCAGTTCGCGGAAGAGGGCGGCGTAGAGCAGGCGGGCGCCGCCGCCGTTGGTCAGCAGGGCGACGGCCGCGCCCGCCTGCGGGACCACGCGCAGGTACGCGTACTGGCCGATCGACGCGCCGTCGTGGCCGAAGCCGGGGACGCCGGACCAGTCGTACAGCGACCAGCCCAGGCCCCAGCCGTCCGCGCTGACCGTCCACTTGTCGGGGACGTCGACCTCGCGCCGCCGCATCGCCGCCACCGTCGCGGGCGCGAGGACGCGGGTGCCGTCCGCGGCCACGCCTCCGTCGAGGTGCATCCGTGCGAGGCGCACCACGTCCGCGGCGGAGGCGATGACCCTGCCGTAGGGGCCCGCCGAGCGCGGCATGAGGTCCCACGCCGGCGCCGGGTCGGGTCCCGGCCGGGCTCGCCCAGGTGTCCCATCGCCGCCCGGAACCGCAGGGCCTCCTCGGGCAGCGTCATCGTGCGCTCGAGTCCGAGCGGGGCGAGCAGCCGCTGCTTCAGCGCCTCGTCCCAGGTCAGGCCGGTCAGCACCTCGACGATGCGACCGAGGACGTTGTAGCCGACGCTGCTGTACGAGGAGGCGGTGCCGGGCGGGCAGTCGAGGGCGACGCCCTCGGCGGCCTCGACGTACCGGGCGAGGCAGTCGTCACCTCGGCCGGTGTCGAGGGTGAAGTCGCAGGTCAGCCCACTGGTGTGGCTGAGCAGCTGCCGAGTGGTGATCACCTTGGTCGCCGCCGGGTCGGCGGTGGCGAAGTCCGGCAGGACGTCCACGACCGGCGCGTCCAGGTCCAGTTGGCCGGACTCGGCCAGCTGCATCACCAACGTGGCGGTGTAGACCTTGGCGATCGAACCGAGCTGGAAGACCGAGTCGGTCGTCGCCTCCACCCCCGTGCCCCGGTGCAGGACACCGCTGGCCAGCTCGTGGATCTCCCCGCCGGTGAGCACGGCCAGCGTCGCGCCCGGGACGTGGTGGGCGGCGCGCAGTGCGTCGAGTCGGGCCTGCCAGTGCGCGGAGTCGAAGGTCATGACGGTGTCCCCCCTGTGCGGTTCCCCTTGGCGAGGAACGCTGTGCGGTGTGTCGAACACTGTACGGTCGCCGAACAGTGTTCGCAAGGGCGTACAGTGTTCCGGCTCGGCTATCCTGAGCCGCGGACGACGAAAGAGGAGACCGGATGTCAGCCGAGAAGAAGCCGTTCCCGTCGGTGTGGGCCCGTCCGCGGCGACCGCGGCGGGAGCAGCCGGCGCTGAGCCGGGATCAGATCGTGTCCGTCGCGCTCGAGCTGCTCGACGCCGAGGGGACCGACGCCCTGAGCATGCGCAAGCTCGGCGCCCGCCTGAACGCGGGGGCCACCTCGCTCTACTCGCACGTGGCCAACAAGGACGAGCTCGTCGAGCTGGTCGTGGACGAGGTCTACGGCGAGATCGAGATGCCGGCCGGCGGCGACCCGGCCGACTGGCGCGCCGACGTCACGCGCTGCGCCCACGCCCTGCGGTCGGCCTTCCTCCGCCACCCCTGGATCGCCTCGGTGGTCGGCGAGGCCGGGGTGGCCCACCTGGGGCCGAACATGCTGCGGCTGTCGGAGGGCCTGCTCGCGCTGTTCGAGGGCGCGGGCTTCTCGCTGGAAGAGGCGGACCGGGCCGTGAACACCGTGGTCTCGTACGTCATCGGGATGACCACCGCCGAGGCGGCGTGGCTGACGACGCTCGCCCGCAGCGGCCGGAGCGAGCGGGAGTGGGTGGAGCACCTGTGGCCCGCGGCCGAAGAGGCCGTGCAGCCGTACCCGCGCCTGCGGACGCTCTACGCGGCGCGTCGGGACCACGGCGCGGCCGGGACCCGCGACGACAGCTTCGACGACGGCCTCGCGTGCGTCCTCGACGGCCTCGAGGTCCGGCTCGGGCGGGCCGCCGGCCGCTGAGTGCTCGGCTGCTTCCGCTCGGTTGTTTTTGGCGCGACGCTCGGGGCCAACACCCGGTGCGGCCCGCGGGCCCTCACCGCTCCCGGCGCAGGATCAGCAGCGCGACGTCGTCGGACAGCTCGCCGCCGGTGTAGGCGCGCAGATCGGCCACGACCCGGTCCGCCAGCGGCCCGGGCGACGCCGAGTGCGGCATGGCGGCCAGCCGCTCGCCGAGGGGGTAGAAGTGCCCGGCCGTGTCGCGGGCCTCGGTCAGCCCGTCGGAGCAGAGGACCAGCAGGTCGCCCGGGGCGAAGGAGAAGCGGGTGCGGTGGCACGGGCCCTCCACCAGATGGCGCAGTGCCAGCGGGGGGTCGGGGACCGGGGTCTGGATCTCGGTCGCCGTGCCGCCGCGCAGCAGCAGCGGGGGCAGGTGGCCGCAGTTGACCAGCTCGGCCGGGCCGCCGACCGTCGGCACCTCGACCAGGGCGGCCGTCACGAACTCCTCGCCCACGCCGCGCCGCAGGACGGTGGCGTCGAGCCGCAGGGCCACCGCGCCCAGGTCGGGCTCGACCTGCGCGGCCTCCCGGAAGGTGCCGAGCACGTCGGCCGCCGTCTCGACGGCGCCGAGCCCCTTGCCCCGTACGTCGCCGAGGATCACCCGCGTTCCGTAGGGGGTGGCGAGCACCTCGTACAGGTCGCCGCCCACCTGGGCCTCGGCCGCCGCCGCGATGTAGCGCACCGCGACCCGCAGGCTGTCGATCCGCTCCGGCACCGGGCGCAGCAGGGCGCGCTGGGCGGCTTCGGCCACCGAGCGCGTCTGCAGCAGCTGGCGCTCGCGGGTCGCGACGAGGACGACGCTGGCGGTGGAGACGCAGGTGATGGCGAGGACGGTCGCGCCGGCCGTCAGGTGGACGGGGAAGGCGACGTCGGGGTCGGCCAGCGCCAGCGGCGCGACCGCGCACAGGGCCGTCAGTCCCGTCAGCAGGGGGACGCGGGCGCGCCGGGTGCCGATGCTGGCCAGGACGGGGGCCGTGGCGAGCACGGGGGAGAAGGTCAGGCTGGGGTTGGTCGCCAGGTCCAGGGCGACGGCGGCGGCCAGCAGCGCGTACGCGGCCACGACGAGCAGGCGCGCGGCGCGGGGGAGCGGGGGTGTCTTGGGCGGCGGCTCCGCGCTGCCCGGGTCTCGCATCATGGTGGTTTCCCACCCTAGGGGCCCGGCGGTCGGTCGCAACCGCACGACTCCGCTGTGGCATAAGCCGTCTTATGCCCAGAAAAAAGGACATTACTCCATAAAGGTGATCGCCGACCCGTTCGGCCGTGCGCTGCCGGGAGCCGCCCGATGATGGCTGTGTGAGCGGCAAGGTGGTGACGCGCGACGTCCTGATCGTCGTGTACGACGGAGTGCAAATGCTGGACGTCGCAGGGCCCTTGGACGTCTTCGACCGGGCCGCGTGCGAGGCGGACGCCGGCTACCGGGTGCGGCTGGCCTCGGTGGGCGGCCGGCCGGTGGCCACCTCCGCCGGCGCGCAGTTGGGCGTGTCGGGCGACCTGGCGAGGATCCGCAAGCCCCCGGACACCCTCATGGTCGCCGGCGGCTGGGGATACGCCACCGCGGCCGGCGACGGCGCCCTCGTCCGCCACGTCCGCCGGCTCGCGGCCGGGGCGCGGCGGACGGGCTCGGTGTGCACGGGCGCCTTCGTGCTCGCCGAGGCGGGCCTGCTCGACGGGCGCCGCGCGACGACGCACTGGGCGTCCTGCGCCGAACTGGCCGCCGCCTACCCGGCCGTCCGCGTCGAGCCCGACGCCATCTTCGTCCGCGACGACCACGTGGTCACCTCCGCCGGCGTGACCGCCGGCATCGACCTCACCCTCGCCCTGCTGGAGGACGACCTCGGCCCGGAGGCCGCCCGCGCCGTCGCGAAGTACCTGGTCGTCTTCATGCAGCGGCCGGGCGGACAGTCGCAGTTCAGTACCTGGACCCGCGGCGACCCGCCGCGCGGCGGTGCCCTGCGCGACCTCGTCGAGGACATCGACGCCCACCCCGCCGGAGACCTCTCCGTCCCCGCGCTGGCCGCCCGACTGGGCATGAGCAGACGGCACTTCAGCCGGCTGTTCAGCCAGCAGGTGGGCATCAGCCCCGGCGCGTACGTCGAGCGGGCCCGGGTCGCCGCGGCCCGGACCCTGCTGGAGAGCACCCCCGACAGTGTGGACACCATCGCGGGACAGTGCGGCTTCGGCACGGTCGAGACGATGCGGCGCGCCTTCGTTCGCGAGACCGGGGTCTCCCCGGCCGCCTACCGCGACCGCTTCCGCCGGGGCTGACCGCCCCGGCGGGTCGTTTTCTCCGCCCGCGTCGTCGCGCTCGTGCGCCTACGCCGTGCCCGGCGTCTTGCGCGTGGTGACGGCGATGCGGTTCCAGGCATTGATCGTGAAGATCAGCGCGATCAGGTGCGCCAGTTCCTCCTCCTCGAAGTGCCGGGCGGCCTCGTCGTACACCGCGTCCGGGACGAGGCCGTCGGACAGTCGGGTCACCGCCTCGGTCAGCGCGAGGGCCGCCCGCTCCTTCTCCGTGTACAGCCCGGCCTCCCGCCACGCGGCCAGCAGGTGCAGCCGCTCCTCGCGCTCGCCCGCCCTACGGGCGTCGCGGGTGTGCATGTCCAGGCAGTACGCACAGTGGTTGAGCTGCGAGGCCCGGATCTGGACCAGCTCGACGAGGACCGGGTCGAGGCCCTTCGTCGCGGCCACGTCGAGGGCGATCATCGCCTTGAAGACGGCGGGGGCGGCCTGGGTGAAGTTCATGCGCTGCGTGGTGTGCGTGTGGTGGGTGATCGTCATGAGAACGACCCTAGGCGGGCAGGCGGCCCGCCCTGTGGTGCAATCCTGAGGTGAATCCGATGGTCAATCAGACGACTGTGCCGGCGCGTGGTTCGGCCGCCTGCGTCCCCGGGAGTGATCTCCACCTCGAACTCCACGACGGCCCCGGCGGCCGGCGCGGCGCGCTGATACGGGCGCTGCGCGACGCCGTGCGCACCGGCCGGCTGGCCCCCGGCACCCGGCTGCCTCCCTACCGTTCCCTCGCCACCGACCTCGGCCTGGCCCGCAACACCGTCGCCGAGGCCTACGCCGAACTCGTCGCCGAGGGCTGGCTCACCGCCCGCCAGGGCTCCGGCACCCGCGTCGCCCACCGCGCCGAACCACCCCGCGGCGAACGCCCCCGTCGACCCACCGCCCCCTCGCAGCGCCGGGGGCCGACCCACGACCTCGTCCAGGGCGCCCCGGACGCCTCCGCCTTCCCCCGCGCCGCATGGCTCGCCTCCGCGCGCCGGGCCCTGACCGCCGCCCCCAACGACGCCTTCGGACCCGGCGACCCCCGCGGCCGCCCCGAACTCCGCCACGCCCTGGCCGAGTACCTGGCCCGGGCCCGCGGCGTGCGCGCCGACCCCGAACGCGTCGTCGTCTGCCCGGGCTTCGCCGGCGCCCTGCGCCTGCTGGGCCGGGTGCTGGGCGGGACGATCGCGGTCGAGTCGTTCGGCCTCGGCTTCCACCGCTCCCTGCTCACCGCCGCCGGGCTGCGCCTGGCCACCCTGCCCATCGACGAACACGGCGCCTGCGTCGACGAGTTGCCCGCCACCGGCGCGGGGGCGGTACTGCTGACTCCGGCCCACCAGTTCCCGACGGGCGGACCGCTGCACCCGCGGCGCCGGGCGACCCTCGTCGACTGGGCCCGCTCGACGGGCGGAGTGGTCCTGGAGGACGACTACGACGGCGAATTCCGCTACGACCGCCGGCCCGTCGGCGCCCTCCAGGGCCTCGACCCCGAACGCGTCGTCTACATCGGCTCGGTCAGCAAGAGCCTCTCCCCGGCGCTGCGGCTGGGCTGGATGGTGCTGCCGGGGCATCTGGTGGACGCCGTTCTCGAGCACAAGGGCGAGCGGGAGTCGTGGTCCAGTGCCCTGGAGCAGCTCACCCTCGCCGACTTCATCGCCTCGGGCGGCTACGACCGCCACGTACGCCGGATGCGCCGGCACTACCGGCGCCGACGCGACCGCCTCGTCGCGGCCCTCGTCGAGGCGGCCCCGGCGGTGCGGGTCACCGGCATCGCCGCCGGGCTGCACGCCGTGCTCGAGCTGCCGCCCGGCACCGAGCGGGCCGTCGTCCAGGCCGCCGCCTGGCAGGGGCTCGCCGTCGAGGGCCTGGGGCTCTACCGGCACGGCGAGGCGACCGGCGTGCCGGGCGACGGCCTCGTCGTCGGCTACGGGACCCCGCCGGAGCATGCCTTCGGCGGGGCGCTCGAAGCGCTGTGCGCGGCGCTGCCGCCGTCGGAGTGAGGGTGGACTGTTCGCAGTGCAGTCTGTAACACTTTGAAGTGCACCCTACTGACCCGAGGAGA
>KL569415.1:77409-77850 GCA_000715685.1 Streptomyces lilacinus
CATCACGGCCTGGCTCGAGACCGTGACCATCGACCCCGCCGTGCGCGCACTGCGGCCCGACTACCGTGCCCTGGTGATCGCCGCCGAGGGCCTGGTCCCGGGGCCGAGCGACGACGCCAGCGAGAAGCTGCTCACCGCCGCCGAGGAGAGCGCCCTGGCGTGGCTCGCGGACGCGGCGCCAGGGGACCACCCGCACCTGGCCGCCTGGCGCGAGGCGTTCCGCGCCTTCGGCGCCAAGCCGCAGCGCACCCGACCCAGCGCCGAGGCGCTGCTGCGCCGGGTGGCGGACGGGCTGCCGCGCGTGGACCGGCTCACCGACATCTACAACGCGGTGTCCGTCGCGCATGTGCTGCCGCTGGGCGGGGAGGACCTCGATCATTACGTGGGCCCGGCGCGGCTGGTGCGCGCCACCGGGGAGGAGCCGTTCGAGACGACGGCGGG
>KL569415.1:78089-78441 GCA_000715685.1 Streptomyces lilacinus
CCGGGGAGGAGCCGTTCGAGACGACGGCGGGTGGTGGGGCCGTGGTCGAGCACTGTCCGCCCGGCGAGGTCGTCTGGCGTGACGACGCCGGTGTCACGTGCCGCCGGTGGAACTGGCGTCAGTGCGCGCGTACGCGGCTGACCGAGCGGACGACCCGGGCGGTCTTCATCCTGGACGCGCTCGGTCCGCTGGACGATGCCGGGCTTGTGGCGGCGGGGGACGCCCTTACGGGGGCGCTCGCCGAGAACAGTCCGGGGGCGGAGATTGCCGTGCGCTTGGTGCGCTGACGGGGGCCGGTGGTTTTCCCCAGTCCCGCCCCTTCCCGTAACTGTGGGGGCTTCGCCTCCCAGAC
>KL569415.1:78652-81618 GCA_000715685.1 Streptomyces lilacinus
GCTTCGCCTCCCAGACCCCCGGACCGCGCTGCGCGCGATGTCCTCAAACGCCTGAGGGGCTGATGAATCAGCCCCTCAGGCGGTCATCGGTACCGCCGCGTCGTCGGTGCTCTCGTTGCACACGGCGGCCAGGGTGTCGAGCGACAGGCCCAACGTCGCGGCCAGCGCCGCGACCGTGAAGAACGCCGGGGTCGGCGCCCGTCCCGTCTCGATCTTCCGCAGCGTCTCGCTGGAGAGTCCGGCCCGGGCGGCCACCTCCACCATGCTGCGTTCGCCGCGCGCCTCGCGCAGGAGGCTGCCCAGCAGCTCGCCGCGCTGTCGTTCCCAAGGGGTCAGAGGAGTCCTCACCATGACCGTGATACTAATACCGGTATAAGAATTGGCGACATGGTGGGGAGTCACGAACATGGTGGAGATCAAGACGGACGCGGCCCTGGAGGCGATGCGCGAGGCCGGGCGGGTCGTGGCGCACGCGCTCGCCGCCGTGCGGGACGCGGCGGCCGTCGGGGTCGGCCTCGACGAACTGGACGGGGTGGCCCGGGACGTCCTGGACAAGGCCGGAGCCCGCTCGCCGTTCCTCGGCTACCACCCCTCGTTCGCGCCCGCCCCCTTCCCGGCGGTCATCTGCGCGTCGGTCAACGACGCCATCGTCCACGGCATCCCCGACGGCTACCGACTGCGCGACGGCGACCTGGTCAGCATCGACTGCGGCGCGGTCCTCGACGGCTGGACCGGCGACGCCGCCATCAGCTTCGTCGTCGGCACCGCGGACCCCGCCGACGAGGCCCTCATCGACAGCACGCGGCAGGCGCTCGAGGCGGGCATAGCGGCCGCCACGGTCGGCAACCGCATCGGCGACATCTCCCACGCCATCGGCGGCGTCGCCCGCGCCGCGCGCCGGGGCATGCCCGCCGACTTCGGCGGCCACGGCATCGGGCGCCGGATGCACGAGGAGCCCCACGTGCCCAACAGTGGCCTGCCCGGCCGCGGTTACCGGCTCCGGCACGGTCTGGTCCTGGCCATCGAGCCGATGCTCATCGCGGGCGGCCGCGACGACTACCGCGCGGATCCCGACGGCTGGACCCTCCGCACGACCGACGGCTCCCGCGCCGCCCACGTCGAGCACACCGTCGCCATCACCGACGACGGGCCCCGCATCCTCACGCTCCCGTGAGCGCGACGTCGAGCGGTCGCAGGAAGCGGCGCTCGTACCGCTTGATGCAGCCGGTGGTGCGCGCCAGTTCGTAGGCGGCCCGGCACTCCGGGTCGGTCGCGCTGTCCGTGCGGTACTGCTCGTACGCGGCGAGGCTGGGGAAGGAGAAGAGGGCATAGGCGATGTCGCTGTCGCCCTCGCTCGGCAGGTAGTAGCCGTGGTGCGTCCCGCCGAAGCGGTTGACGAGTCCGACCCAGCGGCGGCCGTATTCCTCGAAGTCCTCGAGCTTGTCGGCGTCTATCTCGTACTTCAGATGAATGGTGATCACGGGCCACATGATGCTGCATGCCGGGCGAGGGGCGGGGCGTAAGACTTTCGTCGGGGACGTAAGACTTTCGTCATCGAAATCCCGGATCCTCCCGGGCCGTCGCGATGTTCTTCATGAACGAGAGAGCACAACGGCCGCGGGAGGCGGACATGGGACGCGTACGACGACTGCTGAGCAGGCCGATCGTCATAGGGGTACTGGCCGCGGGCCTGGTGGCGGCGGGGCTGGGGGTGTACTGGTTCCAGCCGTGGAAGCTGTGGGTGGACGAGACGGTGCGCGAGTCCGTGCCGGCGGTCCGGGGGACGGGGGACGGGCAGCCCCGGACGTTGGCGACCGGGCGGCTGATCAGTCACGAGCACCGGACCACCGGCACGGTGCGGATCCTGCGGCTGCCCGACGGCACCCGCACCCTGCGGCTGGAGAACCTGGACACCAGCAACGGCCCGGAGCTCAAGGTGCTGCTCACCGATGCCCCGGTGAAGGAGGGCAAGGACGGCTGGTACGTCTTCGACGACGGCGCCCATGTGAGTCTGGGCAGCCTCAAGGGCAACAAGGGTGACCAGAACTACGCGCTGCCCGCGGGGCTCGACCTCGACCGCTACCGCAGCGTGAGCATCTGGTGCGACCGCTTCGACGTCTCCTTCGGCGCCGCCGCCCTCAACCGCTCCTGAGGGCGCTCCCGAGGACGCTGCTGACGGTCAGGGGGCCGTGACCTCCGTCGTCGCGGCCACGGGGGCGGTGCCGGAGACGGCGCAGTCGACGGTCACGCCGAAGACGTGGACCTTCGCGTTGCCCGGCGCGAAGGTTGTGGTGCCGGCGGTGTCGAGCTTCACCGAGGCGGTGCCGCCGGTGAGGGTCACGCCCGAACCGCTGGGTATCGCGTTCTCGTTGGTGAACCCGGTGGCGGTGACCGTGCCGGAGGCGGCGCCGCCGAGGGTCAGGTCCAGTTCGCCGGTCACGGCTCTGGCGGGTACGTCGATCGGGATGGTCATCTGGGTGGTCGCGGTGAGGGTCAGTTCGGCGGTGCCGCCCTGCGGGACGCTGGCCGGGGCCGTCACGTCGACCTGCAGGGTCTGGAGGTCGCCGGGCGCGCCGGGCCCGGTGCACGCGTAGCTGACGGAGACGGTGTCGGCCAGGGCGGGCGGTGCGCCCAGCCCGAGGCCCGCGCTCGCCAGCGCCGCCACGAGGGCCGCGCCGGTCAGGGTGCGCCCGCGGCGCCCGGAGCCGATGGAGGTGTTCATCGCCGTGCTCCCTTGGATGCAGGAGTGGGGTTGAGGTGAACACGTCACACGTCCCATGGTGGGGCACGGAAGTCAACACAAACCCGCGCCCCGGGCTCCGCACGCGGGCGGTAATCGGCCATAGAGTTGGGGCATGGAGAAAGACGAGGGGACGGGGACGGTACGGCTCGACAGCTGGATCTGGTCCGTACGGCTGACCAAGACCCGCTCGCTGGCCGCCACGGCCTGCCGGGCCGGGCACGTC
>KL569415.1:81879-84943 GCA_000715685.1 Streptomyces lilacinus
ATGTGTATAAGAGACAGAGCCCAGGCGGTCAAGGAAGGCGACGAGGTCCGGCTGCGGCACGGCGGCCACGAGCGGATCGTCGTCGTCAAGCGCCTGGTGCGCAAGCGCGTCGGGGCACCCGTCGCGGCCGAGTGCTACCTCGACAACAGTCCGCCGCCCCCGCCCCGCGAGGCGGTCGCCCCCGCCGGCACGCGCGACCGGGGCGCGGGTCGGCCCACCAAGCGCGAGCGGCGTGAGCTCGAGCAGCTGCGCGGCCGCTGACGGCGCGCTGCTCGTTTCAGGGCGCCCCCGCCTCGTCGTACCGGCGCAGGACCAGTCGGGCCACGGCCTCGTGGGCGCCCAGGGGCTCCGACAGCACGCACCCGCCCGTGCGGGCCGCCTGTCGGGCGAAGAACCCCGGCCCGAGCAGATAGCGGGCCACCGCCACGGTGGGGTGGCCCGCCGCGCGCAGGGCGGACACGGCCTCGGCCGGGGCGGGGCCCTCACCGGAGACGTAGGAGGCCACCACGGGGCGGCCGGTGCGCTCCGAGAGCAGGTCCGCCATGGTCCGTACGGCGGCCCGCGCGGCCGGCTCCGCCGAGCCGGCCGAGGCCAGCACGACGGGCCCGGGGCGCGCCCCCTCTCCCTCCGCCTCGGCCAACCGCCCCGCCAGCGCGTCGGCCAGCAACGGATCGGGCCCCAGCGCCGGGCACACCCGCGCGCGGACCCACGGCGCGAGCGCCAGGGCGCGCGGAATGTCGGTACGCACGTGGTGGCCGGCGCCAAGCAACAGCGGCACGACCACGACGTCGCCGGACAGCCCCGCCAACGCCTCGGCGAGCGTGGGCCGTGCCAACCCCACGCAGGCCAACCGCACGGGCAGCCCCGGCCGCAACGCCCCCACCCGCGCCAACAGCGCCCGCACCACCGCCATACCGCGCGCATCGCGCGTACCGTGCGCCACGGCCAGCAACGGGACGGGCCCCGCCGCGGGGGCAGTGCCGCGCGCGGCGCGGGCACCCGGTGCGGCGGCCCCGGCGGGTATGCCGTGCGCGGCGCCCGTCACCGTAGCCGCAGGAGTCGTAACGGTCCCGGCGTCGGCGCCCGTCACCGTAGCCGCAGCAGGCGCGGAGGTTGCCGTCATCGCGTCGCCGCCAGCCGGTAGCCGCGCTTCGTCACCGTTTCGACCAGCCGCCCGTACGGGCCCAGCGCCGTGCGGAGTCGGGCCACCGCTGCCTCGACCGCGTGCTCGTCCGGTCGCCGGCCCGCGGGGCCGGGCCAGACGCCGCGCAGCAGGTCCGTGCGGCTCAGCACCGTGCCGGGGCGCTCCGCCAGGGCGCGCAGCACCGCCGCCGGGAGGGGTGGCAGCCACCACGTCGTGCCGCCGGCCAGAACCGCCGTCCCCTGCACGACCACGGGACCCGCGGCCGTGTCGAACTCGCGGCGGCAGCGCGCGGTCAGCTCGCCGGTCAGCGTGCGCACCAGCGCGCCCAGCCGGCCGCGTTCGGGCCACACGCACGGCACGCCGGCGCTCAGCAGCGGCCGGGCGCAGATCGGGCCGATGCACACCGGCAGCACGTCGTGCCGCAGCGCGTCGAGGACCTCCGCCCGGCGGCCGGCCTCCTCGGCGGCGGCCAGGAACGCCTCGATGGCCGGCGCGCTCGTGAACGGCAGGGCGTGGACCTCCCGTCGCGCGGTCTGTTCGGCGAGCCGGCGCACCGCCTCGGTGTCCTTCGGCGGGCCCCAGCGGTAGACCGGCACCTCGACGACGGCCGCGCCGCGCTCCCGCAGCGCGGCGGTGAACTCCGGCAGCGGCGCGCCGTGTTCCTGCACGGCGATCCGCCGGCCCCGAAGGTCGCGCGCCAGCAGCCAGGCGAGGACGTCGTCGAGGGCCTCGGACTCCGGCGCGTGGGCCTCGCGCAGGCCGCTGGCGCGCAGCGCTCCGGCGGCCTTCGGGCCGCGACTGACCAGGACCGCCTCGCCGCAGGTCCGTACGAGTCGGCCGCCCAGGCCCCAGCCCTCCGCCGCGCTCATCCAGCCGCGCCAGCCCACGCCCGTCGTGGCCACGACGTAGTCGAGCCCGTCGAGGCACGTTTCGGTCGCCCGTCGCAGCAGGGCGTCGTCGGACAGCGGCACGATGCTCATGGCCGGTGCGGTGACGACCGTCGCCCCCCGGCGGCCCAGCAGGGCGACGAGCTCCTCGCGCCGCCGGTCCGCGGTCACTCCCACGGTGAATCCGGCCAGCGGCCCCTCGGGCCGCGGCGCTCCGGTCGTCGCTGTACTCATGGCCCGAGCGTCGCGGAAGGGCATTAAGGCGCCGTTGCGCGCGTGTGACGGGGACGTTAGTGCGACGTCCCGTTCCCTACGGGCATGTGTCGTGCCGCGCACATCCGCAGGTCGGCGCGGTGCGCGGCATGTGCGGTCCCGGCAACACAGCCGTCGTACCCGCGTAACGAGCGGCGACGACGCTGCTGCCATGACCGCAGCACCACCGCCCACCGACACCCACTGCCCGTACTGCTCCCTGCAGTGCGGCATGCGGCTGCGCCGCGTCCCCGCCGCCGCGCCCGGCGACCCTGCCGTGGCGGTCGAGGAACGGCCCGGCTTTCCCGTCAACCGGGGTGCGCTGTGCGGCAAGGGCGCCGACGCCGCCCACGTGCTGTCCGCCGGCGCCCGGCTGACGGCCCCCCTGGTGCGCGACCGCCGCACCGGCCGGCTGCGCGAGGCGAGCTGGCCGGAGGCGCTCGACCGGGCCGCCCGGGGCCTCGCGGACACCGCGACCCGCCACGGCCGGGACGCGGTCGGCGTGTTCGGCGGGGGCGGGCTGACCAATGAGAAGGCCTACCTGCTCGGCAAGTTCGCGCGCGTCGTGCTGCGCACGCCCCACATCGACTACAACGGCCGGTTCTGCATGTCGTCCGCGGCCGCCGCCCAGCGGGCGGCGTTCGGCGTCGACCGGGGCCTGCCCTTCCCCCTCGCCGACGTCGCCCGCACCGGCTGCCTGGTCCTCGTCGGCGCCAACCCGGCCGACACCATGCCGCCCGCCGTGCGCCACCTGCGCGAGCAGCGCGCGGCCGGCGGGCGC
>KL569415.1:85206-88803 GCA_000715685.1 Streptomyces lilacinus
GTCGTCGACCCGCGGCGCACCCGCACCGCCGAGCTCGCGGACCTGCACCTGCGGCCCGCGCCCGGCACGGACCTCGCCCTGGCCCTCGGCCTGCTCCACCTCGTCGTCGTCGACGGCCGCGTCGACGAGGACTTCGTCGCCGCCCGCACCGGCGGCTGGGAGCGGGCCCGCGCGGCGGCCATGGCGCACTGGCCCGAGCGCGTCGAGGGCATCACCGGCGTGCCCGTGGCCGACATGCGCCGGGCGGTGGAGCTCTTCTGCGAAGCCCCCACCGGCATGGTGCTCACCGCGCGCGGCGGCGAACAGCACAGCAAGGGCGTCGACACGGTCGGCGCGTGGATCAACCTGTGCCCTGGCCACCGGCCGCGCCGGCCGCCCCCTCAGCGGCTACGGCTGCCTGACCGGCCAGGGGCAACGGCCAGGGCGGCCGCGAACACGGACAGAAGGCCGACCAGTTGCCCGGCTACCGCTCCCTCGAGGACCCCGCCGCCCGCGCCCACGTCGCCGGCGTCTGGGGCGTGCCCGCCGACAGCCTCCCCGGCCCGGGCCGGTCCGCCTACGAACTCCTGGACGGCCTCGGCACCGCCGGCGGCGTACGGGCCCTGCTGCTCATGGGCTCCAACCCCGCCGTGTCCGCGCCCCACGCCACCCACGTCACCGCGCGCCTGCGCGCCCTGGACCACCTCGTCGTCTGCGACGTCGTACGGTCCGAGACCGCCGAGCTCGCCGACGTCGTCCTGCCCTCAGCCCAATGGGCCGAGGAGGACGGCACCATGACCAATCTCGAGGGCCGGGTCATCCTGCGCCGTGCCGCGCTGCCCCCGCCCCCGGGCGTGCGCACCGACCTCGCGATCCTGCACGCCCTCGCCGCGCGCCTCGGCGTCCCCGACGGCTTCCCGGCCGCCGCCGAGGAGGTCTTCACCGAGCTCCGCGCCGCGTCGGCCGGCGGCCCGGCCGACTACTCGGGCATCACCTACGACCGCGTACGCGCCGAGGACGGCGTCTTCTGGCCCTGCCCCGCCGGCGAGGACGGGAAGCCGCCCCACCCCGGCACGCCCCGGCTCTTCCTGGACCGCTTCGCGACCCCCGACGGCCGGGCCCGCTTCGCCGACGTCTCCCACCGGCCGGCGGCCGAGGAACCCGACGACGGCTACCCGCTCCGGCTCACCACCGGCCGCGTCCTCGCCCAGTACCAGAGCGGTGCCCAGACCCGGCGCGTCCCCGGGCTCAACCGGGCCGCACCCGGCCCCTTCGTCGAGCTGCACCCGCGCCTCGCGGCCCGCCTCGGCGTCGTCGACGGCGACCGGCTGACCGTCACCAGCCGGCGCGGGCGGGCCACCGCCCCGGCCCGCGTCACCGACGCGATCCGGCCCGACACCGTCTTCATGCCCTTCCACTGGCCCGGCCCCGGCCGCGCCAACAACCTCACCAACCCCGCCCTCGACCCCGTCTCGCGCATGCCCGAGTTCAAGGTCTGCGCCGTCCGCGTCGAGAAGGCGGACGGATCACCGGAGGAGACACCGTGACCCCCCGCCGCATCGCCGTCGTCGGCGCCGGCATGGCCGCCGCCCGCTTCGCCCACCAGGCGCTCGCCCTGGCCCGGCCCGGGGAGCTGGAGATCACGCTCTACGGCCGGGAGCCCCACGCACCGTACAACCGCACGCTGCTGACCGGCCTGCTCGAAGGACGCCGCGCCCCCGTCGCCCCCACGCTCCCCACGGGCGCCGCCGTCCTGCGCCCCGGTACCGAGGTCGTGTCCTTCGACCCGGCCGCCCGCACCCTGCGCACGGCCGACGGCGGCACGGCCCGCTACGACGCCCTCGTCCTGGCGACGGGCGCGGAGCCGGTCCTGCCGCGGGTTCCGGGCCTGTACCGAACGGAGGGGACGGTGCAGGGCTCGTACCGGCACCCGGCCGACGGGCTGAGGGACGGCGTCCACGTGCTGCGCACCCTCGACGACTGCGTCCGGCTGCGGGACGCGGCCGACCGCGCCCGGCGGGCCGTCGTCGTCGGCGGGGGAGTGCTGGGCGTCGGTGTCGCCCACGCCCTCGCCGCGCGGGGGGCGCGGGTGCATCTGGTCCACCGGGCCGCGCACCTGATGGAGCGCCACCTCGATGCCGGCGCCGCCGCCGTCCTGCGCGGCCGGCTGGAGGCCGCGGGCGTGACGGTGCACACCGGGAGCGTCGTCTCCGCCGTGACCGGCGAGGCCGACCGCGACCAAGGCCCCGGCCGCGTCACCGGCCTCCGCCTGGCCGGCGGCCCGGACACCGGCGGCCCGGACCGCGACGGATCGGACGCCGACGGGCCGGTCCTGGACGCCGAACTGGTCGTGTTCGCCTGCGGCGTGCGCCCCCGTACCGCCCTCGCACGCGCCGCCGGCCTGGCCGTCCGCACCGGCGTCGTGGTCGACGACACCCTGGCCGCCTCCGCCCCCGGCGTGTACGCCATCGGCGACTGCGCCGAGCACCGCGGCACCGTCCACGGCCGCGCCGAGGCCGCCTGGGCGCAGGCCGACACCCTGGCCGCCCGGCTCTCCGGGGCCCGCCCCGACGCCCGCCACACCGGGGCGCCGGAGCTCCTCCGCCTCCGCGCCGGTGCCCTGGTGTGTATAAGAGACAGTCGCCGACCCCACCCGCGGCACGTACAAGTCGCTCGCCCTGCGCGGCGACCGGCTCGTCGGCGCCGTCCTCGTCGGGGACCTCACCACCGTCGGCGAACTCACCGACGCCGTGGGACGCGCCGAGCCGCTGCCCGCGGACCCCCTGCACCTGCTCATCACGGAAGGAGCCGCACTGTGACCGACACCCGACGGCATCTGGTGCTGGTCGGCCACGGCATGGCCGGCCAGCGCTTCCTCGAGGCGCTGACCGAACGCGCCCCCGGCACCCGGCGCATCACCGTCCTCGCAGAGGAACCCCGCCCCGCCTACGACCGGGTCCACCTCACCTCGTGGTTCTCCGGCACCAGCGCCGAGGAGCTGTCGCTGTGGCCCGACGGCTTCGCCGCCGAGCACGGCATCGAGCTGCGCCTGGCCGACCCCGCCGTCGCGATCGACCGCGCCGCCCGCACGGTGACCGCCCGTTCCGGGCTCGTCCTGACGTACGACGAGCTGGTCCTGGCCACCGGCTCGTACCCGTTCGTCCCGCCCGTGCCCGGCCACGACACCCCCGGCTGCTTCGTCTACCGCACCATCGAGGACCTCGAGGCCATCCGCGAGCGCGCCGCCACGGCCCGCACCGGCACCGTCGTCGGCGGCGGGCTGCTGGGCCTGGAGGCGGCGGGGGCGCTGCGCGCCATGGGCCTGGACACCCACGTCGTGGAGTTCGCGCCCCGGCTGATGGCCGTCCAGGTCGACGAGGGCGGCGGCGTCGCGCTGCGCCGCCGGATCGAGGAGCTGGGCGTCACCGTCCACACCGGCGCCGGCGCCGGGGGCGTCGAGGCCGGGGACGACGGCCGGGTGAGCGCCCTCGCGCTGAGCGACGGCCGGGTCCTGCCCACCGACCTCGTCGTCTTCTCCGCCGGCGTCCGCCCCCGCGACCGGCTGGCCCGCGACTGCGGCCTGCCCGTCGGCGAGCGCGGCGGCATCGTGGTGGACGC
>KL569415.1:89064-89448 GCA_000715685.1 Streptomyces lilacinus
CTGCCGCACCGCCGACCCCCGGGTGTGGGCCGTCGGCGAGTGCGCCCTGGCCGCCGACGGGCGCGTCTACGGACTGGTCGGGCCCGGCTACGCGATGGCCGAGACCGCCGCCGCCCGCCTCACCGGCGAGGACAAGGCGTTCACCGGCGCCGACACCTCCACCAAGCTCAAGCTCCTCGGCGTCGACGTCGCCAGCTTCGGCGACGCCCACGGCACCACCGAGGGAGCGCTGGAGGTCGTCTACTCCGACACCCGCGCCGGCGTCTACAAGAAGCTCGTCGTCGGAGCCGACGACACCCTGCTGGGCGGCGTCCTCGTCGGCGACGTCGAGGCCTACGACAGCCTGCGCCCCCTCGCCGTCGCCGGATCCCGACTCCCCGCACC
>KL569415.1:89687-90483 GCA_000715685.1 Streptomyces lilacinus
CTCCCGCTGCCCGACGAGGCCGTCGTCTGCTCCTGCCACAACGTCACCAAGGCCGCCGTGCGCGCCGCCGTCACCGACGGCGGCTGCGCCGACGTCGCCGCCGTCAAGAAGTGCACGCGCGCCGGCACCGGCTGCGGCTCCTGCGTGAAGACGCTCGGCACGATCGTCGCCGAGGAGCTCGCGGCCGGCGGCGTCGAGGTCGCCCGGGGTCTGTGCGAGCACTTCGCGCACACCCGCGCCGAGCTGTACGAGATCGTCCGGGCCAAGGGCGTCACCACCTTCTCCCAACTCGTCGACGCCCACGGCACCGGCGAGGGCTGCGACGTCTGCAAGCCCGTCGTCGCCTCGATCCTGGCCTCCCTCGCCCCCGCGATCGGGGCCCCCGTCCACATCCTCGACGGCGAGCAGGCCGCCCTGCAGGACACCAACGACCACTTCCTCGCCAACATCCAGCGCAACGGCTCCTACTCCGTCGTCCCCCGCGTCCCCGGCGGCGAGATCACCCCCGAGGGGCTCATCACCATCGGCGAGATCGCCCGCGACTTCGGCCTCTACACCAAGATCACCGGAGGGCAGCGCATCGACATGCTCGGCGCCACCGTCGACCAGCTCCCGCAGATCTGGCGCCGCCTCGTCGACGCCGGCTTCGAGTCCGGCCACGCCTACGGCAAGGCCCTGCGCACCGTCAAGTCGTGCGTCGGCCAGACCTGGTGCCGCTACGGCGTCCAGGACTCCGTCGCCCTCGCCATCGAGCTCGAGCTGCGCTACCGCGGCCTGCGCCTGTCTCTTATACACA
>KL569415.1:90701-94176 GCA_000715685.1 Streptomyces lilacinus
GAGATGTGTATAAGAGACAGCCTCCTCACCGACGCCGACCACGCCACGCTCGTCCGCACCATCGACCGCTTCCTGATGTTCTACATCCGCACCGCCGACCGACTGGAGCGCACCTCCGCCTGGATCGAGCGCCTGGAGGGCGGCCTGGAGCACCTCCGGGCCGTCGTCGTCGACGACTCCCTCGGCATCTGCGACGACCTCGACGCCCTGATGGCCCGGCACACCGACAGCTACGAGGACGAGTGGCGCGCCACACTCGCCGACCCCGAACGGCTGCGCCGCTTCGTGTCGTTCGCCAACGCCCCCGGCACCCCGGACCCCACCGTCCGCTTCGTGCCCGAGCGCGGCCAGATCCGCCCGGCGCGCGAGCACGAGGCGGTGGGGGCCCGATGACCGGCACCGTCGTCGAGATCGGGGCGGACGACGCCTGGATCCCCGTCTGCGCCTACGACGACCTGCGGCCCGGCCGCGGCACGGCCGTGCTCGTCGCCGGCGAGCAGGTCGCCCTCTTCCGGGACCGCGCCGGCGCCGTGTACGCGGTGGGCAACCGGGACCCGTTCAGCGGCGCCCACGTCATCTCCCGCGGCCTGACCGGCAGCCGCGGCGGCGTACCGGTGGTGGTCTCGCCCATGTACAAGCAGGCCTTCGACCTGCGGTCGGGCGCGTGCCTGGACGAGCCGGCCGCGCTGCCCGTGTGGCCGGTCCGCCTCACACCGCCTCCGGGGCCGTGTGCGGGAGACGTAGCACCGGCGACCGCCGGCGCACACCGGCCGGAAACCGCCCGTCCCTAGCGTCGGACCATGACGACGAACCCCCCGCTCCCCGCCCTCGGGCACGCGCCCGCCGGCCCGGCCGCCCGGCCCGGGCGCATCGACGACTGGCGGCCGGAGGACCCGGTCTTCTGGGAGACCACCGGAGCCCGGACCGCCCGCCGCAACCTCGTCTACTCCGTCCTGTGCGAGCACATCGGCTTCTCCGTATGGAGCCTGTGGTCGGTGCTCGTCCTCTTCCTCGGCCCCGAGTACGGCATCGACCCGGCCGGCAAGTTCCTGCTGACCGCCGTGCCCACGCTGGTCGGCGCGCTGCTGCGGCTGCCCTACACCGTCGCGGTCGCCGTCTTCGGCGGCCGGACGTGGACGGTGATCAGCGCGCTCGCCCTGCTCGTCCCCACCGTCCTCACCGGAGTGCTCCTGCGACCCGGGGTGTCCACCACGACGCTGCTGGTCCTGGCGGCCGTCGCCGGGCTCGGCGGCGGCAACTTCGCCTCCTCCATGGCCAACATCAACGCCTTCTACCCCCAGCGCCTCAAGGGCCGCGCCCTCGGCGTCAACGCCGGCGGCGGCAACCTCGGCGTCCCCGTCGTCCAACTCCTCGGCCTGCTCGTCCTCGCCACCGCCGGCGCCGCCCACCCCCGCCTCCTCCCGCTCCTCTACATCCCCCTCATCGTCCTCGCGGCGCTCGCCGCCGCCCTGCGCATGGACAACCTGCCCCGTACCCGGCCCGCCGGGCGCCCGCTGCGCGACGTGTGCCGCGACCCGCAGGCCTGGGCCGTGTCCGTCCTGTACATCGGCACCTTCGGCTCGTTCATCGGCTTCGGCTTCGCCTTCGGGCAGGTCCTGCTGGTGCAGTTCCCCGGCGACTTCCCGACCCCGGTGAGCGCCGCGTGCCTGACCTTCCTCGGGCCCCTGCTGGGATCGCTCTCCCGGCCCGTGGGCGGCGCCCTGGCCGACCGGTGGGGCGGCGCCCGCGTCACCTTCTGGACCTTCGTCGCCATGGCCGCGAGCACTGGCGCCGTCCTGCTGGCCTCCCATCGGGGCTCCCTGCCGCTCTTCCTCGCCGGCTTCGTCCTGCTCTTCGTCCTCAGCGGCGTCGGCAACGGCTCCACGTACAAGATGATTCCGGTCATCTACGGAGCCGCGGCCCGCCGCTGGAAGGCCGCCGGACTCGACGCCGGCACCGCCGAACGCCGCTCCCACCAACGGGCCAACGCACTGATGGGCATCGCCGGCGCCGTCGGTGCCCTCGGCGGCGTCCTCATCAACGTCGCCTTCCGCCAGTCCTTCCTCGCCCACGGCACGGGCGAGGCCGCCTACGCCGCCTTCCTGGCCTACTACGTCCTGTGCCTGGCACTCACCCGGGCGGTTTATCTCCGCGGGGCGCGGCGGGCTCGGCGAAGCTGATGGGAAAACCGTTCCGTGTGGGGAACCATCATCCGTGGTAGGCACTCTCTGAGGCCGAAGGCGTACGGATGTGCGCCGGTACGGACAACCCACATGCCGGGGGCGGTACATGACACGGAACATGCCAGGAAGGGCCGCGCGGCGGACGCCGTCGGGGACGCGGACGGCCGCGGTGAGAACGGCGGCCGCGCTGGCGGCCGGGCTGGCGCTCGTCGTCGGCGCGGCGGCGCCCGGGCAGGCCGCCGGCGCCGCGCCGGCGAAGCCGGGCTGCGACAGCCCCGCCGCGTCCGCCGCCCCGGCCGCCCCGGCGGCGGGCCTCGTGGGCGCCCCCGCCGACGCGCCGGCGCCCGCCGTCACCGGCACCGCCGCGCAGAAGATCTCCTACAGCCTCGGCTCCCAGCTCCCCATCGGGATGTGGTCGCCCTCCGGCGTCACCCTGCGCACGCCCGTCGCCAAGGGCGGCACGGTCCGCCTGGACGTCGACAGCAACGGCTTCAGCACCGACTCCCTGACGGTCCAGCGCTACGAGCCCGGCACCCGGCGCTGGGTCGACCTCGACACCCGCCCCGGCGGCGGCAGCTGGCCCACGCACGGCGTCTTCACCTTCCCCGTCACCGCGACGGGCGCGAGCGCCGCGAAGCCGCACACCGTCGCCCTGCGCCTGCAGGACCTCGACCGGCCCGGCACCGTCACCGTCACGGCCACCGTCGACGACGGGCGCGGCCACACCTACCGCGCCCCGGCCCGCACCGCCACGGCGACCCGCCCACGGGTCACCGTGACCGGCTGGCCGACCGGCACCGCCCTCACCCGCGGCGGGGCGGCCCGCGAGGTCACGGTCGCGGTGAAGAACACCACCGACCGGGCCTACCCCGCCCTGACCGCCTCCTACTTCGCCTACGGCGCCGGCAAGAAGCACGCCCTGGCCCCCAAGGACCTGACGCTGCGCCAGTACGAGTCCGGCCGCGGCTGGGTCCGCGTCCCGCTCGTCGCCGGCAGCTGCGACCCCGGCATGAGCGCCCAACTCCGCCCCGCGGACCGCAAGCGCGCCCTGGCGCCGGGCGCGACGGCGGTGTACCGCTTGCGGGTCGGTGTGAACGCGTCCGCACCGCGGGACGTGACGACGGCCGATGCGGGCTTCTCCGTGGGCAACGGTGAGATGTCCTTCTTCTCGAAGTCGCTGCCGTTTACGGTGCGCTGAAATCAGCCCGTCCGGCGTTTGAGGACCGGGGTCCGGGGCGGAGCCCCGGAAACGCCCTACTCCCGCTCCGGGAACACCGGTGCCGCCCACGCCG
>KL569415.1:94428-97725 GCA_000715685.1 Streptomyces lilacinus
ATGTGTATAAGAGACAGTCACGAAGCGCAGACAGCTGTCGAAGCGATCGTCCGGCGCCTTGGCCAGGGCCGTGGCGAGGACGTCGTCCACCCCCGGCGGAAGGCCCGGCACGCACGCGGAGAGCAGCGGCGGCGGCTCGTACTGGTGTGCCCACAGCAGTGCCATGTCGTCGTCGCGGCGGAACGGCGGCGCCCCGGTCAGCGTCTCGAAGACCACGCAGGCCAGGCTGTAGACGTCGCAGCGCCCGTCCACCGGCTTGCCGGAGATCTGTTCCGGCGCCACGTAGTCCAGCGTGCCCACGAACTGGCCGACCCGCGTGTAGCCGGTCAGGGACAGCGACTTCTTCGTCAGCCCGAAGTCGGTGAGGTAGACGTGCTCGGGGTGGTCGCTGTCGGTGCCCTCGGCGACGAGGATGTTGCCGGGCTTGACGTCGCGGTGGACCAGGTCGTGGGCGTGGGCGGCGTCCAGGGCGGAGGCGACCTGGCCGGCGATGCGCGAGGCGGTGGTCAGGGGGAGCCGGCCCTCGCGGTCGAGGAGGGCCCGCAGGTCCTGGCCGGCCACGTAGCGCATGGCGATGTAGAGCACGCCCTCGACCTCCCCGGCCTCGAACACCGGGACGATGTGCGGGTGGTCGATGGCGGCGGCCACCCGTGACTCGTGGGTGAAGCGCTGCCGGAAGGTGTCGTTGCGGGCGAGCTCGGGGGCGAGCAGCTTGAGGGCGACCGTGCGGCCGAGGCGCAGGTCCGTGGCGCGGTAGACGACGGCCATGCCGCCGCGCCCGATCTCGCTCTCCACGCGGTACCCGGCGATCCGGCGCCCGATCAGCCCGCCCGGCCCGTTGCCGAGCGTGGCGTCCGGGCCGGGCGGCCGGTGCTCGTCGGCCGCCATCAGGCCTCACCGAGCCGGGTGGGCGCCGGCCCCGGGCCGGCGTCGAGTCGAGTGGGCTCGGGGGAGCCCGCCCGCGGTCCGGCCTCCCGCCCGGCGATGCCGGTCATGGACGTGCCGTCGCAGTAGCACCAGTGGTCGCGCTCGGCGTCGTACAGCCAGACCTCCTCGCCGTCCACGACCGCGCCGATGCGCAGGCCGTGGGTCGTGCGCTGGAACGTCTCGCCGTCCGTGCGCCCGGCCGCCAGGTCCTCCACCGCCCGCCGGTAGCGCCCGACGGTCTCCTCGATGCGGGCCAGCAGCTTGCGGGCGTCGGAGGTGCGTACCAGGGCCCCGCCGGCGGGCGGCGGGTTCTGCGGCAGCGTGACCAGCAGCCGCGCGTCCACCCAGGCCGACCAGCCGTTGGAGCAGAGCACCTGTCCCCAGTCACCGCGCCGGCTGAGCAACTGCACGGGCAGCAGGGGGTCCAGCGGCTCCGTGGGGACGGCCCCGTCGGGGGCCGCCCAGGTGCCCAGCCCGTCGGCGGGGACGACGTGGGTGGGCAGGAAGCCGGGGGCGGCACCGGGCGGGAAGGCGGGGGCGGCCATGGCGACTCACTTCCGCATGACGACGGGCTCGTGCCGGCGCAGCAGCCGGGCGACCAGCAGGGCGAGCGCGACCGACAGCACCACCAGCATCGCCATGTCGAGCAGCCAGGTGCCGCTCGCGTGGGCGAAGAGGGGGTCGGAGGTGAGTTTGCCCGGCACGATGCGGCCGAGGTCGATGGTGCCGCTCATCGCCGCCACCGCCCAGCGGGCGGGCACCAGCCACGCGAGCTCTTCCAGCACCGGCACGCCGTGCAGGCCCAGCAGGGCCCCGCAGAAGACGACCTGCACGATGGTCAGGAGCACCAGCAGCGGCATGGTGACCTCTTCCTTGCGCACCAGCGCGGAGATCAGCAGGCCCAGCATCATGGACGTGAAGGACAGCAGCGCCACGGCGAGGGCGATCTCGGCCAGCGGCGGCAGGAGCACGCCCTTGCCGCCCGGCGCGGAGGTGTTCACCCCGCCCAGCCCGACGATCGTCAGGACGATCGCCTGGACCACGGTGATCAGGCCCAGCACCAGGATCTTCGACATCACGTACGCGGATCTGGACAGGCCGACGGCTCTCTCCCGTCGATAGATCACCCGTTCCTTGACCAGCTCGCGGACGGCGTTCGCGGAGCCGGTCAGGACGCCGCCGACGCTCAGGATGAGCAGGGCGTTGATGGCGGTGTCGGGGGTGAGCTTGTTGCCGGCGAGGGCGCGGGCCATCGCGCCCATCACGAACGGCAGGGCGACCATGATGGCCAGGAAGGTGCGGTCGGCGGTCAGCGCGGCCGCGTACCGGCGCACCAGGGTCCACAGCTGGGCGCCCCAGCTCTGGCTCTGCGGCACGGGGGCCGGGGCGGGCGCCTGGGCGGCGCCCAGGCGCGGCTGCTCGGTGGCGGCCGCGATGTACTGCCGGTACTGGGACGAGGACCGGTACTGCCCCGCCCAGTCGCGGCCCCTGTCGTTCTCGAACGCCTCGAAGGCCTCGGGCCATTGGGCGAAGCCGAAGTAGCGCAGCGACTCCTGGGGCGGCCCGTACCAGGCCGTGCGGCCGCCGGGGGCGAGGACGAGCAGCCGGTCGCAGACGTCCAGGCTCAGGACGCTGTGGGTGACGACGATGACCGTGCGGCCGTCGTCGGCGAGGCCGCGCAGCATGGTCATCACCGAGCGGTCCATGCCGGGGTCGAGGCCGGAGGTGGGCTCGTCGAGGAAGAGCAGCGAGGGCTTGGTCAGCAGTTCCAGCGCCACGCTGACGCGTTTGCGCTGGCCGCCGGAGAGGCTGTGGATGGGCTGGCCGGCGCGCTGCTCCAGGCCCAGTTCGCCGATGACCTCGTCGACCCGCGCGTGGCGCTCGGCGCGTGCGGTGTCGCCGGGGAAGCGCAGCTCGGCGGCGTAGCGCAGGGCGCGGCGCACGGTGAGCTGGGCGTGCAGGATGTCGTCCTGGGGGACGAGGCCGATGCGGGCCCGCAGCTCGGCGTAGTCGCGGTAGAGGTCGCGGCCGTCGTACAGGACGGTGCCGCGGTCGGCGGGGCGCAGCCCGGTGAGGGCGTTGAGCAGCGTGGACTTGCCGGCGCCGCTGGGGCCGACGACGGCGAGCAGGCACTTGGCGCCGACGGGGAAGGAGACGTCGTCCAGCAGGGTCTTGCGGCCCTTGTCGACCCGCACGGACAGATCCTGCACGTCGAGCGAGATCTCGCCGGTGTCGACGAACTCCTGCAGCTGGTCGCCGACCAGGCAGAACGCGGAGTGGCCGATGCCGACGATGTCGCCGGGCAGCACGGGCGCGCGCTGGACGCGCAGGCCGTTGAGGTAGGTGCCGTTGCTGTCTCTTATACACATC
>KL569415.1:97991-99500 GCA_000715685.1 Streptomyces lilacinus
TGTGTATAAGAGACAGCGACGATCTCGTGGCCGCCGCCGGGCAGGGCGCGCAGTTCGGCGTGGTGGCGCGAGACGATCAGGTCGTCGACGACGTGGTCGTTGTCGCCGGCGCGGCCGATGCGCACGGTGCGGGTCGGCAGCGGGCGTACGGAGGTGGGTCGGCGGAAGGTGCCGGTGCCCTGGGGGTGCGAGACGGCCGACGGGCGGTCCACTGGGTGCTGCCGGACGTCCGTGACGACGGCGGTCGGTCCGTCGGCGGGGTTGCCGAAGCGGATGACGCTGCCCGGTTCCACGTCCATCTGCCGGACGCGGTGGCCCTCGGTGTAGGTGCCGTTGGTGCTGCCGCAGTCCTCGAGGGTCCAGTGGTCGGCGACGGGCCGCAGGACGGCGTGGTGCCAGGAGACCCGCGCGTCCTGCAGCACGATGTCGCTCGAGGGGTCGCGCCCCACGTGGTAGCTCCGGCTCGGACTCATCACCTGCGAGCCGCCATCGGCCTCGACGACGAGTTCGGGGGCGGAGGGGGCGGAGGGCACGACCGACCGCTCTCCCATACCTCTAGGCTACGGCCGACCGGCGGAGCCCGCCTTTCGGCGGCGGCGAGGGACGGAGGGGAGTCGGATGACGGCGCGGGAGCGGTCCGGGCGGCTGCCGGTGTTCGTGTACGGCACGCTGCGGCCGGGGCGGCACAACCACGACCGCTTCCTGCTCGGCCGCACGCTGGCCGAGGTGCCGGCGCGGCTGCGGGGCGCGGTGCTGTACGAGGGGCCGGGGTATCCGTACGCGGTCGCGGGCGGGGAGGGGGAGATCCGCGGCGAGATCCGTGGCGAGCTGATCACGATCGCCCCGGACGCGTACGCGGCGGTGCTGGCGGAGCTCGACGTGCTGGAGGAGTGCCGGCCGGGCGATCCGCGCGCCCTGTACGAGCGGGTGGTGCGCGAGGTGCTGGTCGAGGGCGGCGGTGCGGTGCGGGGGTGGGTCTACCTGGCGACCGAGCGGGTGGCGCGGGGGCTGCGGGCGGCCGGTCGGCCGGTGCCGGGCGGCGACTGGGCGGGGTGAGGCGGGCCGAGCGGGCGGGTGCCCGAGGGCGTCGTCTCACATAGTGATCACTTGACCAACCGGGGCAACCCCAGGGGGGATTGACCCGTCCTCACCCGCGAGGACACGGGAAGTTTCCTTCCCGTAACGGTGTGTTGGGGCTTTGTAAAGACTAGATCAACTGTTCGGGCAATCGACCCCTTCGCCCTTTTCATGGGCATGCCAATGCCTGCATTGTCATCCACGGGACCAGAGATCCCCGTGGTGCGGCAGTGCCGACACCGCGTGCACACAGGCTGGTTCGGCACGCCCGGACCGCCCTCATGACCAAAGGGCGCTGATAGTGCGTACATCCCCCACTTCTTCCATATCCGCCGGCTCGTCCCGGAGACGCCTCGTCGCCGCCGCCGTCGCCGTGGTGGCGGCGGCGACCACGGCCGGCACGGCCTCCGCCTCGGCCACCCCGGCCCACTC
>KL569415.1:99709-101428 GCA_000715685.1 Streptomyces lilacinus
CGTCAAGGCGGCCCGCGCGGCCGCCGTCGCCCACGGCAAGGCCACCGGCGTGGCCGCCGCGGACACCCTGAAGGTCAAGGACACCCTCGTGGACCCCGAGGGCAAGCGGCACGTCCGCTTCGAGCGGACCTACCGCGGCGTCACCGTGATCGGCGGTGACCTGGTCGTCCACCTCGACGCCAAGCACACCTACCTCGGCGTGACGCGCGCGACGACCCGCCAGGTCTCCGTCCCGACCGTCACCCCCAAGCTGACCGCCCACGAGGCCGCCGCGAAGGCCGCGAAGACCGCCGCCGGCACCGCGGCCGGCGCCGAACTCGTCGTGGACGCCCGCGCCGCCGAGCCCGTGCTGGCCTACCGCGTGACCGTCACCGGCGCCTCCGACGCCGAGACCGGCGCCGCCCACTCCGTGGTCGTCGACGCCGCCTCCGGCAAGGTCATCAGCAGCACGCCGCTCAGCGACGCGTTCATCTCCCCGCGGCTGAAGTCCGCCCTGCGCGCCCAGGGCCAGCAGGCCGCCCCGCGCACCACCACCGTCGCGCCCGGCCCGGCCAAGCCCGCCGTGGGCTCCTTCCCCGCCCAGGCCAACGGCAGCGGCGCCTCGATCTTCGCCGGCACGGTGCCGCTGATCACCACCCAGACCGCGCGGACCTCCTTCACCCTGAAGGACCCCAGCCGCGGCGGCGCCGAGACCCGCAACGCCGGCAGCCGCGAGCTCGGCTCCTTCGGCAGCGGCAAGGCCTTCACCGACACCGACAACAAGTGGGGCAACGGCACCGTCGCCGACTCCGCCAGCGCGGCCGTGGACGCCCAGTACGGCATCACGAGCACCTTCGACTACTACAAGAAGACGTTCGGCCGGAACGGCATCAAGAACGACGGCGTCGGCCCGCACGCCCTCGTCCACTTCGGCAACAAGGTCGGCAACGCCTTCTGGTCCCCCGAGTGCGGCTGCATGCTCTACGGCGACGGCGACGGCGTCACCTTCAAACAGCCGCTGGTCGCGCTGGACGTCACCGGCCACGAGCTCAGCCACGGCGTCGTCGAGGCCACCGCCGACTTCCAGCCCACCCGCGTCGACGAGCAGCAGAACCAGTTCGGCGAGGCCGGCTCGCTCAACGAGTCCTTCGCCGACATCTTCGGCACGGGCGTGGAGTTCGCGACGAACAACGCGGCCAACCCGCCGAACTACCTCCTCGGCGAGAAGCTCGGCCTGGAGCAGAAGTTCCTGCGGCGCCTCGACAAGCCCTCCCTCGACAAGCTCGAGGGCACGGTCGACTACTGGGACGAGGGCTCCTACGACCGCGAGGTCCACGCCGGCTCCGGCGTCTCCTCGCACGCCTTCTACCTGCTGGCCGAGGGCAGCGGCCGGAAGACCATCGGCGGCGTCGCCTACGACTCCCCGACCTACGACGGCTCCACGGTGACCGGCATCGGCCGCGCCAAGGCGGAGCAGATCTTCTACCGCGCCCTGAGCCGCTACATGGTCTCCTCCACCGACTTCCACCAGGCCCGCACGGCCACGCTGCAGGCCGCCGCCGACATCTACGGCGCGAACAGCACGGAGTACGCCGCGGTGGACAAGGCGTGGGCCGGGGTGAACGTCACCGAGGCGAACACGCCGTCCCTCAAGCGCTGACGCCTCGTCGCCCAGCGCCTCGCACCACACCACCGGCCACCGGACAGCGGCACCCGCTGTCCCTGTCTCTTATACACATC
>KL569415.1:101702-102966 GCA_000715685.1 Streptomyces lilacinus
GACGGCCCGGATTCACCCGGCCGGTGGAGGAAGCAGTGTCGGGCTGTCGCCGCCGACGATCTGCGTCGACCGGTGCGTGACGTGCTCCGCCCATTCCGGGTGCGTCAGGACGTAGAAACGCTCCTCGCGCATCGCTTCCACCACCCGGTCACCCACGGCTCGCGGGCTCAGGCCGAGCTTGAACGCCTCCCGGGCGGCCTCGACGGACCAGCCGCTCGGATACGGGCCCACATCCGGGAAACGCGCCGGCCGGTTGCGCTGGGAATCGAAGATGTTCGTGTCGACCAGGCCCGGGCACAAGACGGAGATCCGCGGCGTGAAACCGCCGCCGACGAGCTCGAGATGAACGGTTTCCGACAAGGCGACGACGGCCGACTTCGTCGCGCCGTACAGGGAGCCTCCCGTCATCAGACCGGCCACCGACGCCGTGTTGACGATGTGCGCGTCCTCGCCCTGCTCGATCATGACGGGCAGGAAGGCGCGGATGCCGTGCACGACCCCCATCAGGTTCACCCCGAGGATCCAGGCCCAGTCGTCGAGCGTGCTCTCCCAACTCGGCCTGCTGCCGGCGTAGACGCCCGCGTTGTTGCAGAGCACATGCACGGCGCCGTACTTCTCGAGCGTGGATTCGGCGAGCGAGGCGACGTCCTTCGCCACCGACACGTCGGTCACCACGGCGTGCACGTCGGCACCCCCGTCCCGCAGCGCGGCCGTCGTGGCATGGAGCGTCGCCTCTTCCACGTCGCTCAGCACCACGCGCATACCCGCGTCGACGAACGCCTCTGCCATTCCGCGGCCGATGCCGCTCGCCGCACCGGTGATGACGGCGACTTTGTTCTCCAGGTCGTCCATGTCCCCCTCCGAAACACGCCGGAATCGCGTCGAATTCAGAGATTAGGGAAGAAACGGTCGCGCGACATCGGCCTGCGGGGCGATGTGCGCGAGCCCTCCACCGGGTTACGGTGAAAATGGCGGAGGAAGAGGACAGGCGCGCCGCCGGTGCGGCTCAGCCCTCCGTCACCTCGCCCCGTCTGCGTACCCGGCGGGCCAGCAGGCTGCCCAGGAAGCCCGCCACCAGCCCCCACAGCAACCCGAGCCCCACCAGCGGCAGGAGCCGGGCGCGCAGGGAGACCTCGCCGCCGAAGTCGTCCAGGTCGCCGATGCCGAGGAGCGACAGGCCGTAGCGCGCGGAGACGCGGGTGAGGAGGCCGACGACGAGGAGGGTCAGGGCCACGGCCACCGCGAGGTGGACGGCGTGCTGCCA
>KL569415.1:103214-104084 GCA_000715685.1 Streptomyces lilacinus
GTATAAGAGACAGGAGCAGCGCGAGGGCGGCCAGGAGGGCCAGCAGCCAGGCGCGGCCGTCCTGGGCGGAGAGCGAGGAGAGGTCGACCGTGGCCGGGCCGCCGTCGGTCTGCCGGAGGACGGCCGCGAGCGCCTTGGGCATGGGCAGCCCGATGGCGTCCGGCACGCTGCCCTCCCAGGCGCCGCCGAGCCCGATGCCGAGGGCGAGCCAGGCCAGGTTGGGCAGGCCCAGCAGCATGACGGCGAAGGTCTGCGCGGTGTGCCCGCGGGTGAAGGCGACGACGAGGCCGGCGACGACGCCGAGCACCACGTAGGTCAGCAGCACCACGAGCATCGCGAAGGCCGCCGGGCGGATCGCGTCCTGGAAGCGCAGCAGGCGCGAGGGCAGCGGCGTCTTGCGGGACACCGCCACCGCCACGGCCAGCAGGACCAGCAGCCACAGCAGGCCGTAGCCGAGGGTGGGCCCCACCGCGGCCCGGAAGCCCACGGTGGGCGTCGCGCCCAGGGCCTCGCCCAGCTCGTCGAGGATGTCCTCGCCGAGGCTGATGCGGAAGGTGTGCCGGGCGGAGAGCGCCACCAGCAGCAGGGCGAGCAGCCAGAGCGCGGCCGTCCGGGCGACCCGGGCGAGCAGTTCGCCGCCGCCGGTCACCGCGCGGTGGCGCAGGGGCAGCAGGAAGACCACGGCGACGGCGAGGGCGCCGGCCAGGGTCACGGACAGCGGTACGACGGCCAGGCCGGCACCCGTACGGCCGAGGGGGCCGGCGCCGCCGGAGAGTTCGACGGTGCCGCCGACGGCCGTGACCACGGTGGCGGCGACCACGGAGGGGAACGCGCCCCCCGGCAGGGCGCCGGCGCCGGCGGCCCACAGGC
>KL569415.1:104356-104701 GCA_000715685.1 Streptomyces lilacinus
GATGTGTATAAGAGACAGCGTCGCGCCAGGCCCGCAGCTCGCTCATGCGCCCAACCTAAACCGGCGACCGGCGCGCCACCCGTCCGGAGGGGCGGGCGGGGGAATCGGGGGCAGCCGGGAGGGGTGTGACCCGTACGCCCGCTTGCGTGGCCCCTGGTCCTGAGACACACAATGTGCGCAGGGGCGGTGAAACAGGAACAAATCAACGTAGGAGAAGGGCCCGTGTCGTCCGAACCGCCGTCAGGAAAACGCCCCACCGGCCCGCCGTCCGGCCCGCTCTCCGGGCGGGGCTCCCAGCCCCCCTCGGACGCCGGACCCGCCGAACCGACCCGGCCGGAGCAGCCG
>KL569415.1:104958-106042 GCA_000715685.1 Streptomyces lilacinus
CCGACGGGCGGGCGCGGCACCCCGGGCGAGGGGCCCCGCCGCGGCCCCTGGTGGCGGTCGCGGGCCGCGCTGGTGGCGGGCGTCGTGGTCGTGGCGGCCGCGATCGCGGTGTTCTTCTTCCGCCAGAGCACCTCCCACGGCGGCGAGGTCTTCCTGCAGGCCGCCTCGGCCGACGGCCGGGACCCCTTCACCGCGTCGACCGCCAAGGCCTACGGCGCCTCGGCGACGGCCAAGCCCGTCGCGCCGGGCGGCTCGGGCGGCGGCACCCGCAGCGTCCAGGGCTCGACGCCCGGCCTCTACGGCGGCAGACGCAACCACTCCAACTGCGACGTCGAGCGCCAGATCGGCTACCTGACCCAGAACCAGGCGAAGGGCCGCGGCTTCGCCGGCGCCGCCGGCATCCAGCAGGGCGACCTGGCCGGCTACCTGCGCGGCCTGACGCCCCTGCAGCTGCGCGCCGACACCCGCGTCACCAACCACGGCTGGAAGGACGGCTCGGTCACCAGCTACCAGTCCGTGCTGCAGGCCGGCACCGCCGTCCTCGTCGACGACCGGGGCATGCCCCGCGTGCGCTGCGCGTGCGGCAACCCGCTGGGCCCGCCGATCGCGGCCGAGGGCACACCGAAGGCCCAGGGCGACACCTGGCCGCTCTACAAGCCGTCCGACGTCGTGGTGGCCACCCCGGCCGACTCGGTCATGGACGTCATGGTCGTCTACGACCCGGACACCGGCGAGTGGTTCGAACGGCCCGTGGGCACCACCGGCGAGGAGGACCGCTCGATCGAGAAGCCCAGTGAGGGCGTGACCCCCGGCCCCACGCGGAAGGAGCCGGCGCCGACCAGCCGGGCGCCGTCGAAGGCGCCGCCACCGCAGCAGCACACCACCGCGCCGCCGCCGTCGCCGGCCACGCCGCACATGCCCCCGCCGTCGCCGAACGTGCCGCCGCCGGCGTACGGCCCGCCGCCCGGCCGCGCCGGCTGAGGACCGCGCCGATGCGTGACCCGTCCGCCGCCCCGCGTCCGACCGCCGTCGACACCCGCCGGCCGGCCGGCGCGGCGCGGCCGGACCTGTCTCTTATACACAT
>KL569415.1:106281-114388 GCA_000715685.1 Streptomyces lilacinus
TGTGGGCACCGCTGCTGCTGGCCGTGGCCGCGGTGGTCTACAACGACTGGCTGCTCGAGTTCCTCCTGCCCACCGGACTGGACCCGCGGCACTCCTACGTCAGCGAGCTCTACGCCGCCGACCAGCCCTTCCACGTGCTCTTCAGCGTCATCGAGGTGCTCGCCGCAGGCCTCGTCGCGGCGGGCGCCCTGCTGGCGCTGCGCCACGCCCCCGGCCGGTGGGCGGCGGCCGGCTGGTGGTCCCTGGTCGCCTTCGGCACGGCGTCCGTGGCCGACGTGGTCGTGCCGATGCGCTGCGCGCCCTCGGTGGAGCGACTCTGCGAGGCCGTCAACCCCTGGCACACCACGACCAGCGCGCTGGTGCACGCCGCGCTGTTCGCCTCCATGACCCTGCTGGTCGTCGCGGCGGCGCTCGGCGGGGGGCCCGCGGCGCCGGCCGCCGCCGGGCGGACGCCGGTGCGGCGCTGGGGCCCGTGGGTGCTGGCCAGCGCGCTCACGACCGCGCTGGCCACCGTCGGGCCGCTGTTCGGGCGGCCGGGCTGGCACGGCGTTCCGCAGCGGGCGCACCTGGCGCTCGTGGGCGTGTGGTTCGTCCTGCTGGCCGTCACGCTGCGGGCCCAGGCCCGGCCGCGGCTCGCACGCGTCGGTTTGTCGCCCCGCGCCCGGGGTACCCGGCGCCGGTGATGAGGAGAAGGCATCGGTGATGAAGAGAAAGCAGGCGTCCGTCGTCGTGGTGACCGGCGCGAGCGGCGGCGTGGGCCGGGCCACGGCCCGGGCCTTCGCCGCGCGCGGCGCCGACGTCGCGCTGCTGGCCCGGGGCCGCAAGGGCCTCGCGGCCGCCGCGGAGGAGGTCCGGCACGCCGGCGGTCAGGCGCTGGAGCTGTCGGTGGACGTGGCCGACCACCGGGCGGTCACGGACGCCGCCGATCGCGTGGAAGAGGTGTTCGGGCCGGTCGACGTGTGGGTGAACAACGCCTTCACCGGTGTGTTCGCGCCCTTCGTCGAGATCGAGCCGGACGAGTTCCGGCGCGTCACCGAAGTCACCTATCTGGGCTACGTCTACGGCACCCACGCCGCCCTGTCCCGCATGCTGCCGCGCGACCACGGCACGATCGTCCAGGTCGGTTCCGCGCTGGCCTACCGGGGCATCCCCCTGCAGTCCGCGTACTGCGGCGCCAAGCACGCCATCCAGGGCTGGAACGAGTCCCTGCGCTGCGAACTGCTCCACCAGCGCAGCAAGGTCCGTACGACCATGGTGCAGCTGCCCGCCCTGAACACCCCGCAGTTCGACTGGGTGCTCAACCGGATGCCGCGCCGCCCCCGGCCCGTACCGCCGATCTACGAGCCCGAGCTCGCGGCCCGCGCCATCGTCCACGCCGCCGCCCACCCGCGGCGCCGCGAGTACTGGGTGGGCGCCAGCACCGTCGCCACCCTCCTCGCCAACGCCGTCGCCCCCGGCCTGCTCGACCGCTACCTCGCCCGTACCGCCTTCGCCTCCCAGCAGACCGGCACGCCGGAGCCGCCGCTCGCCCCGGTGAACCTCTGGCACCCCGCCGACGGACCGGTGACACGCAGCTGACCGACTCCCGCCGGCGCACCCTGCTCGCCCGGCACGGCGAGGCGCTGGACCTCTTCACCGACCGGGTGCACGCCGTCCGCCCCGGCCAGTGGGCCGATCCCACGCCCTGCACCGAGTGGACCGTGCGCGACCTCGTCAACCACCTCGCCGTCGAGCAGATGTGGGTGCCGCCGCTGCTCGAGGGCAAGGGCGTCGAGGACGTCGGCGACGCCTTCGACGGCGACCGGCTCGGCGACGCCCCCGTCGCCGCCTGGGACGCGGCGGCGGCCGCCGCCCGCGAGGCGTTCCACGCCCGCGGCGCCCTCACCCGCACGGTGGAGCTGTCCTACGGCCGCAGCTCCGCGCACGCCTACTGCGCGCAGATGGTCGCCGACCTGGTCGTACACGCCTGGGACCTCTCCCGCGCGATCGGCGCCGACGAGCACCCCTCGAAGGCCCTCGTCGACTTCACCCGGCACGAGGTCGAGCCGTACGCGGACAGCCTCTCCGGCTCGGGCCTCTTCGCCCGACCCGTGGAGCCGCCCCCCGGCGCGGACTCCTGGGAGCGGCTCCTCGCGCAGCTGGGACGGCGGGTCTGAGGGCGTTGGACGCCGGACGCCTTGGCTTGCGGCTCCCTACTGCTCCAGCGCCATTCACTTCTCCAGCGCCATGTTGACCGGGTTGAGGTCGAAGACGAACGAGGTCCCGCCGCCGGCCGCCGTGCCGCTTCCGGTCTCGGACTCCCTGGCGGGGTGGAAGACCCCGGCCGTGGTGTTGCCGCTGCCGCTCTCGTTGACCTGCCCGAAGTTGTTCTCGAAGGTCCTGTTCACCGTGAGGGTGATCGTGTCACCGGTGCTGGGGAAGGTGATGGTGTCGGTGGTCTGGGTGGTCACCGTGGAGCCCGAGATGGAGAAGGTGCCCTGCATCGTGAGGTTGCCGCCGACGAGGTCGGGCCGGGAGAAGGACGAACAGCGGACACTGCCGTTGCCGTGCGCGTCCCCGACCACACCACCGACCGACATCTTCATGGTGATGAGGCAGGTCATGACGGTGTCGGCTCTCCGAGCCGCCGCGCCGCCGGGTGCGGTTCCGAGCACGAGCAGTCCCGCTGCGAGGGCCGCACTGGCGGCTCGGCGTGCGGTCGTGACTGGGCGCATGGTCGATCGTCCTCCCTGCTCATCGGTGGATCCCGCTGTCCAGCGCGGAATCACGGTCGGGAGGACGGTGCGCACCATCCCTGGGTGAATCGTCCCGTTCATCATGGAATGGCGACATCACTCACTTGGGTGGTACTGCGGGAGAGACCCTGCTGCTCGGGGGTGGGGGCGTGATCGCCGGCCGGTCGCATGCCGACACCCCCCCCGGCCTTCAGCCGACGCGCGGTGCGGAATCGCGGAGCTCGGCGAAGAGTGTAAGGAACACCGCGTAATTGGGGACCGTCCCGAGTTCCCTGCCGCACGTCCTGGTCCATCCTCCGGCCAGCTTGACGGTGAGCCAGCCGTCCTTGACCACCGCCGGACCGACGCGCTCCCACGGCACCGCCTTCTTCCCCTTCCAGACCAGACCGTCAGCGGTGAGCCCGAAGTCTCCGAAGGAGACCTCCCGCCCCTGCCGGAGTTGTTCCCGTGCGATCGGCAACCGCTTGGCGGCGACGTGCTTGCGGAGCGTCTCGCCGAGTCCGTAGTAGCGGTACCCGTGGTCGCCCCGGCTCTTGTAGTAGGCCGAGATCTTCGTTGACCTGCCGTCCGCGCAGACGATGGTGAAGGTGAAGTAGGTGGCGTCGTAACGACCGTTGTACGTACGGTCGGTGACCTTGGCGACCACCTCGACCATGTCGTCGAGAGGGAACGCCTCCGGTGACTGTCCGTGTTCGTGACGGACGATGCCACGGCTGAATTCGTAGGTGTGGTTGACCTTTTTGCGCGATATGCCGCCGGTCAAGGCGTATACGTCGATCAGATCACCCAAGTCGCGTCGCTGAGCGACGGCTTGGGCCTCCGGCGTGACAACGCGCCATTCGCCGTCCCTGGGCAGGATGAACATATCCGACATGCCGACACCCTTGTACGTCCTCCGACAGATTCGAGGCAGCGTAACGCGCGGGCGCCGTGGAAGACGATCAAAAGGGTGAGATCGCCTTTAGACTTGACGATCACCGTGTCGGCTCACAGTTCAAAGGAGATGGAATGGCACAGCCTCCCTTTGCCGCCCTGTCCACCGCGCTCGCGGCGCTCGGGACGGCCCTGGGCTTCCTCACGGTCCAGTTGGGTGCGGACGGATACGGGCAGTACGTCGAGTCCGTGGCCACCGCCAGCGTCGTGATGTGGACCACCGCGTGCCTGACGGTCGTCTCGTGGGTCCGCTACCGCCAGATGAACTCGGACTGAGTTCCACCGATGCCGACGGGCGCCGGGGCATCGGCCCGGCGCCCGTCGGCGTGCGGGGGCCGCGAGTGCCTCGCGGCCTCGACCGCGCTGCGCGCGTCGACGGGACGAGAGCCCGCGGCGGTGGCTGCGCTGCTGAAAGAGACGGCGAGCGGGGGCCCTGGCGGAGGCCGCGTCCTGGTCGCATGCTCGTTCCTGGCCGAGTCCCGCACCCAAGGGGGCTCCTACAGGAAGCGGGGACCATCATGCGCAGACGTGTCATCAGACGTGTCACCAGGAGTGCCATCAGCGGCAGGAGGGCTGTGGCGGTGTTGTGCGGGCCCGCGCTCGTCGTCGCGACGGCCACGGCGGCGGTGGCCTCGCCGGCCTCGCCGGGCAGTACGTCGTCGGCCGCGGTCGGAGGGACGAAGATCCGGAGCGAGTACCGGATGCTGTTCGCCGACGTTGAGGCGGCGTCGTTCGCGGACGGGGCACGGGTCATCCAGTACCCGGCCGACGACAGCCTGCCCAACCAGCGGTTCGACCTCGTCGGCCACACCGACGGCACGTACGAGATCGTGGCCCGGCACAGCGGCAAGTGCCTCGACATCTACGACGCGAGTCAGGCCGACGGCGCGGGGGTGATCCAGTGGCCCTGCAACGGGGACGGCAACCAGCGGTGGCGCCTGGAGGGCGTCGGTGGCGGGACGTACCAGCTGCGGGTGACGCACAGCGGCAAGTGCCTGGAGGCGTCCTGGAGCGGCACGTCGGGCGAACAGCTGCGCCAGTACCCGTGCAACGGGGCGGTCAACCAGCACTGGACGCTCTGGCCCTGACCGGCCGGGTCCTCGGGACGTCGTCGACCTCGTCTCGAGGCGATCCAACCGTGCAAGCCCCGCAGCGCAGTTCGGCAGCGTGCGGTCCGGCCCGGCGGCGGTCACCCCGCGGCCGGGCCGGACCGCGTTCACGGGATCAGGCGTGGCCGTTGTACCACTGGGAGCACTGTCGCGAGTCGCCCCGCACGAAGCACGCCCGGACCTTGATCGGCGTGCCCTCGCGGAGGTCACCGGGGACGATCTTCATGTACGGGGAGCGGTGGCCCTTGGTGGAGGCCAGGCGGCCGTCCTCGAGCTCCGCCTCGACGGCGTAGCCGTCGGCGTAGGTGTCCTTGGCGATGAGGGCATCGCCCGGAATGTTGGGCGCGGGCTGCGGGTCGGCGTTCCAGCGGGCGTACCCGACCACGCGGCCACCGGGACCGACGACGTTGATCGTGACCGACCCGTCCGCCTCCATGCTGCTGAGGGACGAGAAACCGGCGGCGGACGCCTCGAAGGCGACCTCGGGGGTGAGGTCGCCGGTGTCCGCGGTGTCGGCGGCGTTGGCGGTACCCGCGGTGAGCGCCGCGCCGGCGAACAGCGCGGCCGTACCGAGGACCGCGCCGGTGCGCTTGCGTATCGAACCCATGTGGTTCCCCTTGTTCTTGTGCGTGCGGCGAGCTGCCGTCACGCAGGTTGTCGCGGACATTACATGGGCTGGTTGCGGGGCGAACGCCGACCCCCCCGACTTCGAGGTCGGCTTGACGGTTCGTCGGCAAGTACTGTTTCGGCCAATCCGGGAGCTGGGTGCCGGAGCGGCGGATGCCAGGATTGCGTTTATCGCCCATTTTTCACATGTCAACGTGCAGTTGGTGAGCTCGACTGTCCGCTTCGGGACACTGACATGAAGGAGTACCTTCCTTGACCACTCACCTTCGACATGGCGCCGGCTCGCGGACGTTACGTGCCCTGATGGCGGCATTGTGCGGGATCATCGGCGCGGCCGCGCTCGGTACGAGCCCGGCGGCAGCAGCCGATCAGCGTCACGCGATCTACGCCATCGCGCACCGAGTCGACACCTTGGACGGCGTGGACGCCGCGCTCAACCATGGCGCCAACGCCATCGAGATCGACGTCTGCGCCTGGTGGAATCCGAACGAATGGCGCGCTTATCACGACTGTTCCTCGGCCGGTGACAACCGGCGGGGCCCCAGCTTCGACAGCATGATCGACCGCATTGTCTCCAACGCCAGAGCGGGGCGCCGGCTGGCGCTGGTCTGGCTGGACATCAAGGACCCGAACTACTGCGGAGAAGCGCAGAACCGTGGGTGCAGCGTGGCTGGACTGCGCGACAAGGCGCAGCGGCTGACGGCCGCCGGGATCCAGGTGCTCTACGGCTTCTACGAGTACCACGGCGGCAGCACTCCGGACGTCGGCGGCCGGGGCTGGAAGAGCCTGGAAGGCAAGCTCGGCAAACTGGAGGGCATTACGACGACCGGCACCCGCGATCAGGTCCGAAACGCCTTCAACCGGTCCGGTTCCGGATTCCCGGCCGGTCGCCGGGCGATGGACTACGGCGACAGCGATATCACCAAGGGGTTCGGCAACTGCACGGAAGCCACGTACAACACGTGCGCGGAACTGAAGAAGGGTGCCGCGGACCGTTCCGCCGGCCGGCTCGCGGCCACGCTGTCCTGGACGACCACCTACAACGATCCGTGGTACGTCGACAAACTGCTGGGCGATGCGCGTGTGGACGGCATCATCGCGGGCTACGGCGCCTTCAATGGAGTGCGCGAGTACGACAACAGCTGGCAGTGCGCCAACGCCATCAATCTCATCCGTGACTGGGTGAACCGCCACAGCGCCACCCACCGCATGGCCACCAGCGGTGACCGCCTGTTCAGGTAGGGACAGCCTCGGACCGGGGGCCCGCACCGCCCTGCGGCGCATGGGCTCCCTCAGACCGTCGGCCGGGATTCCGGCCGACGGCTTTTTCTGTGCAATATCTCCCGCGCGCGTACCCAGTTGCGTTCCAGCCCCGGACGCATGGCTGGTTCCTCGTTCTGCTTGGCGAGAATCGACGTCAGGCCGCCGTACGTGACGCACTGCGCAACGCTGCGCAGCAGCGAGCCTCTGCCAACTTGAAGTTGCAGGCCGCTCACATTCTTGCCGGACGGTACGATCCCCCCGGCCCGTGCCCGGGCCGGGGGGGAAGTGCGACGGGTGGGTGCGCCCGGAAGCGCGCTGCCCGTGAGTGTGGGAGAGGCTGCCACGCTTCCGGTATCCCAGAGGGCCCGCTCACAGAGGCCCTGCTCTCAGCCCTTCGAGGTCTCGCACAGCGCCGTTTCGACCACCTTGTACATCTTCATGACGGAGGCGGTCTGAGTGAGGAAAGCGGCCGAGTTGCTCATCACCGACGCGTGGCGGCCGTCGGCGGTCACCATGGTCAGCGACATGTAGCCGTTGACGATGCCGCTGTGCCCCATGGCCACTCCACCACAAGGCAGGGGGCCGGCCGCCAGGCCGAGGCCGTATCCGGTGCCCGGGCCCTGGCCCTGGTCCCAGAACGTCTTCATCTCGGCCAGGCTCGCCTGCGACACGACCTTTCCGCCGACGAGCGCCTGATAGAAGGTGGTGAGGTCCTGCTCGGTCGAGACCATCGCCCCCGCGCTGCCGAATTGGGACGGTTCGAAGTCCGACGTGGCGTCGGTCCAGAAGACGGCCGGGCCGATGCGGAGCACCCTGTAGCCGCGGACGTACGGGTCGGGGAGGGTGCGGATTCCCGGCACGGGGTAGAAGGTGCGGTTCAGGCCGAGCGGCCCGATGATGCGGGTCGTGATCGCCTCGCCGACCTGGGCCTTGGTGACCTTCTCGATGAGCATGCCGAGGATCTGGTAGTTCACGTTGGAGTAGACGAGCTTGCTTCCCGGCGCGGCGACCGGGGGGCGTTCCAGCCCCTGGCGCACCAGCTCGGCGAGGGTGTACGTGGGCTGCGGGCGCAAGCTGGGGCTGTCCGGGATGCCGCTGGTGTGCTGGAGGAGGTGGCGCACGGTGATGGTGTTGCCGTCGTAGCCGTTGCCGTTGACCACGCCGGGCAGGTACCGCTCGATAGGGGCGGTGAGGGAGACCTTCCCCTCGTCGATCAGTTGCATGACCACGGCCGCGGTGAAGGTCTTGGTCTGGCTGCCGGCGCGGAAGTGGTCGGTGGGCTGGACGGGCCGGTTGGCGCCGACGAGGCCGGTGCCGACGGTGAGGTTCCACGAACCGGTGCTGTCCCCGGCGTAGACCCCGGCGCCCGGGCCGGTCACCGCCTGGAAGGCGTTCAGCGCGGCCTGTGTGGCCGCGTGGCCGTCGGCGGCGGCCTGAGGC
>KL569415.1:114606-117972 GCA_000715685.1 Streptomyces lilacinus
GCCTGAGGCTGCGCGGACCGGGCCTCCGCCGGGGACGGCAGCACCAGCACCGCCGCGAACACCGCACCGACCACGGCCGCCAGTCTCCGCCTGCGTAAGTTCCTCGCCACTGGGCCTCCTCGATGAATACGGGCTTCTCGCCCTCTGGACGCGACTCGGCGAGCCGCGCCCGGGCGAACCGCACTGGGCCGAGTATGAGGCGGCCGAACTCCTGTTGTGGAGATGTTTTCTAGAAAATATTTCTGTTGGCTTCAGAGCACACCAAGGTCATCCCTGCGTGAGTGAACGCCGCGCGAGGTTGTCCCGGGCGGGCGGTGATTGCTGTGGACGCAGAGCCTCCTCCAGCTTGAAACCGCGGGTTCAAAGGGCTGGTGTGAGGTGTCTGTCAGCCGTTGACCGCGGGGGTCGTCAGGACAGCAGGGCGCGCAGACTTCTGGCCAGGTGTGAGCTTGTGGGCGCGGGTTGCTGTGGAGCTGGTAACGACCACGGGGCTGCGCACGTCGTTGTCCGGGCCGCGGAAGCCGAGGCCCGTGAGGGCGCCGGGATCGGCGGCGTAGGTGGTCCAGGGCGCGGTCCAGGCGCGGTGCCTGGGCGGCGAGCAGGGTGATCAGCTCGTCGCGCCAGCGGCGGGCGGTGGACTCGGACACGTTGTTGTCGCCAGCCATGTCGGCCAGGCGCTGGTCGTGTCGCAGCAAGGCCAGGACGATCACCGCGAACCTCCCGGGCGGCAGGATCCGCCACCGCGACCGTATCGCCTTCAGATGGCGTCGCAGCAGATCGGCGAGGCGGTTGACCGTCTGTGTGGACAGCGGAAGGCGGCACTGGTAGACAGACGAGCAGGTGTCCTCGGCGTGCACTTTGGTTCTTGTCACACAGCTCCAACGGCTGCTGGGGGCACCCCGGTCACGCCCACACCGCACCCCGGTCACGCCCACACCGCACCGCTGCGAGGAGGCAGCGTTCCTGGTCACAGGCGGGTGGTGAACCGACCGTCGGGCAGTTTCCGCAGCCAGCCGCGGTCGGCCGGTCTGACCAGCTTCCCGCGCAGCGGCTCCAACTTGCCCCGCTGACGTCCACCCTCAGCACTTCGCCGACCTGCCGGGCCATGACCGGTCCGGCCGCCTGCCGCGCGACGGCCGGGATGCGCTGGTACTCCGGCGGGAGCGTGACCTCCCCCACGCCCGGCGCACGCTGCGGGATCAGCATCACCGCCTGCACGCCCACCTGCCCGGGCCATCGGTGCGGCCGAGGCGCGCTCGTCAGCGAGCTGTTCGCTCATCCGCTCAAGGACCCGTTCGACGACGGCAAGTTCGTCCCGCTCGGCCCGCACCTCTGCCAGCTGCTTGGCCAGCTGTTCTTCGAGTTCGTCGAGCTTCACGCGCCGCGAGGTGATCCGTTCCAGCAGTTCGGGATCCAGCATGTATCGGATCGTAGAAGGCCGCCCGGCCACTGTGAGCAGGCACTGGCGAGCCGACCGCTCTGTCAGGCCAGCCCTTTAACCAGCGCCTTCAAGTTGGCGGAGGCTCAGTGGTATCGGGTCATCGATGTACATCAGCACGCCGTGGCACAGCACCGCGTCCCACCCGGTGCCGGCGAGCTGCGGAGCCTGCTCGCCGGCACCGTGCAAGAAGGTGACGGTGCCGGGTGCGCAGTCGGCGTACGGCTGCCAGGCGGCGCGGGCCTGGGTGAGCGCGGCCTCGTCCGGGTCGAGAACGGTGACGTGGTGTCCGCGCCGAGCGAGACGTTGCGCCTGGATGCCGATGCCGCCGCCGACATCGAGAATGCGCTGCGGTTCGGCCGGGAGATGCTCGGCGAGGGCATCACCGTCGATGAATTGGCGCTCCTCCTGCCGGAGCATTGATCCTGGTTGAGCTGTGTCAGGCCCCTCGGAGGGCGCGGGCTGTGGCCTGGGCGAAGGCCTCCGGGTTGTCCAGCATGATGTTGTGTCCGCAGTCCGGGATCGACACCACCTCGACTCCCGCCGCGGTGAGTTCCCGCGCCCCGGGAAGCGGCTCGTCGGCCTCGGGCCGCAGGCAGGTGCGCGGGATCGGCAGGGCCCGCAACATGTCGCGTACGGCGGGCTCGGTCCCGCGGGCCCGGTGCACCGCGCTGCGGTGCAGCGCCTCGCGCCCGGCCAGCCGCATGGTGGACCACCAGTGCGGTCCGACGTTCTCACGGACCTGGCGCCACCCGCCGGCGAGGAACTCCTCCTCGGTGTAGGCGGCGATGCCGCTCGCCCCGGGGTGGCCGTGCACCATGGGCGCCGGGTCGAGGGTGGCGTCCACCAGAACGAGTCGGCCGACCAGGTGCGGGTGGCGGGCGGCCAGCAGGATGGCCACCGCGCCCCCCATGCTGTGCCCGATGACGTCCGCCGCCTGGACCTCGGCCGCCTCGAGGGCCGTCGCCACGGTGTCGGCGTGGTCCTCCAGGGTGTAGGCGAAGTCGGCGGGGCGGTCACTGATGCCGAAGCCCAGCAGGTCGACCAGCAGCGAGCGGTGGCCGGCCAGGGCAGGGTGCGCGGCGGAGGCCGCGAAGTACGGCGCGGCGGAGGCGCCGAGCCCGTGCAGGTAGACCCGGGTGGTACGCCCTGGGTCTCCGGGCATCTCCACCCAGCGGATTCGCGCCCCTTCGGGGGTCACCTGGGCGTCGCGCATGGCTCCTCCTCGATCACTCGATCCAACCGAAAGCATCGCCGAGACTATACATCGGCTCCGATATATAGAAGGAGTGAGGCATGATGGCCTGGTGTTGGAGCTAGCGATCCTGGGATTCCTGTACGAGCAGCCGCTGCACGGCTACGAGCTGAAGCGGCGCGTCGCGCATCTCACCGGCCACGTCCGACCGATCGCGGACGGCACGCTCTATCCGGCCATCAAGCGGCTGGAGAAGGCCGGGCTGCTGAGCCGGCAGACCGAGCCCGGCACCCGGGCGGCACCCCGGCACGTCCTCACCCTGACCGACGTGGGCCGGGAGGACCTGCGCCGCCGCCTGCGCGAGGCCGACGGCGTCGAGATCAGCGATGAGAACCACTGGTTCACCGTCCTGGCCTTCCTGCGCCACCTGGAGGATCCCGACCAGCAAGCCGCGGTCCTCCGCCGCCGCCTGGCCTTCCTTCAGGAGCCGAGCAGCTTCTTCTACGAGGGCGAACGCCCGCTCGGGGCGGAGGAGTTCGACGACCCCTTCCGTCAAGGCCTGCTGGCCATCGCCCGCGCCACCAGCCGCACCGAGCTGCACTGGTTGGACACCACCCTGAAGGCACTCACGTCCGAGGCCGGCACGAATTGACCCTCCGGGCGGACAGGGTGGCGTGCGACCAGTCGGACCTCGCCGGCGCGCAGGCCTGCCCGCCGGGACGCGGTCCATGTC
>KL569415.1:118192-119530 GCA_000715685.1 Streptomyces lilacinus
GTGTATAAGAGACAGGCCCTGTACCGGTAGCGGATCCGGCCGCGGGTGAGGTCGTAGGGGCTGAGCTCCACGAGTACCCGGTCGTAGGGGAGGATCTTGATGTAGTTCTTCCGGATCTTCCCGCTGATGTGGGCGAGCACCGTGTGCCCGTTCTGGAGCTCCACCTTGAAGGTGGCATTGCGCAGACACTCGATGACGGTGCCCTCGACTTCTATGCCCTTTGCAGTTTTTGTCATGATCTCTCGCTTCTCTCCGTCTGTAACGGTGTATTCGGTGGGCAACCGCGGATGACCGCAATCCGGCGTCCGCCCGTCACCGTGCCTGCTTCGGGCTCGGCTTGATCGCTCGGTACGTTGCGGCGGAGCGTCAGCGGAGGACGAGCTCCAGGGCGCTGCCCGTGCGCCGGGCGCCGATGCTCTCGAACAGGGCGGTAGCCGCCACGTTGGACTCGTTCACCTCGGCCCATGCCGAAGCGATCCCGGAGCGGTGCAGCGAGCCCAGCGCGTGGGCCAGCAGTGCCCGGGCGATGCCGCGGCGGTGCCTGTCGGCCCGGACGGCGATCAGCCCGATCCGTGGCTGCCGGGGCAGCGGCGCGACCCGGATCAGTCCCACGTACTGGTCGCGGTGCCGCGCCACCGCGTACTTCGACGGGTCGAGCACGGTGGTCCCGGCCGGGCGGGGCAGCACCTCGGCCGGCATCGACTGCCATCCGACGGTGGCCTCGACCTCCTCCCGGATGACGCGATCCAGGGCGCGCAGCGGGCCTTCCTCCGCCGCGCCGGCGGGCACGATCGTCACGCCTGCCGGGAGCCGCGTCGAGCCGAGCCCGGTGACCTGTGGGTCAGTGGGCACGACATATCCCCACTCGCGGCGTGCGGCGGCGAAGCCGACCCGCTCCCAGGCGGACCTCGAGTCGTGATCGGCTTCGTCGACGACGGTGTGCAGCGGTGTCGGCAGGTCCGCCAGCATCGTGTCGGCGATGCGATCGAAGACCGCGTCGTGCCACGCGTCGATGCTGATGAAGAGTCGTCCGTCGGGTCGGCGCGAAGCCTCGCCCCGGCCGACCTCCCGGTCGTCCTCCACGGCGTGCCACTGCATGTCCGAAAGCCGCGTGACCACAACCGCGTGGTTGTCCGTGCCCGAAGGGGAATGCACAGAGTTCATAGGTGTTGCCTCTCAGGAGTGCCTTGCTTGTGGCGCTCCCGGCGACACCTACGTCAATCGCCCACCGTGACGAAAAGGGGGAGCACCCATACGGATACAGCCTTCATGGGTCTCACCTCCTTGCGTGCTTTCACGGCTGCCGAGACGGTACCAGCGCTGTCTCTTATACACATC